>CAIUWO010001008.1 GCA_903902895.1 Candidatus Hydrogenedentota bacterium | reverse complement strand
CTCGGCCATCATGGCCTGCGTCAGCCATACGGTTTCGTTTTCCAGCAAAACACGAATCCGGCTGCCGCCGTCCTCGGCGCGGTAAACGACAATCTCTCCGCCTGGCATTTTGTCTGTACCGTCGCTCATTGCGTTACCTCCCGGGGCAGCCGCACGACCATGGGCAGCAACCTCCAGCAGTCAAACCCTTTGCAGTGGAAAGCGTACCCCATCGACAGGTCCGATGCAATTTGAGGATTGCACGACGTTTTCCCATTATGAGAAGTGGTACTGTCCCGCCAGTAAGGTAGAAGAAATGGTCGGGACCTGTGGACGCGGTGGAACTGCCCTCTCCGATGAAATGGCTGTCAACCGTAAACCGTACAGGCTCACTGCATCGCAGGCGGCGGTAAGGCCTCGCCGTTTCGCTGCGCCAGTTGCTCCGGCTGCGAATAGGCACCGTAGAACGCGGCGTTGGCGTCGAGCCACAGGTATATGTTGCGCCAGTCGTCGTCGCTGAGTGTGAGCGTCGCGTGGTTCGCATCGCGCAGAATGCCCGGCAGCGGGCTCATGTCGCTGGGCATTTCACCGGGACGCGAGACAATCACACTGATGCTCTTGTCGCCCCATTCATACCAGCGCGCGTAGGGTTGGAGAGCAGCGTACGACTCCGAAAACTCGTCCACCCCGCGCCCCGTCAGCCGCGGCTTGGCATCCTTTTCATGGCAGGAGGCGCATTTCTGGTCGAGGATGGGCTGCACCAGCCGCGTGAAACTCCAAGGCATGGACCCGTCCGGTCCGGGCGAGATCACCGACGGTCCCCGCCGCGCGGCCATCACCGTGCCCAGAGCCGCTCCCCGGGTCTGCGCGGTCGATTCATGGCAGCCGACGCAACTGCGCCGCTCGCCCGGCTGCAGGTAGGCCGCCGATCGCATTCCCTGCACCGCTCTGCCCGACGCATCGACCGCCTGGAAGGCAAGCGGCTTGAGCGCAGGCGCACGGAAGTACGCCGAACCGTCCGCCTCGACCGGCACAGTGCCCAGAAGCATGCGCGCCGATTCGGCGTTGGCATAGCCCAGTCGGGGCTTGTTCGCGACGTGGGTCTCGCTCTTGGGCAGGATCTGGAAAATGCGCAGCGCCCGGATTTCGCGTCCCGCCGGGAACGGCAGATGACTTGTGTTCACATTGCCCAAAAGGAACTCGCCCTCATTCCCCATGGCGGGGTTGACCGCGCTTGGAATGATCGGCGGCACCGGTCGCGGCCGTGCGGGTATGGGGTACATGCTCGATATACCCGCCTCGCGGTACAGCAGTTCGAGGTTCCCAAAACGGTCCAGCAGATACAGGCCCGTTTCCGTGTCCTCCTTGGTCAGCGCGCTCATGCCCGGCAGCGGGTCGAAGCTGTAGCTGATCAGGAAATAGTTCTCCGACAGCGGCCACGGGCTGTGGTAATAGGTCGCCGGCCAAACGTCGGGCGTTTCGGGGAAGCACACTTCCGGCGTGAGCGGCTCGATGGCCGCGAAATCATCGCCGCCGTCGGCCGGATCGAGCGCCGCCCGGGCCGGATCGAGCAGCACCAGCGATCCACCCACGTTGGCATGGTGCGCACCCGCGAGAAAGGCAATGCGCTGCGAGCCTGGGACCGGATGGGCCTGGTAGCAGGCGTTTATGCGCTGTGTGTAATTGCCGAACAACTGCCGCGAGTTGGTGCCGTCCGGGTTGGTCACCCAGATGCCGTGGAAGTGCGCCGCCGAACGGTCGACATAGTCCCAGCGGGTATACGCAATTCTGCCGTCGTTGAGCACCTGCGGATGCCATTCACTGGTCTCATGGACCGACAGCGCCCGCACCGTTCCATCGCGCTCAAGCCGGTGCAGTGTGTGCGCCGGAAGCGGCTCCCAGGGGTTGTTGCAGCGCGTGAATCCGCCCCGTCGGGACGACATGAACGCAAGCGCCCCGTCGGGCAGGGGACAGGGGTCAAAGTCGTCGTCAGGACCCTGTGTCAGCGGCCGCAGATTGCCCCCGTCGGCGTCCATGGCAAACAGGTGAAAACAGCGCCGCTCCGGCGAGTAGTAGTCCGGCTTGGCGCCGTCCGCGCGCGCCGCGAACGCAAAATATAGTTTCGTTGCGTCGTAGGACAGCGCAAGGGTGCTGTAGTTGCCGCGGGGCAGCCGCTCCTGGATCAACGCATGCTTTTCGAAGGATTGGCCCGGCTTCTCCAGGACATACACGCCGCCGCCCTCGATGTCGGCATAGTCATAGTAATAGCCAAGATACTCGTGCAGCATCTGGCAAATGAAGCGTCGCCGCTGCATGAAGAACAGCGGTCCGTCGCCCAGCAGCGGATTCTTCAGGGCCGCGTTGCGTGCCAGCCAGCGCAGTTCAAGGTAAAGACCGCGACGCGCTTCCGCATCCAGCGTGGCCGCGCGGGCTGCCCGCGCCGAAAGCCGGGCCAAAGACTCCCGTTCGGCGGAGAAATCGGGCGCGTTTTCAGCGGGGGCCAGGTCCGCAAGAAGCAGTGTGGCCCGCTTGACGACGTCCTGAAGCGCCGCTTCGCTGTTCGTGGTCCGGTTCAGACGCATTTCCTGCCGCGCCCAGTCCTCCTCGACCGCCCGGCGAAACTCCGGGTTCGCCGATGCAGGCCCGGCGGAGAACGCGGCAAAAAGGCAAATAAGGCAATAAGACCATTTCAAAGCTGACACAGCCGCATCTCCTGGAGATAGTCATTCCGTCAAGCATTCTATCCAAGCCCCCGGTCGACTGCAACGAATCGGAGACGCAGAAAAGGGAAAATAGGTGATGCATCCCCTATATTCGCATTCTCACGCACTTGGAGCCGCGTCGACCTGTCCCTTCCACGACCATTCCGCATCGCGTCGCCTGCAATTTTCCATCCGGATACGCGGTTGGCAATCGCCCCGCAGACCGGGGGCTTTCCTGCGCCCGTCCCCATCGTGGGTGGACCGCCAGCCGCAGGCTGGGCTATGCTCATGCCAGGCCCCAGCCCCCGGAGGTGACGATATGCTGGCGATTTTGCTTGCCGTGATGATGCACGCCGCGACCGCGGCCCCGTCCGTCTCCGCGCTGGACGAACTGCGGACCATGACGCCGCATTGCGCGCTCTTTGAGGATTTTCTGACCCGCAGCGGCGAGCAGCCGCCGGATTTCGGCGCATTGCCCTCCCAAGCGCGGGTCAGCAGCGTGCTTGCGGCCGTCCCTGGCGGACCGGCGGCGGAGATTACCACGCCACAGGCGTGGTCCCAGGAGCGGGCACGTCTGCTCGACTTGCTGAAACACTGGTTCATGGGCACCGTGCCGCCGCCCCCAACAAAGGTCACCGCCAAAGTACTGGAGGAACGGGAGGAGACCAACTGCACCTACCGCGACGTCGAGTTGCACTTCGGTCCCGATGCCAAGGCCGTGCTGCACCTGCAAACCTACACCCCAACAGGAGGCGGGCCGTTCCCGGTGTTCATGACCCAGGACAATCACCGCGGCTGGGCGCTCATCGCCCTGCGGCGCGGATACATCGCCTGCGTGTACGCCGGGGCGGACCAGCGGGACGACACGGACAGCTTCGTCAAGGCCTATCCCGAATATGACTGGTCGCGGCTGTGCCGGCGCGGCTGGGCGGCGGGACGGTGCATCGACTATCTGGAAACACTGCCCGAGGTGAACGCTCGGCAGATTGCCAT
>CAIUWO010001007.1 GCA_903902895.1 Candidatus Hydrogenedentota bacterium | reverse complement strand
GAGGCCGGCGCGGAAACACACGCGGTGACGATACAGATCGTGATGAGTCCCATTGCCCAAGTCGTTCGCACGGCATGACCCTCCTGGTTGGTCGATGGGTAATATTAGCAGGTTGGGAGGATATAGTCATTGCGGATGTGACTCTCCTTCAAACCCCCATGAAAACCGTCATTGCGAGCAAAGCGAAGCAATCTCCTGCGCGCCGACACCGTATAATCAAGCTCTTGGTTTCAAGAGATTGCTTCGTCGGGCTTTGCCCTCCTGCTAATAAAATGTGGGACAGGCACCCTCGCCTGTCGTTCCAGTCCGCCTATCACGGACCGACAGCCGAGGGCGGCTGTCCCACATGCCCGAGCCGACTTTCTGTGTTGAACTTGTCCGGCGCGGGTTTTCTATTCTTCGGAAATGATGCGGAAGCCGACGTTGTAGACCGGCTGGTAGGCGCGGTAGGGCAGGCGGTAGGCGGAGCGGGCCTGGGCCGGGCGGTCGCGCCAGGAGCCGCCGCGGGCGACCTTGCTCTTGCCGGGTGCGGTGTCGTTGCGGCCGTCGTTGTCGGAATAGGGGTAGGGTTTGTAGTCGCTGCGGGTCCATTCGCTGACGTTGCCGGTCATGTCGTGAAGGCCCCATGGGTTGGGCTTGTAGAGGCCGGTGCCGTCGGACAGGAAGCCGCCGTCGTTGAATCGCTTGTCTTTGGGAATCCAATCGTCGTACTTGCTCGCGGCGGGCCAGGGTTCGCGCTCTTTCTTGTACGTGTGGCAGACGAACTCGCTGAGCTTGGCGTCGGCGAGATTGGCGTAGGATGACCAATCGGCGGAGATGTTTCCGTAGAAGAAGGGGGTGCTCGTGCCGGCGCGGCAGGCGTACTCCCACTGCGCCTCGGTGGGCAGCGTGAAGCGTTGTCCGGTCTGGGTGCCCAGCCATTCGCAGAAGGCCATGGCCTCGTTCCACGAGACGCGCACGACGGGCTGATCGGGACCGTTGACATAGAAGCCGCGCACGCCAAACTGCATGGAGAACCTGGACTCGACGGCGCTGTCGTGCTTCGGGTCGAAGCAGGCAAACTGGGCGTTGGTAATTTCGCAGATGCCCATCCAGAAGGGCTTGGCGATATGCACCGCGTTGGCCGGGCTTTCATCGGCCAGGCCGGCGGCGTCGCCCATGATGAAGTCCCCCGCGGGTATGCGCACCAGTTGCAGCGCATGTCCATTGCCGAGATCGACGGTCTTCTCGAAAGGCCCGTCGGCCTCCCGGCGCCGTTTGGCCTCTTCGGCCGTGAAGGGCCACCCGGCGCACTGGATGTGCCGTTGCTCGCTCAGCAATGAATCGGGGATGATGGGACCGTCGGACGGCTCGGCGTGGACATCGACAACCGCCTCGGGATCGGTGTCCATGCCGGCGTACTTCTTCAGCATTTCGCGACGGCGCGCGGCGGGGGGATCAACGCGCTCTTTGCCTGCGAGCTCGGTCCAGGTTCCGTGGAAGGGCGCGTTGAAATCTATCCAGGTGATGATCCGGTCCCATGCCTCCGCGTCGAGCCTCACGTTGTGGTGGCCCTTGCGCAGTTTCTGCACCAGTTCGGTGGAGTCGGCATGGAACTCCATGGGCGTGAGCAGGTGGTAGTCGCTCTCCAGCCCGGGACGGCGCACGAAGCGGTGCAGGTTGGTGTAGGACACAGAGAAATGGCCCGCGTCCTCGCCGCCGCTGTGAAAGACGCTGCTGTAGTCGGTGATATGGGTGCGGTCCTTGAAATTGGGGAGGGACGGGTTGCCGTCGTGGCAGCCGATGCAGTATTTGTCCAGGACCGGCTGCACTTCGCGGTCAAAGTTGTAGCCGCGCGCGGGACCGCGCCAAGGCTTGATCTCGGAAGGCTCGCGGCGAAAAGCGGTGGTTTGCCGCTGCGGGGGCGCGGAATTCTGGCTCTCATGGCAGCCGACACAGGAGAGAACCTCGCCGCGCATGCCGGTGAACCAGCTTCGCATGAGTTGGAGCGCCTTGCCTTCCGAATCCAAGGGCTGCACCGAGATGGGGGTGTTTGCCGGGACGCGGAAGTAGGCGGAACCGTCCTCTTCGACGGGGACCGTGCCGAGCGTGCGGCGCATGTCCCAGGGACCTTCCATGCCGACGACGGCCTGCGGCCCGCCCATGCCGGGATAGAGAAAATGGTAGGTGAAGAGGCGCAGCGACTTGACCTCGCCGCGGGGAATGCCGCGCAGACCGCCGCCCGCGTAGACGTCGGAGAGGTAGACCAGCGCGTCGTCACGGTCGGGCTTCGTCACGTCGGGGACGACGGGCGGGCGCGGCGTCTTGCGCAGGGGTACGGGCTCGAAGAGTGCGTAGCCGGGTTCTTCGCGAAGCAGCAGCATATTGTCGAAAACATCGACGAGATAGAGCCCCCACAAGGCATCGGGCGTCGGCTTGCAGGACACGAGGAAGTACTTCTCGTTGAGCGGGTAGGGATGCAGGAATTTGGGCCATGAGGCATCGACCAGGTTGTCGGCGATGAGGGGCGAATCCTTGCCGGGTTCGGCGCCCCACTCGATTGTCTTGCCGTAGCCGGGGATGCGCTGGACGGCCCCCTCGGCTTCGCGGCGGCCGCGGGTGACGTCGAAGAGCACCAGTTCACCCATTCGCGGCACGCCGTGATGACCGCTCACAATGCCAATAAACTTGTTCGGGCTTTCGGGAATGGGCCGCGCATAGAAGAGCGAATTTGGCCAGTAGGAGTTGCTGCCGTAATACTCCATCTGCCCGGTGCCATCGGGGTTCATATGGAAGAGCACGCGGTCGTGCGTGTGCGGCGTGTCGGTGTACTCCCAGCGGAGATAGAGCACGCGGCCGCTGGGCAGGACCGTGGGGCACCAGTTGTGCTCCTGATCGAAGCAAAGCTGGTGCATGTTCGCGCCGTCGGCGTCCATCCGGAACAGGTTCGCGCAGCGGGTGGAGCCGTTGACACAGGGCACGGCGGTGAAATAGGCTGTGGAGCAGAACATGACCCTGCCGTCCGGCAGCCAGCAGGGATCGTAATTGTCCACGTCCGGGTCGTCACCGCGTGTGACTTGCCGCAATCCCGTGCCGTCGGCGCCGACCTCAAAGATTTGCCACCGGTCGCCGGTGCCGATAGAGGAGAACAGCATCCTGTCCGCGTCAAAGTTGAGATCGACATCACCGACGAAGACCGGCTTTTCCGGCTTGTATACAGGCGTCACCTGACCGTCCGGCGTTACTGGTGAAAGCTGGGCGATGGTGTCGTCGAAACCGCTGGCGGGCAGGGCGCAGTTGCTTTGCCAGTTCTGCACCAGCCCGAGCGCGGGACTGGTTGTGCTGCGCCGAATGAACAGGAGCTTATCGAAATTGAGCAATGGGTTGGCGAGCAGGGCTTCCCGCTGGAACTTCAGCGCATCTTCGGCGGCGGCCATGGCTGTGTCATCACACCTTGCCAGACCAGCTTTAATCTCCGGCAGGTGGCCTTCGATCTCGATGAGCCGTGACGCAAACTCCGGTCCTTTTGTGTACCGGTCGGGATAATTGGCGGAAAGATCGCCGATGGCACGGCGCAAAGCGTCGATGTTGATCCTGTCCAGTTGCTGCTGAGACGCGATAAACGCATCGCGCGTCTTTCCGGCTTCGTCCACCAGCGCCAGCCAGCGGGGATCCCCGGAGGGCATGTTTGACGTGGACAGCGCCTTCAACTGCTCTGTATGCCGCGCGCCGCCTGCGGCGAGGAGGGCCTTTTCCAGGTCGCAGTCCGTGTCGTGCTGAAACCATTCGACCGGACCGCGCTGTACCGCGGCGGCCAGTTGCTTGAAGCGGCCCGATTCTTCCGGGAATGTGGCTTGAATCGCTTCCCACAATTCGGCCGCGGCTTCATTGCCGGGCTGGTTCATGCCCGGTTTGGACGTCCAGTCACGCAGGGCGGTGCGTGAGGCGAGCATGGTTTCCGGCCACGTCGCCTTTTTCACCAAGACCCGCTGCGCAAAGAAAACATCCCACTTATCCGACAGAGAGGACTCGACATGGTCTCGGCCGGGCATGTCGAGCGCGCCTTCGCACAGGATGACCTCGGCAACAGTTCCCTTCCATCCCTGATCCGCGCCCAACCACAAGCCAATGCGGAGTTCGTTGGAGAGGCCGCCGACATTGGCGTTTTCCTTCTCGCCCATCAGCGCGCCGTTACGGTAGAGGGAAAAGTGCGGTCCCTGCTTCACCACGGTGTAGGCACAGGTCCGGGCATTGGCGGGGGACACGGTGGTGTCCACGCCCACGCCTGCCGCCAGTTCCAGATAGGTCATGCCATCGCCCTTGGTGCCGAGCGACCACCAGTTCTCCCTGCCGTCACCAAAGCGGTTGCCAATGATGCCACGGTAGTTGGCGGGGGTGTCGGCATCCAGGGAAGCCACGACGAAGAGCGTCCAGTCCGTGCCGGACCAGTCTCGTTTGAGCGGGGTGACGAGAAAATCGTCGCCGTCAAAGCGTAGCATGGGCAGGGCGTTGGGCGCGGCGTTTTCGAGAACAGGCTGACGGTCGGGGTCGGTCTGGACAGCATCCTGACCGTTGCCGGAAAGATCCTGCCAGCGGGACACACGACCGCTCTCAGGGGCCGACTGGGAAGCATCAAGCCGGAGCAGGCATCCGGGGGTGTCGGCGGCGGATTGGGCGGGGGTATTACATACCGGAAAAGACGCTGCAATAAGCAACGCTGGGATTATCAGCTTGAGGTGCGTCACGTGTCGGAATCCTTTTCGTGAAGAGAGGGTACACCACCCCTTCCCACGGCGCAAATCGGGGACGGGAGTTTGCAGGCGCGGCGGCGTCACGCGCACAATAAGTGAGACAAACCACATCGCCGGAAGACGTGTTTGGAAACAGTAGAAACGGCAGTGCGAGACGTTGTGAAAGGCTGCGCTTGTTGCATAAAGGCAAAGAACCCCACCCCTGCCCCTCCCCTTGCCAAGGGGAGGGAGAAGGCAGTCCTGCCGCGGTCCGGACGCGACAGGATGCCGCGTCTACAGTAGATGAGGCTTCCAGCCTCTTTCATCGTGCGTCTTGCCCACGCAGCGGGCGATTGGGGCATGCGGCAGGAAGGGTGTTTTCGGTTTGCCTGCCGTTCTTGGCCCGTACCTTGGTTCTACAAAGAACGCGGCAGGATGCCGCGTCTACTTTGCGCGGCAGATCCGGGTGTGTTGGCGGGTGCGGCGCCGGTCGCGCATTGACGCTGACGGGTGTCGTGGTCATTGCCCTGCTGTTTGCCACCGCGACCGCCGTGGCGGAACCGGTAAAGATTGCGTTTGTGGCGGCGGAGACATCGGAATCGGCGATGGGACCGCACAACCGGGCTGCGTGGGAGGCGGCGCGAACACTTGGCAACGCCACATTGTTGCTGACCGGGGCCAAGGCAACCTTCACGGACACGGCCGGTGCGGAGCATGCGTTGGCCGAATTCAATGTGGTCTGGTATCACCAGGGCGACGCCATTGCGCGCACGGCACTGTATGCGGGGGCGCCGCTGGCGGCGCTGCGGGCCTATGCGGAGAAGGGTGGCGGGGTGCTGTTGTCCGGGGGCGCACTGGCAATGGTGGCCCCGCTTGGGTTGGAGGTGGAGATGCGTCCGTAGCGGCGGGATCTGGAGAACTACCGGGACCCGGCGGCGATGGTTCTTGTGGAACGTTCCCACCCGGCGTTTGCCGGATTGACGGAGGAGAGCGGGCTCGTCTGGCTGAGCCGCGGCGGTTGTCCGGCCGTGGGCGATTTCTACTGGGGCGGACCGGCCGAGGGAATGCTTCTGGCCAACACCCCGCGCGGCGTGGAGCGGCCGTTGGCAGAGTACACCCTCGGGGCCGGCAGGATCATTGTCTTTGGTTGGCGCTGGCCCGACTATGCCGATGTGGAAAGCCCCTATCGTCTTAACCTAATGCGCCTCACGTCCAACCTGCTTGAATACCTGGCGGTCCCCGCCTCTTGGCGTGATGTGGTAATTCGCTCTAAGTTTCCAAGCGTGGCCTTTCCAGAGGTGCCGGGCATCGCACCCCCTCGGTGGCGGGCACTGCGCATGGCTATCGAAGACCTGTCCAAACAGTGTCCGGACGGCTATCCGAACGGCACCGCGTTTCTGAACCGGTTGACGGCGCTGCAAGCCGAACACGACGCCGTTCCGGCCAATGCGGGCCGGGAGACGTATGCCGACATCATCGCGCGCTTTGATGCGCTGCAGCGCGAAGCGCTGCTGGCCAATCCGCTGATCGACTTTGACCGTCTGCTGATGATCCGCCGCGGTGCGGGGCAGCTGGGACTGGCGCACAATTCCAACGGCAACGACGACCTGCCGCCGACAGGCTATGACAACAGCCTGGTGAGCCTGTCGCCGCCGACCCCGGACGGCACGATTGAAACGGTGTTTCGTCCGGAGGGCGAGCGCTTTATCGGTGACCTGGACCTGCATTACAACGCGAAAAAACTGCTCTGCTCCATGCCGGACGCGAATGGGCGCTGGGGCGTTTCTGAACTGGACCTGAACACGAGAACCGCGACGGTCCTGCCGCTCATCGACGATCCGGACGTGCACAATTATGACGCCTGCTACCTGCCCGACGGTCGAATCGTCTTTACTTCGACAGCACCTTTCATCGGCGTGCCCTGTCTCGGGGGACGGTCCAAGGTTGCCAACCTCTACCTCCTCAACTTCGATGGGAGCATCCGCCGGCTGACCAATGATCAGGACCACAACTGGTGCCCGGCCGTGCTCAACAACGGGCGCATTCTCTATCAGCGGTGGGAGTATGCCGACATCGCGCACGCATTCACGCGGCTGCTGTTTCACGCGAACCCGGACGGCGCCGGGCAGGCCGAATACTACGGCAGCAATTCGTTCTGGCCGACAGCGATGTTCTACGCGCGGCCGATTCCGGGACACCCCACGAAAGTCGTCGCGGTTGTGGGCGGCCATCACGACGCTCCGCGCCAGGGCGAGCTTGTCATCCTTGATCCGGCGCTTGGACGGCACGAGACCAATGGCGTCGTGCAGCGCATCCCCGGCTATGGCGAAAAGGTGGAGCCGGTCATACTGGACGGACTGGTCGGCGCAAGCTGGCCGCGTTTCCTGCACCCCTGTCCGCTGAGCGAGAAGTATTTCCTGGTTTCCTGCAAGCCGACGCGGACCTCGCTTTGGGGCGTGTACCTGGTGGATGTGTTCGACAACTTTGTGTTGATCCACGAAGAGCCCGGCTTCGCGATGTTTGAACCGACGCCGCTGCGCAGGACGCCACCGCAGCCCTGCATCCCTGATGTGGTTGAACCCGCGAAGAAAGAGGCGACTGTCCTCCTGGCAGACGTCTACCGCGGACCCGGACTGGCCGGTGTGCCGCGCGGGGCCGTGAAGGCGCTGCGCCTCGTGAGCTATGACTTCACGTTCCACGGCATGGGCGGCGAGCCGGATCGCGTGGGTCTGGACGGCCCCTGGGACGTAAAACGCATTCTCGGCACCGTGCCGGTCGAGCCCGACGGCTCGGCCAACTTCCGCGTGCCGTCCTGCACGCCTGTGGCGCTGCAACCGCTGGATGCCGACGGCAAGGCGCTGGCGCTGATGCGCAGTTGGCTCACGGGGCAGCCGGGTGAGACCGTTTCCTGCATCGGCTGCCATGAGAAGCAGAGCATGGCCGGTGCGGCGGCGTCGATGCCACGGGCGTTTCGCCGCGAGCCCTCCGCGATAAAGCCGTGGTACGGCCCGGCGCGGGGATTCTCGTTCGAACGCGAGGTGCAGCCGGTGCTGGATGCGTATTGCATCGGTTGTCACAATGGCGTTGCGCCTGCGGATGGGAAAGCGACTTTCGATCTGACGGCGAAGCCGGCCGAGCGGGTGCCGTCTGCGTTTCAGATGCATTTCTCGCAGTCCTACATGCAACTTCGGCGGTGGGTGCACACGCCGACGCTGGAGAGCGACGCGCACATGCTTCCGGCGCGCGCCTTCCATGCGGACACGAGCGCGCTGGTGCAGGTCCTGCGCGACGGCCATTACGGTGTGCGCCTGAACGAAGAGGCGTGGGACCGATTGATCACCTGGATCGATTTGAACGCGCCGTTCCACGGCGCCTGGCGCGAAGTGGTTGTGTCCGACCCAACCAAACTGGCGGCGGCGCTGCATGGCGCGGAACGGCGGCGCGAACTGCATGCCCGTTATGCGGGTATTGACGAAGACCCAGAGGCGGCCTATCCCGTGACAGTACTGGAGAAGCAGACGCCCGCGCCTGAACTGGCGCAGGCCGAGACCTTTGGCGAGGCAGAAGGGAGCACGCCCGCATCGACGGCAACGCCGAAGACCGGCGAAGACCGGCCTGAGGTGCGTGTTGAAATCGCGGACGGCGTGACGATGGAACTGCTTCGCATAGCGCCAGGCACCTTCACCATGGGATCGGATGTGGGTTACCCGAACGAGCGTCCGGCGCACCCGGAAACGATAGACAAGGCGTTTCTCATGGGCCGCGTTGAGGTGAGCAACGAGCAGTACCGGTGTTTCGACCCCGCCCATGACAGCGGTCTGGAGACCGGTGAGCAGTATCAGTTTGGCGACGACGAGCGCGGCTTCACGCTGAACCGGCCCGAACAGCCGGTGGTGCGGGTGTCGTGGGACGCGGCCACGGCCTTCTGCGCGTGGCTTTCGGAGAAAACGGGAAGCACCTTCACCCTGCCGACGGAAGCACAGTGGGAACATGCCTGCCGGGCGGGCGCCGCCACGCCGATGTGGTACGGCATGCTGGACGACGACTTCAGCCGCTTTGCCAACCTTTCCGACGCGACCCACCACACGGTCTACTATCCGCACGTGCCCGACGCGCTTCCGCCCTGGCGTCCGGCCGACATCCGCTTTGACGACCACTGGCGCGTGTCCGCGCCGGTGGGAACCTTTGCGCCCAATCCATGGGGGCTGTGCGACATGCACGGCAACGTGGCCGAATGGACCTGCTCGGACTACCGGGCCGTGTCAGAAAATGGTGCTCGCAAAGTGGTGCGCGGTGGCTCGTGGATGGACTGTCCCCGCCGTGCCCGGTCAGCGTTTCGCCAGCACTACGAGGCGTCCCAGGCAGTGCACGACGTGGGCTTTCGCGTCGTCTGCGAGGTCAAAACCCAATAGATTCTGGCGTTGTCAATCCCATATGGCGCATCAACTGGAGCTCCGTCATTGCGAGCAAAGCGAAGCAACCTCTTGAACCCACAGCCTCATGCGAGCAAGAGATTGCCGCGTCGGACTGCGTCCTCCTCGCAATGACGGCTTTCTTTGGCTCCGGTTGCTGCAACATGAGAGTCGGCCAGCATGGCCCGCCACAACGGTATGGGACGCCGCAACGTGGACGCGGCATCTTGCCGCGTTCTTTGTGGACGGTTGCCGGAGCGGTCCACCCCGTGGTTCCCCGCGAAAGCCTGTGTTATTCTCCTCAACGTCGGGAGCACCTTGGAGCGTTTGTCATGACAAAAGTAATGGGGTTGAGCTTTGTTGCGTTCTGCCTGGTCGCCGGACCCTGTCTCGCTGCAGCAAAAGTCGAGGAGGGCGACGCCTTTGCGCGGACCGATGCGGAGAAGCAGACTTGGACCATCGGCACGGCGGCCGTGCAGATGACCTATGCCTGCAAGGACGGGCAACTGCGCCTGGAGAGTTTCCAGAACAAGACCAGCACGCCGGTGCGCGAGTATGCGTCGCAGTCGGTCCCGTTCGGTGTGGAGGCACAGTCCGCAGGGGCTTTCGCATTCGAGACCCTTTGGTCGAAAACCCTGACCGCGGGAGAAAGCGCGGACTTGGCGGCGGACACGGTCCATCTTACCGTGAAGCAGGGCGAACTTCTGGGGTTTGGCGTGACAACGGGTGCGGACGACGCGGGGGCGACGGTTAACTGGGCGACGGTGCTGGATTATGGCGACGGGGACAAGTACAGTTCAGCCGGGGACGGCGGATT
>CAIUWO010001006.1 GCA_903902895.1 Candidatus Hydrogenedentota bacterium | reverse complement strand
GTGGTGATGACGGGCTGGTTTGACGACCCTGCTTGGGCGCTGGTCATCGGGGCCTGGGTGGGAGGGCTGACCCAGTTGGCGGTCCTCTTTTGGGACATGCACCGCCATACGGGTGTGCTCTGGCCCAAGTTCAACCTGCGCCATGCGGCGAACTCCAAGATTTTGCTGCTGCTCCTGCCCGTGGTGGTTGGCCAGGCAACCGGCGAGGTAAACAAACTGGTGGACGCCTTCTTTGCCCTGTCCCTCGGCGAAGACAAGGTGACAGCCCTCTATGCCGCACAGCGCCTCATCCAATTGCCCCTGTCCATCTTCGGCATCGCCGTGTCCGTGGCCATTCTGCCCACCATCAGCCGCGCCGCCGCGCGGGGCGAGTTCGATTCCGTCCGGGACACCCTCAGGCAGGGCTTCAGACAGTCCTTTTTTTTGATCATCCCCTCGCTGGTGGGCCTCATTGTCCTGCGTGAACCGCTGGTAAAGCTCCTGTTCCAGCATGGGAAATTCACGCCGGCGGACGCGCAACAGACCGCCGCCGCCGTGTTCTATGCGTCGCTGGGCCTGTTGTCCTTCTCCTGGGTCAAGATAAGTGTGCAGGGCTTTTACGCCGTTCAAAACACCATCACCCCGGTCATCGTCGCCACCATCAGCATGGCCCTCAACATCGTCTTCATACTCCTGCTCGTCCGGCCCATGGGCTACCTCGGGCTCGCCCTGGCAACCAGCCTCTCCTATACGGTCAATTTTGTGCTCCTCTTCCTTCTCCTTTCCCGCCGCTACGGCCGACTGTGGGACCGGGCCCTGCTCCTTTCCCTCGGCAAAATGACACTCAGCGCGCTCTTCATGGGGGCGTTGGCCTGGGAAAGCTTCCGGCTGCTGCACGGTTTCCTGGGAACAAAGTCCTTCCTCATGGAGGCCATTGCCGTCCTCGGTGCCCTGACCGTGGCCGGTGTCGCCTACGCCGGGGGCTGCGCCCTGCTCAAGGTGCCCGAGTTCTCTCAAACCTTGCGCATTTTGCGCCGATAAGTGCTTTTTTTCTCTGCCGAAAAGAAAGTGGCGCACTCAATCCACCGTAGGCCGCAATCCCAAAGCACGGTCAAAGTGACAAATTTTATGCGTGTTTTATCCATTTGCTTTAATTAGCAAATTTATCGCATTATCTTCCGTCTTCTATCGGGCAGCATCGCTTTTCAGGGGCCTCAGCCCTGATGCTTGGCGTGGGCGTGATTACGGGCAATCCAGCAAAGGGTGAACTCAACACCAGGAGCGACAACTATGCATTTCCAGGGGGTCGGTTTTGGTTGGCGGTCTGCGCGCCTGCTTGTGGCGGTGTTCGTTCAAATGCTGGTTCTGGCAGCCACGGCGAGCGCCGCCGTGGTCACTTCCGGCAGTTCAGGCGCTCAGGACATCGGCGTCACCTTCTCTTCAACGGAAGGGCACGCCATCTTCCAGGACGAAGATACTGGAATATGGTGGATGCCTCCAGCGACCAATCTGTCCTTCAACATTAGCTGCACCACCCAACCTGGAACAGGCCTTGCAGAAGTGGCGGCCATTACCATTGACCTTTATGACGGCCAGCATCAGGTAAATCTTGTCGACACCAGCGGAAACACGACCCTGTCCTGGTCCACCGGCCCCCTTCTTATGACTGAGCCAGGTGGTGCTTATTTGGAAATCGCGGTCCAATACAGAGACTACAGGGGTGTCTACACATTTACTGAACACTGGATTCGCACCTTCCGCCAGCCGGGATTCCAAGTTGCAGTCAGGCCAGCGGGCGCATCCAACGTGTTTCCCCATGACCCCTACTTGACAGTGCCGCTGACCACACTGACCACGAGTAAAGATCTCTTCAACCTTAACTACCGTGTCCACGTGGTTCAACAAACGCTTCAGGGACTCACCCCTGCCGGCGCCGGGGTGCAGGTCATGGTATGGTACCCAACGGACAGCAACTATCCCTCCACGCCGTGGAAGAGCAAATGGATACCCACCGACAGCAAAGGCGAAGCGCTGGTTTCCTTGGGGACGGGTGCGGGGCCGACCTTGGATGTCCAGGCTGGAACCACCGCCCCGGCACTCCTCCTTGTCATCGAGCCTCTGGACAAATCCGGAACATCTGCCTGCCAAGGCTACTGTCCGCAGAGCTATGCCCTTACCCAATTCGCCAAGTTTGCCGGGTCGTTGGAAGTGTTGATCAAGGATTTGGACAACCATCCGTTGCGCGCGAAAGTCGCTGTCTTGGGCGGACCTTGGCAGCCCGGAACTGCACATTGTGGCACCGAACAAGAAACCGACGCTGCCGGCTCCACCGTGTTCACAATCAACCCCAATAACTTGACAACGGGCCTGGAGACCAAACAGTTCGTGGCCAAAGTCCCCCCGCAAGTGAAGGTCGAGGCCATTCGCACACAATTGATTGAGGAGCCCCCGCACTTGGTTGAATCCATGCAGTGCGTGCTTGCGCCGCGTTTCACCCTGCACCCGGACGCCTACACCTACGCCGATGTGGGAGGCAAGCGCCAACTCTGCACCGGCGGCCGGATCGAGATTTACTCTGAAGCCACCGATGGAGTCCTTCATGAGGAGCCTGTTGAGATTGGTTTCCCCGAGTCAAAAAATCTGAGACGCCGCGACCGTATCTTCTATCCCGTGCAGGTTGTGCGGGATGAAAGGGTCTACATGGCCCGGATCATCTTCGATGATCCCACCGGACAGGCCAAGGACGGCAGGTTGGTCACCAGTGCAAGGTACGCCATCAAGGCGGCCCGCGAACCCAGGAAACAGCTTGATTATCACATCGAGTTCGTGGTGTGCAACGTGGACGCCTGGTCAATAATCGCCCCGCCTATGATTGCCGATGAACTGGAGAAGAACTTCTCATCAATGTTCCCGGGGCCGGTGAGCTTCTTTGAGGGTCCGCCGCTGACACCGAGTTTTCATTTCTGGCAGGTCGGCAGATATGAAGCGGACTCATTGCTCCGTCAGCTTCAGCGGCGCCAGCGTGCCAGCGGCGGCCTGGTCGACCGCGTGGTCGGCATTGTTCCTCCCGGTTGGATCGATGCGCGGCTCGGCGGCAAAGCCGCCGGATGTCAAAGAAAAGGCATCAACGGCGCCGTGCTGATTGACACCGCGACCATCAATAAAGAAGGCATGTTGCACGAGTTCCTTCACACGCTGGAATTTGACGACTATTACGAGGGCGATTTCCTCGGATTGAGTAACAATTGGCCTCCCTCAGCCAATGGCTACGACCTGTCCAAGAACTCCCAGATTCTCAACCTCTACGGACAACCCGCCTTTCAGTGCAGGGTGATGTATGGCACTACCAGTCCGCCGCCCGGCGGGGCCTGGCTGGACCAAGACGAGTATTCCGCGTTAATGGACCTCGTCTACAAATCGGCGGATGATTCCTTCAAGACGCCCATCGCGCCGCTCCTTCCCAAAGCGGCGCCGGTGCCGTGCATGCACCTCCAAGGCTCCTTCAACAAGGCACGCAGCCAGGCAGTCCTCGACCCCGTGTTTGCCGAGGTCGGCGAGCCCTACAACCCCTATACCACGGTCGTGCCGCCCGGCAACGCATTCTACGTGGAATTGACGGTGGGGTATAACCAGTACGAGCGCTACTTCATCCCGGCCGAAGCGCCCACACTTCAAGTTTCCCCGGCTGCCGGCCAGACGAACCGCATCGACAAAATTTCACTGGATTCTCAGTTCAGCACCACCTTTGATTTGAATGTTCCCGCCGATCCCCGGATCAGCGAGGTGCGTTTGGGCTACATCGGCAGTGGCGCCGTTTACGGCGTTTGGACAAGCAAGCAAATCACCTCTGTCGGCGCGGTCCTCAATTGGGTCAGCGCGCCGACCGGCACGATAGCCGAACCCGTCTCCATCGAGTGGAAGTCCAGCGATCCCCTGGCGGATCCCAGAGTCGGCGATATCGTCGATGCAAGTGAATTCTTTGTCAGTCCCGACGGGGGCGGCACCTGGAAACAGGCGGCCAACAACATCCCCTGGCAGTCTGCCGCCGGAGCGGTAAGACACACCTATAAATACAGGTTCAATCCGGCCGCCTGGCCCTCGGGAGATCACTACAGGTTCAAGGTGCTGGCCACCGAGAACGGGTGCACCAGCGAGCTTGTCACGACGCAGGACGTCTCCGTCGTTGGATACGACCCCGACCCGAAGGCCGAACTGGGAATAGAGAAATGGGAGAGCAGCCGTCCCGAAACGGGACGTTTCACCGTCCTCGTGCCCTTGCACAACGGTGGGCGCCAGACACTGGAAGTTTCGCCGGACCCGGCCAGCCTGCCTGCATGGTTGACTCCGGCCGGCATCGGACCGGCGCGGATACACTCCCGGGCCGACGGTGTCCTGCTGTTGAATGGCGACCAGCCTTCAACGGGAACCTTTGAGTCGACAATCACGTTCAACACTAACGACCCGGACACCCCCACACTCACCCTACCGGTCAGGTTGGTTCAGGCGCAGCCAACCCTTGCGCCCCGCATAGCCTTGATTGGCTTGGACCCCGACTACCGTGGTCTCCGGCCCTGGCGGCCCGGTGAAATAGTCCGTATCACGCTGTGGGACAACGACTCCCGTGCGACGCTCCAGGCGTTCTTGACCATTGCAGGACAGAGTCCCGGTTCGGCCGAACTCGTCAAAAACCTGCCCATGGAGGCGGCCTCCCGCCCCGGTGAGCACGTCGTCTCCTGGACCATTCCTGCCGATGCCGTCGACGGCGCGTACAGTCTCGCCTTTACCCTGCATGATCCCGCCACCGGACTCGATGGCACCGACAGCAGCCGCACACTCAACATCCAGCATATCGTCGGCATGCCTGTGGATGGAGAGGCAGAACGCCCGAATACCCTTGTTCAGCGCATGTTGGACCTGTTCTCGGCTGCCGACACCGACCATAGCGCCGTCCTGAGTCTGGCAGAGGCGCAAGTGCAAGTCCCAAAAATCGACCCAGACGTGTTCAACATGGTCGATGCGGACCATGATGCCCAGATAGCCGCCGCGGAACTGCGGGGATACCTCAAGGGCGCTGCCAAATCCCTTGCCCAAACGCTCAACAACAGCTTCGCGACAGCGGACGGCGACCACAGCGGTGCTCTGAGTCTGTCCGAAGCCCAGGCCCATGCCCAGGAACTGGACGCCTATATTTTCAACACGCTCGATGCGAACCAGGACGGCCAGTTGACCCAGGCGGAATTGCAGCAGTATCTCGATAACGAAACCGAATCATTGCATGCCGCAGCCCGGACGCTCAGCGACACCTTCCCGGTTGCGGACACGGACCACAACGGCAGACTGAGTCTGGCCGAGGCGCTGGCGAAAATCCCCGAACTCGACACCAGCACCTTCAACACGCTGGATGGGGACCATGACGGCCAGTTGATGTGGTCCGAATTGCAGCCATATGTCAGTGCAAACGAAGGCGAGGGGGAGGGGGGCAATGAAGGTGAAGGCCAGGCCGAAGGCGAACCGGTGCCCACTGCAGCCCAGACCCTCAACGACAACTTCTCGGCCGCGGACACGGACCAAAGCGGCGGGCTGAGCCTGGCAGAGGCGCAGTCGCAAATCCCCGGACTCGACGCCGGCACATTCAACACGCTCGATGCGAACCACGACTCCCAATTGACCCTGGCCGAATTGGAGCAATACCTCGGGGCCAGCCCAAGCGGATGCAACTGCTCATCAACGAAGGGCGCTTTCGATTTGAAACAGCGTTTGGGCGAC
>CAIUWO010001005.1 GCA_903902895.1 Candidatus Hydrogenedentota bacterium | reverse complement strand
GGCTGGCCGCAGAAGTAGAGCGGGTTCCAGAGCGGCAGTTCACGGTCCTCATGGACCGTGTGGTCCATGAAGGACAGCGTGGGACCGTAATAGGCCCACGGGTCGCCGCAGCCCATGAAGCGCGCGTTGTCGGGGCTCATGGCAAAACGGAATGTGAGCAGCATGGCGCAGACAATAAGCACCCCCCCCAGCACGCAGAAAGGCAGGTCGAATCGGGCGCTGTTCGGCGCCGTTTCGCTGGGTGTCGGCAGGAGGGGCACCACGGGCGTCTCCACCACAGGCATCTCCACCACAGGCGTTTGCAATACGGGCGTTTCCACCAGGAGCGGCGGCTTTCCCCGGTTTGTTCGCCTGCGGCTCATCGGGCAGGCTTCTCCATGGCCGCCTCGCGCGCGTGAATCAGGTCGGTGAGCCACGCGTTGACGGGGCAGGCCACGCCGCACGCGGCACCCATGCGCACAATCGCCCCGTTCATGGCGTCAATTTCCGTGCGGCGGTGCCGGGCGAAATCCTCGTGCATGCTGGCATAGTGGGCCGCCGTGGGCGGCACTAGCCTGGTGTAGAACAGTTCGCGGTAGGCGTCCGGGTCGGGTGGGTCGAGCAGCACGCCGCGGACCCGGCCGACGGCGTAGAGCTCGTCAATCACGGCATCCATCATGCGGCGCGCCTCGGCAATCTCCGGCAGTTTTCCGTAGGGCGCGTCGAGCAGCGCGGAGAGCGGGTTCAGCGCGCAGTTGTAGGCCACTTTGGCCCAGAGCAGCGCCTCAACGCGGTCCGAGTACACCGTGGGCAGTCCGGCCGCGTCCATGGCCGCGGCCAGTTCGCGCACCCGCGCGACGGGCCCTTCGGGCCGCGGCGCCCCCAGAGCCGTGGGGCTGGCGATGACCGTGACGGCAATCGCACCCGGTTCGGCGACCCGCACACCGTAGATGGCGCGCACGCCGACGGTGCGCGCCCAGCCGAAGCGCGCCGCGATTTGCTCGATGTTGCCCAAGCCGTTCTGGTAGGCGCAGACCAGTGTGCTGTCGTCGACCACGGGCGCGACCGCCTCCAGCGCGGCGGCGGTGTCGTAGGATTTCACCGTGATGAACACAGCGTCATAGTCGCCCAGCCGCAGCCCGTCGGCGGTGGTGCGGGCATCGATGCCCGTAAAGCAGTGGTCCCCAAAGATGCCTGTGACACGCAGGCCGCGGTCCGCAATGGCCTCCATGTGGGCCGCGCGGCCGACCAGCGTGACGGCATGCCCCGCCCCGGCCATGAATCCGCCCACGGCCGAGCCCATGGAGCCCGCGCCCAGTATCAGAATGCGCACCGTTTCAGCACCTTTCTGTAAGGACCGCGCACACCTCGCGTGTCATCCTGAACGCGGTCCCTTGGTATTTGTAACAAGCCGACAGCCGAGGGCCCGTCTTCGCCAAAGGCTGCGCCGAGGCAAGCAGGCTATCCCACATGCCAT
The DNA here is from genome assembly GCA_903902895.1 of Candidatus Hydrogenedentota bacterium. GTDB lineage: Bacteria > Hydrogenedentota > Hydrogenedentia > Hydrogenedentales > CAITNO01 > CAITNO01. Next base: position 10,378 of record CAIUWO010001005.1, on the reverse strand, counting down.
ACACGTCGCCCGGCTCGTCATTGCGAGGAGGGCTTCAGCCCGACGCGGCAACCTCTTGCCCGCCAAACGCCCTGGCACCAGGAGATTGCTTCGCTTCGCTCGCAATGACGGACCAGTCCCTTATCCTGCCGTCAACCAGATCCACCGCCCTCATGCCTCCGTCCTACTTCTCCGGCGCCACCGGGGCCTCTTCCTCGTCGGGGTCCGGGCCGTCCTCGATGTCGTAATAGAGCGTACCGCCGGTTTCCGTGGCCGTATGGTCGGGCTCCACGTCGAAATCACCGTGCTCGATAAAGCGGACGGCCAACTGTGCGGCCTGGCGGCTGTTCATGATGAAGGTGTGGGCCTGGTGCACCAGCACCCAGGCCTTCATGCCGTCGAGCTTGGTGCTTTCGACGGTGATCACCCCGTCGTTGGGTTCCTTGAAGGTGATCGACTGGCCGCGGTCGCCGGCGATGACGCCGAATTCGGCGGTCGGCACGGGCAGGTTTTTGTAGAACTCGTCCGAGGCAAGCTGCTGGCCGCTTTCGCCGGTGACCCAGCGGTAAACCGGGTTGTCCTTGAACGCGCGCGCCAGGTCGGCGGGCCGGTTGGGCGGCGCGAGCATGACGATGCGTTTCAGGCCCGGGGGGAGTTCCCTGTGGAAACTGTTGCGCACGATGATGTTGCCCAGCGAGTGGGCAATAATGCAGTAGGTGGGGGTCTTGACGTTTTCCTTGATGAACTTGATCAAGTCGTCCGAAAGCTGGTCCAGCGAGCGGGCGTGGGTGATATACGGAAAGTTGACCGTGCGGAAACCGGCCGTTTTCAGGCGCGTCTCCAGCACCCAGAGCGAGGCGCGGCCCCGGCCCATGCCGTGCAGCAGCACCACGGTCTGGTCCTGCCGTGCGGCCTTGACCACCATCGCCGCGGCGTCATCGGCCGCGCACGCGCCGGCGCACGCGCCGAACAGGGCCACCAGGGATATGAGCTTGCGGCTAAATCGCAGCATGGGAATTGGACAACACCCTCCTGTCACCGCCGCGGCCAACGCGGACGGAAAAGCTGTCCCATTATAGGCCCCGGCGCGCGGCGGGGCAAACACATTGCTTGCAGCGCCGGCGCGGGACGGGCGATAATCCGCCGGGAACAGGCGGGTGGTGCCGAAACACAGGGACAAGCGTGCGCGGAACATGACTGGACGGGTTGAAAAAGGAGACAAGGCTTCGCAGTGGCGCGAGGTCTGTGCCCCGTCCCCGGAAACCCCACCCCGGTCCTCCCCTTGTCAAGGGGAGGGAAGCAGAAGGCGCAGTTGGGCCTTGGTGCGGCGGTCCACATCGCCCGCCACGCTCACGGCGTGGCGCCCCCTTCAAGGACGACAAGGAGGACAGAGGGTGTGGTTGGGCTATGGCGCGGTGGGCCACATCCCCCGGCCCTTCGGGCCACCCCCTTCGAAGGGGGATTGGGGCAGGTGCGCGGTTGGGGCTGTTGTGGAATGGACCCCCAAGGTCGCGGTGTTGGCCGTGCTGATGGTTTCCGTGGCGACGGGATGTTCCTGGCGCGACGAGGGGGCGCTGCCGGGTGCCGTCATCCGCGTGGGCAACGGCGCGGAGCCGCAGGAGCTGGACCCGCACCAGGTCTCGGGCGTGACGGAGCACCGCATTCTCACCTCGCTCTTTGAGGGGTTGGCGGACATTGACCCGGCGACGATGCAGCCCGTTCCGGCCACGGCGGAGTCGTGGGACATTTCGCCGGACGGGCGCGTGTACACCTTCCATATCCGCCCCACGGCGCGCTGGTCGAACGGCGACCCGGTCACGGCGCAGGACTTTGCCTACGCCTGGCGGCGCATCCTGAGCCCGAAACTCGGCTCGGAATACGCCTACCTGCTGCACTGCATCCGGGGGGCGCGCGACTATAATGACGGCAAAAGCACCGACTTCGGCACGGTCGGCGCCCGCGCCGTGGACGACCGCACGCTTGAACTGACGCTGGAAAGCCCCACCCCCTATCTGCTGGCCATGCAGGTGCATTTTGCATGGTTCCCCGTGCACCGCGCGACCATCGAAAAATTCGGCGCCATTGACGAGCGGGGCACACAGTGGACCCGCGCCGAAAACCATGTGGGCAACGGCGCGTTTGCGCTGGCCGAATGGCAGCCCAACGACGTGCTGCGGGCGCGCCGCAACCGGCACTACTGGAACACGGCGAAGGTGCGGCTCGACGGGATTGAGTATTATCCCATCGACAACCAGCAGACCGAGGAGCGGTCCTTCCGCGCGGGCAACCTGGACCTCAGCTCGACGGTGCCGCTGCACAAGATCACCATTTACCGGAAGGAGCACCCGGACCTCATCCGGATCAGCCCCTATCTGGGTGTTTACTTCTACCGAATCAACGCCACCCGGCCGCCGTTCACCGACCCCCGCGTGCGCAAGGCGCTGGCCATGGCGCTGAACCGCGACGAGATCGCCAACAACGTGATGAAGGCGGGCGAGCGCCCGGCAACGTCGTTTGTGCCGCCGGACACCGTCGGTTACACGTCGCGCGCGTCCGTGAAATACGACCCGGAGGCCGCGCGGGCGCTGCTGGCCCGGGCGGGGTTTCCCGGCGGGCAGGGCCTGGGGCCCGTGGAGATTCTCTACAATTCGAGCGACGCGCACCGGACCATTGCGGAGACGGTGCAGCGCATGTGGCGCGACAACCTGGGCATCGACGCGCGCCTGCTCAACCAGGACTGGAAAGTGTATCTCACCGCCATGAACACGCTCGATTACGCCGTGGCAAGGTCGTCGTGGATTGCCGACGTGGCCGACCCGGTGAACTTCCTGGAGTGCTTCCAGACGGGGGTGGGCAACAACCGCACCGGATGGTCCTCGCCGGAATACGACGCGCTTATCCGCGCCTCCTACATGGAGACGGACAACACGAAGCGGCTTGAACTGCTCCAGCAGGCCGAGGCGCTCCTGCTGGACGGCGGGCCGATCATTCCCATTTACTACTATTCGTGGACCTTCCTGCAGTCCCCGGCCGTGCGGGGGCTGGTCACGAATCCTCTCGGGTATATTCGTTGGACCGATATCTGGCTCGAGCGCGGCGGGGAGGGCGGGGCATGATCAGATTCATCCTGCGCCGGGCCCTGGAGTCCATCCCCGTGCTGCTGGCGGTCATCACGGTGGCCTTCTTCCTGGTGCGCCTCGCGCCGGGCGGGCCGTTTGACACCGAAAAGCGCGCGACGCCGCAGGTGTTGAGGCAGTTGGAGACGCAGTACCGGCTCAATGAACCGCTGTACCGGCAGTATCTGGGCTATCTCGGCGGCGTGGTGCGGGGCGATTTCGGCCCCTCCTTCCGCAAGCCCGGCCGCACGGTGAGCGAGTGGATCGCGCTGCGCTTTCCGGTGTCGCTCGAACTGGGCGCCTACGCGCTTCTGGTCGCGCTGGGCGTGGGCATGGCGGCGGGGCTGCTGGCGGCGCTGCGCCCGAACAGCGCGCTTGACCACGGGGCCATGTCGCTGGCGATGATGGGCATCTGCCTGCCCGGCTTTGTGCTGGGCCCGCTGCTGGTGCTGGTGTTCTCGCTGTGGCTGGGCTGGCTGCCCGTGGCGGGCTGGTCCACGCCGCTGCACAAGATTCTGCCGTCGATCACGCTGGGCGCGGCCTACGCCGCCTATATCGCGCGGCTCGCGCGCGGCGGCATGCTCGAGGTGCTGGCGCAGGACTTCATCCGCACGGCCCGGGCCAAGGGCCTGAGCGAGACGCGGGTGGTGCTGCGCCACGCGCTGCGCGGCGGCGTGCAGCCCGTGGTGGCGTTTCTGGGCCCGGCGGCGGCGGGGCTCTTCACCGGCTCGTTCGTGGTGGAGACCATCTTCCAGGTGCCCGGGCTCGGCCGCGAGTTCGTTGAGTCGGCGTTCAACCGAGACTACACCATGGTCATCGGATCGGTGCTTGTCTACGCCGTGCTGGTGGTGGCGCTCAATCTCGCCGCCGACATCGCCCTGGCCCTGCTCGACCCGCGCGTGCGGGCGCAATAGGGGCAATTACAAATTGAGAATTGCGTTACCGTTTAGCCGATTGGCGTGGGTTGCTTGGTTCTTCTCTCTTGCTCTTGCTCCTAATCTTGCTCGAAATTTAGTGAGAACTATGGAAGTTGCACAAGGCTCTTTGCAGAAAGGGTTTCATTAATCTCATTGTTTCTATGACCCCAAGCGGGAACAAGAGCAGGATTAAGAGCAAGAGCAAGAAGATAATTCTTCGCGCCATTCGGCTAAAATGTTACAGAATTAAGAATGGAAGCATCATTGAGAGTTGTGGCTGACAGCAACACGGAGCAGGGCGCCTCACTCCGGAGCGACGCGTGGCGGCGGCTCAAGCGCAACCGCCTTGCCATGGCGGGGCTGATCACGCTGGTGCTCGTGGGCGGCGCGGTGGTGGTTGGGCCGTGGATGGTTTCCCATTCCTACGAGACGCAGGACACGGCGCTGGGCGCGGTTGGGCCCGGGGCGGCCAACTGGCTGGGCACGGACCCGTTGGGGCGCGACCTGCTCTCGCGCATGCTCTACGGCGGGCGGGTGTCGCTGCTGGTGGGGCTGGCGGCGACGGCCGTGTCGCTGCTGATCGGCGTGCTTTACGGCGCGACCTCGGGCTATCTGGGCGGGCGCACCGACGCGCTCATGATGCGCGTGGTGGACATTCTGTACGCGCTGCCGTTCACCGTGTTTGTCATCATTCTCATGGTGTTCTTCGGCCGCAACTTTCTGTTTCTGTTTCTGGCGATTGGCGCGGTCGAGTGGCTGACCATGGCCCGCATCGTGCGCGGCCAGGTGCTCACGCTGCGCCACCGCGAGTTCGTCGAGGCGGCCGTGGTCATGGGCCTGCCCATGTGGCGCATCCTGCTGTTCCACATCATCCCGAACACGCTGGGCCCGGTCATCATCTACGCCACGCTCACCGTGCCGCGCGTCATGCTGCTGGAGGCGTTCCTGAGCTTTCTCGGGCTGGGCGTGCAGCCGCCCATGAGTTCCTGGGGGCTGCTCATCAAGGAGGGCGTCGACGTCATGGAGGAGTACCCCTGGCTGCTCCTGTTCCCCAGCATGGCCTTTTCCATGACCCTGTTCGCGCTCAACGCGCTCGGCGACGGCCTGCGCGACGCGCTCGACCCGCGCACGTCGCGGGATTAGCGGCCGGGCTGGTCGCCGCCGATGAACACCTGGGTGAAGTAGTAGCCGCCGGCGCCGTCGGCGGCCACGCCCATGCCGGTGCGGGTGAACTGGGCGCGCAAGATGTTCCCGCTGTGCTCGGCGCTGCCCATCCAGGCGGTGAGCGCCGCTTCCGCCGGCGTGCGGAAGTCATTCCAGGCAATGTTTTCGCCGGCCCATGCGTAGGGGATGCCCGCCGCGTCGAGCCGCTGGAACGGATTCACCCCGTCCGGGTTGTCGTGGGAGGCGAAATGCCGTGCGGCCATGTCCGCGCTGTGCGCGCGGGCCACGCCGCGCACGGCGTCGTCCATGACGAGCGGTTCAAGTCCCGCGCTGACCCGCTCGCGGTTCACCAGGTCCAGGGCCCGGTTTTCAATGCCCCGCGTCTGGTTTGAGACGCAGCCGGACATGCCGCCCAGCACCGCCGCCAGCGCCATGACCCATGCAAGCGCTCCGTTTCCGGACATCGTTCCCTACTCCTGCGGCGCGTTGATCACCTGGTCATAGTAGAACACCGTCTCCTCGCCGCTCTTGGCCACGGTTCCAATGAATACCTGGGTGAAATAGTAGGTTCCCAGGCCTTTGACGGCCACGCCCATGCCGGTGCGGTCAAACTGGGGCCGCAGGATGTTGGCGCGGTGGGGCGGACTGGCCATCCATCCGGAAACTGCGGTTTCGGCCGGCGTGGCGGCGTTGTTCCACGCCAGGTTTTCGCCGGCGGAAACGTAGGGGATGCCCGCGTCGTCAATGCGCTGGAAGGGGTCGAGCCCGTCGGGGTTGATGTGGCTGAAGAAGTCCCGCGCCACCATGTCCTCACTGTGGGCGCGGGCCACCTTGCGGGCGTCCTCGTCCATGACCAGTGCCGCGAGGCCCGCGGCGGCCCGCTCGCCGTTGATCAGATCAAGGGTGCCCTGCTCCGCGTCCAGGACGGCCTTTGGCGGGTCGGCGCCCGGCACTGTGGGCTTGCAGCCGGCAAGGCTCAAGCCTCCCGCCGCCAGCAATGCCAGACCAAGAAGGGCCATTGTGCTTCTCATGCCATGATCTCCCGGAGTTTGCAGGTGAAGTATGGGGCAAGTGCTTGCGGCAGTCAACAGGGTTATTTCCGGAAATTCCAATCCCCGCGGCAATTTGTTAGAGTAATGACGGTGCCCGTGTTTCTCCGTGTGCAAAAGAAAGGATTCCCGTCATGCGATTCTCCGGTCTTCGATTCTGCCTGCCCGCGGTGGTGGCGGCTTTGGTCCTGCTTTCCGGCTGCGTCAGCCAGTCGGTGCCCATTGGCAAGGACGATTTTCGCATGGGACGGCTGGGCCTGCGCAAGGGGGACAAGGATTTCAGCATTCATGCGGTGACGGTGCCCGGACTGATTGAGGCGGGGCCGAAGGTCGATCTGCCGGTGCTGGCCCGCATCGGTGAGTCGGGCGGCAACACGGTGTGCGTTGACCTGCCGGGCATCAGCGCTGACGGCAAGTCCATCGACCCGAAGGTGGTCGAGACGGTGGTGGCCTACGCGCAGCGCTGCAAGGGCCAGTACATGGGCATTTTAATACGGGTGCTGGGCAAGGTGGCGGACGACCCGGCCGTGCGCGCGCGCGCGGTGGTCACGGTGGCGAAGGCGCTGAAGAAGGAGGGCCGCGCGGCCTACTGGATTGACGGGCCCGACGCGGCGGAACTGGCGAAGAAGTTCAAGAAGACCGCCGCGAACCTGCTGGTGGCCGCGCCGGCCAACGGCGACCTGGCCACGGTGGACGCGGTGCCGCCCAAGGGCGAGGGGCTGCGCAAGCTGGTGGTCGGCAACCTGCCCGACGACGGCCGCCGCGAGATTAATTTCGTGATGCCCGCGGACGACGCGGTCTACGCGCGCATGGACAAGGCCTTCATGGACCCGGTCGAGCGCGCCCCGTGGACGCCGGACAATTCCGTGCTCAGCGAGCAGGACCGCAACAACGGATTCATCGCCCTGTTCGACGGCAAGACGCTGAACGGCTGGTTCTCACGCACGCCGGGCGTCATGTCCTACGCGGCCAAGGACGGATGCCTGGAGTGGGTGCGCGGCGGCTCGGGCGCGATCGTGACCCGCGACCGCTACGACAACTTCATCCTGCGCTTCGACTGGAAGATCAAGAAGGACGGCAACAGCGGCGTGTGGTGCCGCGCCCCGCGCGACGCGCGCTCCTCCAAGGTCGGGTTTGAGTTCCAGATCATGGGCGATAGCGCCAGCCCGATTTCCAACACCTCGACGGGGTCCATCTACGAGGTGGTCGAGCCCAAGGTCAAGGCCAACAAGAAAGAGGGCGAGTGGAACACGACCGAATTGGTCCTGGACGGCACGCACTACAAGGCGACGCTCAACGGCAAAGTGGTGCAGGACATCGACTTCAACAGCAATGAAGAGCTGAAGAGCCGCCTGCACAAGGGCTTTATCTGCCTGACCGACCACGGCAACTGGGTGTCGTACCGCAACATCCGGCTGAAGAAGCTGTAGGACCAACGTCCGGGAGTAGTACCGCATGACACGACTCCGTTCCGTGCCGCGCGCCGTCGCAGGGTGCATGGCCGTTCTGTGCCTGGTGGTTCTTGCCGGGTGCTCCGCCTTTGCCAAGGGCGCCGTGCCGGGCGAGTCGGGATTCGACGGCGCGGTCACGGTGGTTTCGGAGCAGGCCGACGGCGCCTATGGCGTGGTGACGGTGCGCGTGCCCTATCTGGGCATCCGCGGCGACGCCAAGACGGGGCTGGCGCGGGTGGTGTTCCACCGCAGCGCGGTGCTGCCCGGCGCCAGGACGCCCGCCTTCTGCCATGTCCATTATGAGAAGGACGTGGGCGGCGCCAAACACTGGGCCGAAAGGGGCTGGGTCGTGTTTTCCGCCGCGTACACCGGCGCGGACGGCGAGTCGCCCATCGACGCGGCGGTGGGCAACGGCAACAATCTGGCCCGCGCGATTGTCGAGTGGGCGCGCCGGGTGCCCTTTGTGGACCGGTCGCGGCTCCACATCGACGGCGGCAGCCAGGGCGGCTACATGGCGCTGGAAATGAGCGCCGAGATGTTTCCGGTCACGTCGACGACGGCCGACGTGCCGGTGGTCAACTGGGACTACAACCTGAACTACATCATGAAGAACGGCGCGCTGGCGGGCTATCCGGACCGGCCGGCGGTCCTCGCGGGGCCGATGCCGGTGCTGGGCTCGGTCGCCGAGCTGGCCGACATGAGCTTCAAGTACTTCACGAAGGATTTCGCCGACGAGACCTGGTACCGGCTCAGCCCGGTGTCCTACACGGCCCGCATCGCCAACCCGGTGATGGTGGCCTGCGCGACGGGCGACATGCTGGTGCCGATGGAGGCGATGACGCGCACCACGCTGCGGCCGGTGGACCCGGCGAAATTCCCGGCGGGGTACACCCGCGACTTCGACACACTGACGCCAAACGGGGCCGCGCGGAAAGTGTTCGAGGATGCGCTGCCGAAGGACCAGGTCTTCACCCATGTGCAGCCCAAACAGGAAAACTCGTACATCGTCACCGGCGAGATGGTGCTTGACCCCAAGAAACAGCCCAAGGAAAAGCCGGAGAATCTGGACCGTCCGTTCAGCAAGGACAGGCAGTGGAACCTGTTCTACATGGACGAGGGTCCGGCGGAGCCCTTCGCGGGCCACAGCACCTGGTGCTGGTCCACCAGCCCGGACAAGTTTGTCGAATACTACCAAAACGCGAAGCCGGCGGTGTCGATTCTGAACGCGGCCAAGATGAGGCGCGTCATGGAGCGCCATGCGGGGCGGTTGAGCGAGCTGCCCATGCTTGGCGACGGCACGCCCGCCAACCGGCTCAACTACGCCAACCTGGAACAGCGCGACGTGGAGACGGCGCTGCGCGACTACGCGTCGCTCGGACCCGAATACGCGGCGAATCTTGCGGCGCTCTACGCGGCGTGCCCGGTCAAGCCCTTTGGCGCAACGCTGCCCGCGCCAATGCTTCCTTAACAGTACTGGCCTGCAACTCATACCATGCACAAGACCAAGCGAACATCCTGTCATTGCGAGCGAAGCGAAGCAATCTCTTGCATTCACAGCCTCACGCGGGCAGGAGATTGCTTCGTCGGGCCTTGCCCTCCTCGCAATGACGAGTTGCCATATGCGGGTTAAGGACCAATAAGATGCGCGAGACCGAAGCGATTCGCAAACGCCTGCTCGACTGGTTCAGGGAGGAGGCGCGCGACCTGCCGTTCCGCCGAACGCGCGACCCCTATCTGATCTGGCTTTCCGAGATCATCCTGCAGCAGACCCGCGTTGAGCAGGGACTGCCCTACTACGAGCGCTTTGCGGCCGCCTTTCCCACGGTGACGGCGCTGGCCGACGCGGGCGAGGAGGCCGTGCTCAAGCTTTGGGAGGGGCTGGGCTACTACACCCGCGCCCGCAACCTCCACGCCGCCGCCCGCGAAATCCGCGACCGGCACGACGGCAAACTGCCCGACACGGCGCGCATGCTCCAGATGCTTCCCGGCGTGGGCCGCTACACGGCCGGCGCCGTGGCCAGCATCGCCTTCGGCGAGCGCGTGCCCGTGGTTGACGGAAACGTCAAGCGCGTGCTCGCCCGGCTGCGCCACATCGCCGACCCCGTGGACGACCCCCAGGTCGAGGAGGACCTGTGGGCCATTGCCGAGCAGCTCGTGCCCGCGCGCAATCCGGGCGAGTTCAACCAGGCCATGATGGAGCTGGGCGCGCGCGTGTGCACGCCGCGCCAGCCCCGCTGCGACGCATGCCCGCTGGCCGAGATGTGCGCCGCCCGCGCCGCCGGCGTGGCCGAGTCGCTGCCCGTGCGGCGCGCCAAAAAGGAGGTGCCCCACCGCGAGCTGGTCACGGCCGTCATCCAGCGCGCCGACGGCGCCTACCTCATCGGCCGCCGCCCGTCCGAGGGCCTGCTGGGCGGGCTGTGGGAGTTTCCCGGCGGCGAACTCGCCCCCCGCGAGACGCACCAAAAGGCCCTGCGCCGCGTGTGCGCCGAGGTGCTGGGCGTCACCGTGCGCGTCGGCGGACGGGTGGCCTGCGTGCGCCACGCCTACACCCACTTCAAGGTTACGCTCAACGTCTACCGCTGCGCCATCGAGCAGGGTGAGCCGCAACCCAACGAACACACCGAACTGCGCTGGGTGCTGCCCGAAGATTTCGGCACAGTCCCCTTTCCAAAGGGCAACCACAAGTTCCTGCCCCTGCTCGC
>CAIUWO010001004.1 GCA_903902895.1 Candidatus Hydrogenedentota bacterium | reverse complement strand
TCCCTTGCCAGTGACCAAGCCGATCTAGTCCTAGCACTGCGCGGTGGCGGAGACTGGATTCCTGATGGACAGCCGGCTGGCGACGTCTTGGAGATTCTCGATCTCGGCCCGTTGTCAAAGGATAGATGGCACGACTTCGCCCTGGTGATGCGGTTCGGTTGTACAGGCACGGGTTACGTCCAGCTGTGGGTTGATGGGCAACGTTTGGTGGATGCACGCGGTCGGAAGATCGGGTACTGCGGCGATCCGGGCATGTACTGGAAGCAAGGCTTCTACCGTTCCGCGTATGACAAGACCACCCGGCTTTGGTTCAGCGACACCTACCGATGGGCTTCTTTTCAAGATGTTGTCAACTACTACGTGCCTCAAGGAGTGAAGTAGGCGCCTCGTCCGCAATGTTGTCGCTGGAGAGTTCGCGTACCTTCATTCGCAACGCCCCGAAGGGAGCGGACTGCGTGTCGGCATCTGTAGTTTGCGCTGACGGTCGGCTTCTCGCCGAACAGGCGCACTATGATGCCAAGGTGACGGTTCGCCTGGCCCATTTGCTCCAAAGCCGCACGTCGGCAGCGGCGGCCAGACGGGATGCACATGACTAGAGCGAATCCCGGCAGTGGGCGGCATGTGTTGATTCTGGTCGAGAATCTTTCGGTGCCTTTCGATCGTCGGGTGTGGCAGGAGAGTTGCGCGCTTACTGATGCCGGCTTCGCGGTAACGGTGATTTGCCCGACCGGAGCAAACCGCGACCATCTCCTGGATGAGGTGATCGACGGGGTCCGAATTCTGCGCTATCCGCTGCGCCCTGCCGCGGGCGGGCCTGCGGGTTATCTCCGCGAGTACGGATTGGCGCTGTGGCACACGCTGAGGCTGGCGGTGAAGGTTCGTCGGCAGGGGCCGGTTGATGCCGTGCACGCGTGCAACCCGCCCGATCTGCTGTTCCTCGTCGCCTTGGCCCTGCGCCCGTTTGGCGCGCGTTTCGTCTTCGACCACCATGATCTGGTGCCCGAGCTGTTCCAGTCGCGGTTCTCGCGATCCTCGGCGCTGTTGTATCGAGCCACCAGGTTCGTCGAACGGCTCACGTTCGCCGCCGCTGACGGGGTGATTTGCACCAATGAGAGCTACCGGCGGGTGGCCATTGAACGCGGGAAAGTATCTCCCGATCGGGTGACGGTTGTGCGTAGCGCGCCGGACTTGAGCCATTTCGTCCCGCGGCCGCCGGACGACAGCCTGCGCCGCGGCAAGCGCTATCTCCTGGCTTACGTTGGCGTGATGGGGCCTCAGGACGGCGTGGATTATGCATTGCGGGCGCTAAGTCTGCTGCGCGACAACCTCGGACGGTATGACTTCCACTGCATCTTCATGGGTGCGGGCGACAGCTACGACGACATGATCTCGCTCAGTGAGCAACTGGGCGTCGAAGACATTGTGGAATTCCCTGGACGCGTTCCTGACGAATACGTCCAACGTTGTCTCTCGACCGCCGACGTTTGCCTCTCCCCAGACCCGCGAAACCCCCTCAACGACGTCTCGACAATGAACAAGGTTCTTGAGTACATGGCGATGGCGCGCCCGATCGTTTCATTTGAGCTAGTCGAGGCCCGTCATTCGGCGGGCGACGCCGCGGTTTACGTGCCGGCCAACAGCGAAGCGGCGTTCGCGCAAGCGATCAGCGACCTCCTTGATGACCCCGCCCGCCGGACCAGGATGGGGCAAATGGGACTAACCCGGCTGCAGGAACAGCTGTCTTGGGACTTTTCTCGTCACCACCTGGTCGACTTCTACC
>CAIUWO010001003.1 GCA_903902895.1 Candidatus Hydrogenedentota bacterium | reverse complement strand
GTCAGGCTGGCCAGTTCTGCAAGAGTGGGGTAGACATCCACAAATTCCACCAGCGCGTCCGTGCGGCCCCCGGGGTGTTTCATGCCTGGCGCGGAAATGATCAACGGTGCATTGGTGTCGTTCTCCGCGTTGCTGTGCTTGCACCAGCGGTCATGCTCGCCCAGTTTCCATCCATGGTCGCCCCACAGGACGATGATGGTGTTGTCCCGCTGCCCGCTTGCATCCAGCGCGTCCAGAACACGCCCCACCTGCGCGTCCATATAGCTTACGGCGGCGTAATAGCCGTGCTTCAACCGGCGCGCGTAGTCGTCCGGCAAATGGCTCACATCCGGAACGCCGTCATACTTCCACAATTCATTCTTGTCGGCAAACGCATAGGGCGGCGCGTCCTTGGGCAGGAACCGGTTTGGCGCCGGCGGAATGGCCGCCGGGTCGTACAGGTCCCAGTATTTCTTCGGCGACACGAAGGGCAGGTGGGGTTTGATGAAACCCACCGCGAGAAAGAAAGGTTCCTGCCTGTCCTTCACCCCGTTCAGCGCCGTCACGGCCATCTCGGCCAGCATGCCGTCGTACAGTTCATTGTCCGCGAGGTCGACGGCCCGGAACGCCGGCCCGCGCCCCTCTTTGCTGTCGCGAAACTTCTTCACCGCAGGCGGAGCGTCGGGGTCCTGTGACTGCAACTCCGACATGCTTGCCGGCTTTGGGGCGGCCCAGGGCACGGACCACGAAACCGGGTCGTCGTAACCCACGTGGTATATCTTGCCCATCCCCTGCGCGAAATAGCCGTTGTTCTTGAACAACTGCGGCAGGGTCACCACGTCCGGCAGAGCCTTTCGAAAATGCGTCTTGAGGTCCCACACTTTGGTCGTGTCGGGGCGGGTTCCCGTCAGCAGGCTTGAACGGGAGGGCGAACAGACGGCCTGCTGGCAGTAGGCGCGGTTGAACACCATGCCGCGCGCCGCAAGACGGTCGATGTTCGGCGACTTGACCACCGTGTTGCCATAGCACCCCAGTTCCGGACGCAGGTCGTCCACCGCAATGAACAGCACGTTCGGTCTTTTCGCCGAATCGGCAGGCGAACCGGGGCAGAGCAACGTTCCCAGCGTTCCGCCCAGGATGGAGAGAAAGGTTCTGCGGTCAAGGGGGGGCGTCATGGTGTCGTCCTTTCATGTCAGTCAGGGAAAGACACATTCTAGCATGAAGAAACCGCCCCCCTGCCCTTCGTCGAAATTGGCCTTCCTTGCCGGTAACGGCCCAAAACAGGGGCTTCTTCCCCGTTTGGCGTATTTCTTAACCCCTCCTAATGGTTAAGAAATGCAACACTTGGTGCAGATCTTATAGAGGCTGTTGTTGTGGCAGCCGTTTCCACCACCCCGGAGGCACCCCCATGAAACGCAGCGCCATGGACCACCCCAAACTGCTGATGCTGCAGCAGGAACTGGGACTGGACAAGCCGGCCGCCGTGGGCATTCTCGAATGCCTGTGGCATTTCACCGCCCAGTACACGCCGGACGGCCGCATCGGCAAATACCCGCCGGCCGTGGTCGCCATGCGAATCGGCCACGGCGGGGACCCACTGGCGCTCTTTGACGCCCTGAAGGAATGCGGCTGGCTCGACCGGACGGAGGACGGGTGGGTCGTCCATGACTGGGCCGACCACTGCGACGACGCCGTCCACATGCGGCTTGCCCGCGCGGGGCTGCGCTTCGCCGACGGGCGCATGCCCGGCATGACCCGGCTCAGCGCAAAGTTGCGCAAGGCCGCGCTGGCACGGTGCCAGGACCGTCAGCGCGACGTGTGCGCACAGCGTGGGGGAGGCTTCCAGACTCGTACGGCCGCGGCCCAACCCCAACGCGCTGAAAGAATGCGGCAGGATGCCGCGTCTACGGAACCCCCCGTTTTTTTGTGTGCGCACGGCGTGCGCACTGCCCGAGCCGATGCCTTGGCCGAAGCCGATGCCTGTGCCAGCGCCGAGGCCGAAACCGAAAGCGCGTTGTCGGTCGGGTCGGCGAACACATCGGCGGACAGATCGGCGAATGAGCATCAAAACATTCCGGCAGCGCGCCGCACAGGCAACGCGCCCGTTTCCGCCGCCGAGTTGCTGCCGCAACTGCTGGGCGCGGTCCAGGCGCGGCAGGCCGAGCTTCCCGCCCGCATTGTGCGCGCCACCGGCGAGGCCGCGCACTACCGCGACTGGTGGCGGCAGGTGACGCGGCTCATGCAGCGCCATGACGGCGCGGACACGCTGCACGAGGCGCTGCGCTACGTCGAGGACTG
>CAIUWO010001002.1 GCA_903902895.1 Candidatus Hydrogenedentota bacterium | reverse complement strand
CCGCCCGTGGCCGCCGATGTGACGCTGCGCGTGAGGGTGACGGTGACCGCAAAGGGAGTGTTTGCGTCCATCGCGGCGTGGGTGTTGCAGTTGTTTCTGTAGGCACCCCCGCTTTTCACCGCCTCCGCACCTTCAGCATCGGCCCCGGTGGCAGCCGACGGCTGTAACGTTGCTGTTCAACTGGTGGTATACTTCACAGGTAATGTATAAACAAGTTGCCTCCGGCATCTTTCAGAGACAGGGAGATTGTCACAATGCGAAGACATGAAAATGCAATGCGTGTTCCGGCACGGGCCGCAATAGACTCGGTGCTCAGCATCATCGGCATGCTGGTCAGCCTGGCTGACGCCATTTACAACCTCTTCATGAAAATCTTCTTCGGCATCACGCTCTGATTTTTCGGCACAGGCTTGGGGGCGAACCCGGGCACACCCTTTCGACGGTGTGCCACAGGGGATGGCACGCCGGGGGTGGCGGCATGTCATGCGGGCTGGGGGATACGCGCCTAAACACAGGAAGAGAAGCTGTCCGACGCTTGAACGGTCCTCTGGCCGTTAAAGGGGTGTTTGATGTACGAGCGAATAGAGGAATGGCGCGCGCACAACGCCCGGCGCATATTGGACAAGGCCAGGCAACAGACGGACGGTTTAACCGGCATCGACATGGACCGGGCCCATCCGCGCCTTATGTTCATCCTGCTGGACCAGGGCTCCTGGCATGACCAGGAGTCGGTTCAGGACATGTGGGCCGGGCTGCTGGCCTCGTCCTGCGCCGGTGATGTTCACGACGAGAGCAATCTCATCTTCATCAATCTGCTCGGCGCGATGACGGTGAACGAAATCGCCATGTTTAACTACGCCTGCAATGTGGCCAACAAAATTGTCTCGTCCGACGGGCTTATCATCGCCGACCTGCTTCAATGCGATCTGAATCTGCTCGGCAGGATAGCCGGCGTCAACGACCTGTTCAGCCTGGACCGTGAGATGGACCACATGCGCATGCTGGGACTTTTCCCCTACGGCATGGACTCGGTGGAGGACACTCTTGTGGCTGACATCACGCCCAGCACGCTCGCGCTGCACATGTATGTGCGGTGCCTGGGCCACGCGGGTTCGCCCGCCGAATACTTCCTTTCGCTGTGACGGCGCGCATGCAGGAGGAGTCCCAACGGTGCTGATGCCCGGTCGAGACGCCTATGTGGAGGCGGTTCAGAACCCCGACAATTTCGGGCTGCCGCTGCTCAAGCGGCTTGGGCTGGTCCGCCACCCCGAAACAAACGCGCCCATGGCGTGGCCGGGTGCGTTTGGCATCGTGTTCCGCATGGAAAACAGCCATGGGGACGCGCGCGCCGTCAAATGCTTCACCTCGGCCTACCCCATTCGGGCCGAACGCTACGAGGCCGTGAGCGACTATTTCGACACCCTTTTCAGCCGCAACACCGCCTCCGTGCGCTTTCTCGCGGAGAGCTACTACGCCCGCCAGGGAGTACAGGTCGGGCGCCGCTGGCAGCCGCTGCTTATCATGGAATGGGTCGAGGGCGACCTGTTCAACCGCCATGTGGGCGCGCTTTGCGCCCAGAGCTATCCCAGGCCGCAACTGCTGGCGCTTGCGCGCACCTGGGCGGAACTTATGCGCGCGCTGCGCGCCGACCGGCTGGTGCATGGAGACCTGCAGCACGGCAACATGCTGGTCACGCCGGACGGCACCGTCAAACTGATCGACTACGACGGCATGTGCGTGCCCCTGCTGATCGGCCGCTTCGTGCTTGAGGGGGGCCACCCCAACTACCAGCACCCTTGCCGCGTGCAGCAATACAACGAACGGCTGGACGAGTTCTCGGGGCTGGTTATTCTGGCCGCACTGGTCATTCTGGCCGCGTGCCCCGACCTGTGGGACCGGTATGACATCCGGCGCAACATGCTTTTCCAGGAGTCTGACTTCAAGAATCCGGAAGGTTCCGCGCTTTTCGCCGAACTCGACACGCTTGAGGAACCCGGCGTTCGCATCGTAACCCAGGCAATGCGGCGCGCCTGTCTGGCCCGGAACACCGACGGGATTCCGTCCTTTGACTCCGTGGCCGGTGCGCTCGGGCTGTACTGAACCTGTGAGAACCGGCTCGCCGAGCCTGGGATTGCCGGCCCACGGGGAGCCGGGCAAAGGTCAGTTGGTGCCCTCGGCATGGGGCATTTCACCCACTACTTCAACATTGGCGGCGTCCGACGTGGTCATAAACGCCTCAAAACGGCCCGCCGGAGCGTGTTCCTTCCTGTGCGTCAGCAGGGAGATACCGGGCAACAGTTCTTCATCCCACCTCTTCGGACCGGCCTCCTCCATGAGCGCCACGTTGATTCCCTCAAAGATTTGGGCAAGGCAGGCCGCAACGGTGTGGCGCTCGATGGCAGCCCGCTCGCCGCTGTGCTGAAAAACGACCTCGACGCGGCTTCCATTGGATGCTTTGACGGCGAACCGCTCAATCGAGCGGGGATGGGCGCAAATATGATGGTTCTCGGGCAGGTCAAGAGATGAAATTTGCCCCCGCCGCCCGTCACACTCCACGGCAATAAAGTTGAGTCCGAACTCACTGCAGACCAGTTCCATGATTCGCGATATGGTCTGGTGCGAGGCGCCGGGAACGAGGGTCATGGCGGCATACCGCGCAAAGGCAAGATGCCGCATCGTCTCCTTGCGGCGGCCGAACTTGGCGGCGATGGTCGTGGCGTAGCCGGCGACAACGGCGATGCTCATGAGGGTCACCAGGAAGATTCCGGATGGTATCAGCGACTGGGGGGACTCCTTCGGCAGCATGGCGTCGAGCACTGCGGCGGCAAAGCAAAGCGCGCCGCCCGCGTAAAGGACGGCGGCGGCCTGCCGCTGCGACATGCCCATGCGCAGCAACCGGTGATGGGTGTGCCGTGAATCTGCGGAGAAAATGGAAAAGCCGCCCGCGTGCCGCCGGACCATGGAGATACATGTCTCAAAAATGGGGATGCCAAGCGCCATGACGGCGGCCAGCATGAGCACCGAGCCGTGGGCCTTGTAGGAACCCATGAGTGAAAGGGTCGCCAACGCAAACCCCAAGAACATGCTGCCCGTGTCGCCGAGGAATATGCGCGCCGGGTGCCAGTTAAAGCGCAAAAACGCCAGCAGACTGCCCACAAGCGCAACGCACAGCAGCACGACGAAGGCGGACCCGTTGAGTCCGGCCAGCACCGCCAGCGACGCGGCGGCGATGAGCGACACACCGGCTGCAAGGCCGTCCATCCCGTCGATGAGGTTTACTGCGTTGGTGATGCTCACAATCCAAATAATCGTAAGCAGGGTGCCCAGACCCACGATGCCCTCAAAGCCGACCACGCCGACGAGGGGAATGTTGACCGCCTGAATGGCGTACCCCGAGGATGCAACAAGGGTTCCGATGAGAATCTGGCCCAGAAGCTTGTACCTGGCCCGCATTCCGCGGACATCATCAACCGCGCCCAGCACCGTGATGCCGACGCATCCGGCCGTGATCACGACAAAGTCCCAGACGTGCCCGGCGGTGGCTGCCTGAAACATGCCGGTTTTCCCGGACAGGCACGCCAGCGCAACCGCAATGAAAGGAATTGACACGGCAAGGCCGCCAAGCAGCGGCGTGGGTGATTTGTGTATCTTCCTGTAGCCGCCGCCCTCGACACCGCCCAGCCAGTGCGCTAAACCCATGACCATGGGCGTCAGAAAGGTGGTCACCGTGAAACAGCCCAATAAAACAACCCAGCAAGTGGGACTCTTAAGATACCCTATTATGTCCAACACAATCACGGCCCCCGGTCTGCCTAGATTCCGGAAAGGCCTTCCGGCCCGTCCGTCGGCATTCCATTCAAAACGATTTCTCTGTACGCCCCGCGCCGGCACCAAAGGCGCCGCTGCGCGTATCATCCGTGTGGCGGCCGCCTTTCGGGTGACCGCTGGTCTTGAGCTGCACACGCTGTCCGGGAGGGGAGCCATTCTTGCTCTGTCCCGAACATCCCCGCGCGGTTAAGGCCCAATGTCGCCGCACTGCACAACTTCGGTCTGTTTCCGCAACTGAGGAGCGCGCCCGTTTGTGAAACCCATCCGCCCGTTCTTCTCTTTTCCTGATTTCCTCCTTGAGGCCGCTTGTCCTACAGACGCTTATAAATGAATTCGGGAATGTAAAATTTGCGCTTGTTAAGCACGACGCCCAGCACGGAGCCGCGGTTTGCCTGAATTTCGCGAATCTGGTTCTTCAGCACCTGCCAGCGCGTCTTCCCCGCATCGACGATGAGAACCACCCCGTCGGACAGGCTCGCTATGCGCGCCGCGACGGAGGATTCGGCCATGGACGGACAGTCAATCATCACCATGTCGAAACGGCTGCGCAGCATGTTCACAAAGACGTCAAAGCGGGGATTGTCCAAAATGGCCGGCAGTCCTTCGGCGGACGACCCAATTTGGCAGAAGGAAAGGCTGGTGCCCTCGATGGCGTGGATGTGCTCCTCGATAATGATCCCGCCGCGGACGGCCTGCTCCCAGCTCTCATCCGAAGACGGACGGCCCGCGCCGTTGGGCGGATTGTAGGGCACCGGACCGATTGCGAACAGCAGGACCTTGCGGTCCAGCCGCTGGGCGGTTAGTTTGGCCAGCTCCAGGACTATCTTCGACCCTTCCCGTTCGCGCTGCGTGCTGGCAAACTGCACCACGCTTCCCTGGCGGCGCTCCAGCAGGAGTGAAATCCGGCGGTGCAACGCGAAAATCTTGTCCTGCAGCGGCTCGGGCAGTTTGGACAACTCGCCCCGCACGACGAGTGCCCGGGAGGAATCCTCCTCCTGGCGGGTGTCTTCCGTCGCCTCGTTTTCTTCTTGTTCAGTGGTCATATTGGTAATCCAGGGACTTTGTGGTTTCGCCCCGGCCCGGGGTCGGGGGGCCAGAAACTGCTAGAAACTGCTCTTGAATTCTTTGTTTGTGATTATGGCAAGCACGGGCACGCCGAGCTTTGCCTCCACGTCTTCCTTGTTGTGAAGCGTGTCGTCCATGTACTCGCGCACGAAGGCGAGAAACACGCCCCCGAACAGGCCCAAGAACAGGCCCAGCGCCAGAATGCGCGCCTTTTGCGGCGCCACGGGGACGGGCGAGGCCATGGCGGGCTGCACCACGCTCACATTCGAAACCTTGTCCATGTCCATGGCGGCCGAGATGCGCGCGCGCTGCAGACCCTCGCGGTAGTCGCGGTACTCCTGGTTGGCCACCTCCACATCGCGGTCGAGACGGGTCATTTCCGCCTCCTTGGCGGTGAGCTCCGCCAGCTTCGCCTCCACCCGCGCAATTTCCGAGGCGATGGCTTTCTGGCGCGCCGTATGCGAGTCCAACGTGGCCCGCTCGGTGTCGAGTTGAAGCTGAAGCGCCTGGTGGTTTGGGTCGAGCCCCTTGGTTACCGTGGTCATCGACTCCCGCTCCTTCTTGAGCATGGACTCGGTCTGCTTGATTTGGCCGCGCAGTTCGATCAAAGGCCGGTAGGTTTCGGGATAGCGCGCCGCCAAGTCTGTCTCTTTGAGTTTCATGTCGGTGAGATTGGTCTTGAGCTTTTCCGCGGACTGGTTGGCCATACCGCTTGTCTCGCTGGTGACAAGCGTGGCGGACTTGCCGTGCAGCGTCTTTTCCAGCGAGGCCACGCGCGCCCGCGACGCCTGCGCCTCCGATGAGGCGCTGCTGCGCTCGCCGTCCATGGTGGTTATCTGCCCCAAGAGCGCGGTCTTCTGGGCTTCGACGGAGGAAATTCCGTTGCTGACGCGGAACAGGTCGCGTTCCTTTTCGCGCAGGGCCAGTTTCTCCTGAAACTTGGTGGCCTGGTCTTCGAAAAACTGCGGCGACGCCTGCGATGCGTACACCTTGATGTGGCGTTCAAGATACGCCGCCACCAGTTTCTCAAGCATCTGGCGGGCGCTCTCGGGGTCCCTGGCGTCAAACTTGACGCTGATGATGTTTGTCTTCTTCTCCAGTTCGACCGAGGTGCCGCGCAGCAGCGCGTTTACCGCGTCGTCGCGCGGGGGAAGCGGCGGCTGCGGATTGATCGACGCCAGCAGGGTCATGGGCAGATTCTTGACTTTCTGTATTATCTGGAACACCTGCTCCTTGGCCGTCAGCTCGTGGGGTTTTTCCTGCAGGGCCGTCTCACCCACCGTGTCGATGACCTGTTCCGCAAGAAAGCGGCTGGTCAGAATGGTGAGTTCGGAATTCAGCTCGTTTTCGCGGTTCTGCGACACGCCCATCGTGGGGCCGGCGACCACCGACGGGTCCACCGACAGGTTTTCGCGGCCGATGCGGATGAGCAGTTTGGCCTGGGACTGGTAGACCGCCGGCGCGGTGAGCGCGTACACCGCCGCCGCCGAGGAGACCGCCAGGAAGAAAAGAATTATTATCCATTTGCGGCGGAAGAGCACCTGCACCACGTCACGCGCCGAACTCTGCACGATCTCCGTGGCGAAAGCCAGCGCCTTGGTGCGCAGCGTGCTTCCGGGCCGTGAATCAATGTTCATCCGTTACCACTCCTTGAAACTTCTGAGAACGCCGGCAAAACGGCGCGGGACGGCATCATTACTTGGCCCCCCCGGGAAGCGTGATGCTGACCGGCATCTTTGTCGAAGGGATACTGCTTTGCTGGAAGTTGTAGAGGCCGAGGGTTGCGGTCACATGCTTGGGAATGACACCGTCGATGTACTGGGCCACAAACTCATTCACGTGGGTAATCGTCGTGCGCGGCACCCAAACGATGTCGTAGGGCTGCAGGTAGAAGGGTTCCGATTCGGTCCCGCTCAGCGCGTTCTTGAGGTCCACCGTGCGGGCAAACTGCTTGCCCCCCTGCTGGCGGACGACCACGACGCTGTTTTTCTTGGCGCTGGACTCAATGAAGCCGCCCGCCTGCATAACGGCACCCAGCACCGTGAGCCTGCCCTGGATGAGTATGAGGCCGGGGGTGGCCACCTCGCCGCCAATGTAGACGCGGCTGTTGGCAAGGCTGGTGACGACAACGTTTATTTCCGGTTCGTTCACTTTGGATTCATACAGCTTGATTAGTTCTTTTTGGAGGTCTTCGGGTGTCCGGTTCTGCGCCTCCACCTCACCGACCATGAGCAGGGAGATCTTCCCGTCCGGCCGTATCATCTGCTCGTCGTCCAGTTCAGGCCAGTAAAGAAATTTGATCCGTACCGTGTCGTAGGGCTGAAGAACCACCTGCACCTCGGGCGCTGGTTCCGGAGCTGCGGCCGCATCGGCGGCGACCGGCGGCAGCGGCATTTCTGACCATTTGGGCGTCGCCGTGGCGCAACCGGACAGGACCGCCGCCAGCAAAGCGCATCCGCCAAACAGGCAACCGCGCACCGAAAGGCTTACCCAGGACCGATTCTGCTTCTCAATTGCTGTCGTAATCTCTGGCTCAAGCACGGAAATCACCTCATCAAGGACGCGTCGCGCGCGGCCAAGTTTCTGTGGAAACCCCTGATTTCAGGGCGCTAATGGGCACAAACCACCCTTGGTTGTCAGGGGTAGCGTTGTGGTAGGCCTCTGTGGCAACGACAAGCCCCGAGGACGCCGAAACGCCCCGAAGGTGAACTTTGCTATACTGCTCTCAACGACCCAATACTTCAAAAATACCGCTAAACTGCCCCCAGTTTGCACTTTACAATATCTCGCCCACGCACTTAGTAATAATGTACGCCGACCAAAATTTAACGAATTATACATGCTTCGTGTTCCAAAAGCAAAGACCATCACTGATTTTCATGGGAAGTTTGCTTCCTTAACAGACGGCATAAAATGACCATACAAGAGAATCCCATTACTCCACCCATCCCTTAGAACCATTGCTTTCCTGAAGGGACCTTATCCATGATAGTATATTTACGCTGTTTTGTCAAGAATAAAAGTCCCCGTTTTAGAATGGGACGCGTGTGAAAACGGCCGTTTGAAGAAGCGCAGGTACTGTCTAGACACCAAGGAAAGGACAGGTGGTGTCCCTTTATTCACTTGTCTGAGTGTTTCTCTTTCGGGCAACGAATTGTACCCGTGTCCGAGACAGGGTATAATCATAGTCTGGTGCAACGCTGAGGAGCATTGAACGCTGATGCAACGTTTCTTTTTGTGTATGGCGCTATTGATTGGGGGAACATCGGTGGCGCAGGGACCGGAGCGGGATCCGGGTCAGGAGGCCGCCGAGCAGGCGGCCGCGCGGCTGCAGGAGGAACCGGAGGCGGTGGTGGTGTCTGTTTTTGTGCTGGGCACCGTCGCCGTGAAGGGAAATACCGTTTCGATTCAGGTCAAGACTGCCCGGCAGTCGGACGGCGCGGGGCTCAAAGAGCTTATCGGAAAGTCCCTCAAGGTAACGGGAGCAAAAATACAGCGCTTGGAGCAGATGGCCGGCAAGGAGGTTGAACTGCGGGGGCAGGTGACAAACGGCGCGGAGTTCGACGTGCGTTCTTACAGTGAGCGGCGCACGGTCACGGCCGCTGAATCGGCGGAGGCTCAGGGCGCGCGCGGGGCGGTGGGCGCCCCCCGGGGTGCCCTTAATGCCAGGGGCCCCGGCACCTTGCCTTCCGCGACGGGTGTGCGCACCCCCATCGGGGCGCTCAACGACCCCAAAGGCGCGGGAATGAACAAGCCCAACACGGGCGCGATAGGCGCACTGCAGGGGCGCAAGAAGCCCATGGAGCCGGAGTTGGGCCCGGACATGAACGCGGTGGCCGCAGCGGCGGCCGCCTCCGTCTCGCGATGAGACAGCCATTCATGACAGCAGGGGGAATGCGGGTGGTACGGATTCTGACAATGGTCACCCTGGCTCTCCTGGCTGCCTGTGTTTCCCAGGCGCAGGGGTACCAAAAGATCGTCATCCCCCCGGAATTCGACCGGGTGTTCAGGGCCACTTTTGAGGGTTCGCGGGCGCTGGAGCAGTTTTCCGCGTCGGGCACGCTGGAGGTGCGTGTGGTTTCGGAGGGAAACACCAAGGACCTGCGCTACACCGTGTCGATGGCAAAACGCGCGCCGGGCGCGTTCGCCGTGTCGGTGGCGCGGGCCGAGGACGGGCGCTTGCTGGCCCGCGTGGCGTCCACCGGCGTCAAGGGCAAGACCTCGCTCTACCTGCCGCGCGAACTGGTGATGGCTGCGACACCCTCCCGCATTGGCCAGGTGACTGACACCTACACACTGCCCGTGGTCATCACGCTGTTCGATTTTCTGGATGACGGCAAACTGGAGCGCTGGTGGTCGCTGTTGGGCGCCGCCGAATATGTCGGTCGCGAAACGGCCGAAACGGCCGCCACTGAACACCTGCGGTTCAAAATGAACCAGTATTGGACGCTTCGGGACATCGGCGTGGAACTGTGGGTGCGGGAGGGGGAACGCCCACTGCTGGCGCGCATGGATGTCGACCTGACCACGGCGCTGACCCAGCGCGGACCCGCCTCATGGGTGAAGCCGGGCGGCTCGGTCAATTTGTCGATGCTGTTCCCTGACTGGGCCTTCGACAAGGAACCGGAAGCCGCAGCCTTCGACCCGCCCGCCCATCCCGAACAGTACGGCGAACTCAACCTGCGGGACGTGATGTTCGTTGAACAGTCCGGGGCGCTGTCCGCCCTCGCCGCCACGGCCGACCCGGCGCAGCTGGTAACCCAGTTGAAAAACGCCCACGCCGCCGGCGGCACGACTGCGCTGGTAGAGCGGCTCAAGAAGGTCACCCCGGCGCAGCGCGAACAACTGGTCGGAAAACTCCGCGGGGGTGCCGCGGCCCGGGCCCGTCAGGCCGGCGTCACGCCGGAGTCCGTCCGCCTGTATAACCAGACGGGCCGGTGACAGCATCCGCCGATGCCTCTTCAGGCCGCCTTGTGCCTTCTAGTATCTTGACACGTAAATAACGAAACAAGATAATGGCGTATTATGTGACCACAGCAGAAGGAGAAGGTCATGCGCCAGACAGGTTTGTGTCTAACAAAGAAAGATCGCGAAGCATTGGACACGTTTCGGAGTAAGGGT
>CAIUWO010001001.1 GCA_903902895.1 Candidatus Hydrogenedentota bacterium | reverse complement strand
ATCACGCCGTCCTTCATCGGGCGGATCGCCACGATGTTGCCCGGCGTGCGGCCGATCATGTTCTTGGCCTCGTTGCCCACGGCCCGCGGCAGGCCCGTGTCCTTGTTGATCGCCACCACCGACGGTTCGCTGAGCACGATCCCCTGGCCCTTCACATAAACCAGCGTGTTGGCCGTGCCGAGGTCGATCGCCATGTCATGCGAGAACAGGCTGGGCAGATGACGGAATATGTTGAACACGGTGCGCCCTTTCAAAAAAACGCGCCTCTCCGGCGCGTGTATAATCTAACACAGCAAAAACAAAGGATTTAGACCATTACTAGGACCCGGAAGTATACCAGATTGCCAGCCCGATTCCAACGTGTAAAATGGCCGCGGCGCCCCGCCGGACGGCGCCCGGTCCTCCAGCCCCGGACCCAATCCGCGCGCAAACCCATGTGCCCCCACAGGCCCGGTCCGGAATGACGGCCCGAAAAGTTGGCGCGGCTGGACCCCGCCCCGCCTGCCGTCCCCCCCCCCAGGGCGTCTGGCGGCGGACAAACCAGACGGCCCAAAACCGGCCCGTTGCCCCCCGGCTTCCCGCGCGCCGCCTTTACCCCCGCGCCACGGCTGCGCTATCATGGGCCGCATGGGTTGCAATGTCCGAATTCACGGAGGTTATGGCGCATGATGACCGAGGCGAAACAGCAGGAGTACCGGGACCGGGCGGCGGCGATGCTCGCCGCGGCCGGCATTGTCGTCACCGAAGCCGAAAGGGTGGGCATGGAACTGGCCGACTTTGGCCTGGACGAGTTTGAGGCGACGGGGCTGGCCATAATCGTTTACGAGAACAATGACCGGTATTGCGCCAAGGAGCTGATTATGTTTCCCGGCATGACCTGCCCCGAACACCGGCACCCCGATGTGAACGGGCGCAGCGGCAAGAGGGAGACTTTCCGCTGCCGGTCCGGCGAGGTGTATCTCTATGTGGACGGTCCGGTGACGCCGGGATGCAAGACCGCGCCGCCCGCCGCGCCGGAAGGAGCATACACGGTGTCCCGCGAGGTCGTGCTGCGCCCGGGCGACCAGCACACCATCGCGCCGGACACAAGGCACTGGTTCAAGGCGGGGCCGCAGGGCGCGGTGGTCTCCGAGTTCTCGAGCACGAGCTGCGACGAGGCCGACATTTTTACCGACGCGCGCATCCAGCGCGTTCCGGACTGACCCCCAACAAAAGAACCGCAGGAAGTACCCATGCCCCCCAGTGACAACGCCCCGTTTTTGGTTGGACTGAAACGCTGCTTCACCCGGATTGAACTGGCCCCCGACGCGGGGCTCATCGCCCGCCGCGGGGTTGTGCCCGAAGACCGGCTCGCGCGCATCCGCCGCAGCTACTTCTGGGAGGCGGTCGGCGTCTTCCTGCTTGTGATGGCCGTTGTGTGGTGCGAGTACTGGCTCGACAAGGCTGGCACAAAGACCTTTCGCGTCGCGCTGGGCGCGCCGGTCATGCTGTGGATGTTTGTCCTGTCGCCCCTCGCGCACTGCCGCTTTGACGGCCCGGTTTTCTTGCAGCCGCACCAGCAGTGGAACGCCATGGGCTGGTATTTCTGGGAGTTCCGCGGCCTGGGCAACCCGCTGCGCTATTATGTCGGCGCCAACGGCCAGCCGCCGCTCATCATCAAGCACTGGCGCGCCGTGGCCGCCGTGATGGCGGCCATGACGCTGCTCTACGTCTCGGCGGCGTTCAATTTCTCAAAGGAGATCGACGAGCGCTACGCGCAGCATTACGCCGCCTTCGGCGGCAAGATCGGGTTCATCCTGTTCCTGCTGTGCGTCATCGACCTGGCCTGGCTGTTCCTCGCCGTTCCGTTCATGGTGAGGCTCGACAACCTCGCGCGGAGCGTCCGCTTCATCGTTGCGTTCATGATTGGCACGCTCCTCCTCATCTTTCTCTACAACCTGTTCTTCCAGTTCGTGCTGGAACCCCACCGCGCGGCGCTGGAGGGCTGGCATTACATCCGCCTGCGCGGCGAGCCCTCGGGCGAGCGGCTTTCCGCGCTGCTCCATCCGCTGGCCATCGGCGGGCAGTGGTCGGGTTACGTCACGTGGGGCTGGTTTCAGCAGTTCATCTTCGCCAGTTATTTCGGCGTGCTCTTCGGCCGGGCCTTTCCGGTGGAACAGTCCCGCGCCGAGCTGATGAAGGCGGTGCTGTGCACGGCCGCGTGCTTCTCCCTGGTGCACCTGCCCAACGTGTGGCTCATGGTGTTCACCTTCACCGGCGGCATCTTCGGCACGCTGCTGTTCTACCAGATGTTCAACCTTTTCGCGCTCGGCTTTTCCCACGGGTTTGGCGGGTCGCTGCTTAACCAGCTCACGCCGATTAACTTCAGCGTTGGTCCCAGCCAAATGCGCGGACACTGAGCGCCGGCGGGGCTGCCAGGAGCGTGTGGGACAGGCGCCCTCGCCTGTCGCGCCCCGGGCTACGGCGCCGATGTCACCGAAGGCGGGGCGGTTGCGGGCGCCTCCCCGGCGGGCTTGGCGAAGACATCGTCCGTGGCGTCGGGCAGCACCGCTATCTTCAGGTTGCCGATTACGGGGATGATGCGCGCCTGCTGAAACAGGTCGCCCTCCACCAGCTTGATGTGGGT
>CAIUWO010001000.1 GCA_903902895.1 Candidatus Hydrogenedentota bacterium | reverse complement strand
GGCGGTTGCGGGCGCCTCCCCGGCGGGCTTGGCGAAGACATCGTCCGTGGCGTCGGGCAGCACCGCTATCTTCAGGTTGCCGATTACGGGGATGATGCGCGCCTGCTGAAACAGGTCGCCCTCCACCAGCTTGATGTGGGTCACGTCGGCCTGGGGCTGGTTGAAGGTGGGGTCAACGTCGATCCACTGGCCCACCCACACGGTGGCCCACTGGTGGAAATAGAACCCTCCGGGGTTGCCGGGGATGTAGACCAGCCCGGCCACCTCGCGCGCGGGCAGGCCCGCGGCGCGGGCCAGGCCGATGAACAGCACGCTGTGCTCGGTGCAGTCGCCCTCGAGGTGCTCCAGCACCTCCAGCGCGTTGGACAGGCGCGCCGAGTAGATGTTGCGCACGTTCTTGTACACCCACGCGCAGAGCTTGGTCGAGACGGCCATCATGTCCTTCTCGTCGCCGGCGATTTCCCCCGCCTGCGCAATCAGTTTCGCGTGGTCGCTCTGGATGAACTGCGTCGGTTTGGCGTGGCGCAGCACCTTCTCGTCCGTCACGGGCAGCCGCGCCGCCTGGAACCCCTCCATCGGCACCGTGCGCGACCGGAACTCGACATGGTCGCCGTCGGTGAACATGCGCTGGCGGTCGTCGTTGAACAGCAGCTTGTCCGTCAGCGGGCCGCGCAGGGCCAGCCGCAGCGCGGGGCGCGTGCGCGGGTTCTCGATGGGCGTGTCGACCATCGCCGCGTTGGAGATGATCACGTCGTTGCTGTAGGTGACGTCCTTCGCCACCTCCTCCGGCTCCAGCCGCATGGTGATGCTGTTGGCGATCTGCTCCTCCAGCGTCTCGCCCGCCTCGCTCACATAAGACACCGAGTCGATGGCCATCAGATCGATGGCCGTGCGTATCTTGTACACCTTCGTGGTGACGCCGTTGAGCACCCGCTCCCCGATGTCGATAATCCGGCTGATCCCCGACACCTCCTGCTGGTAGAGCGGCTCGAACACGCTGAAATTCACCGTGTCGCCCACCTGCGGGCGCTGCCGTGCCCAGTGCGCGTTGCGCAGCGAGTCCATCAGCGACTCCTGCGGCCGGGGCAGCGTCTTTTCCACGTCGTTGCCGCCCACCGTGCTCGTCAGCACCATCTCCTCGCCGCTGACCACCGCGTGGAAGCGCGACATCTGCGCCGGGTCCGTCACCTCCGACATGATCTCGATCAGCCGCCCGTCCTCCGCGTAGCACCGGTCGGAGAATATGTGCATGTCCTGCTTCGTGCCCGACATCGACACGTGGAACTTCGCGTCCTCAATCACGTGTATCCGCTTCTTGTCGTCCCGCGTCACCTTGTTCAGCGAATACCCGGCCTTCTGCCCGTTCATGTACAGGCCGTACCAGTTCTCGCCCAGCAGCGCGTCGATGTCCGGCGCCTGCGCCGCCAGTAGCCGCGGAAAAATCAGCAAGCCCGCCATAAGCAGCGTCACTTTCTTCATAAGATAAACTCCCAGGAGACCATGCCGCATTCTACCAGAGCCGCCCGCGCGACAATAAACGCGGGAAGTGGGCGGAGAGCGGGGCAGGAAGATGATCGCCCCCGAGCCCGGCGCAGGCACGGGATAACGCGAAGGCGCCCCTTGTACGGCAAGCGGGCGGCGCGTTGCATGTTGCTTTGCAAAACTTCACCCACCCCAAAGGCTTAACAAGAACGGAATCGGAGGCATTACTGGGAGCGCCGGCGTCCCGGCGCTCCCAGCAATATCTACTTCAGTACCCGATGGCCTTGAGTTGCTCCTGCGTGGCGGCGTCCATCTGCACGCGCGCGCCGGGCTCGGGGGCGTATTCATGGATGACGCTCTCGTAGTCGGTGAGGACCTTTTCCATCTGCTGCTGCGCCTCGGCCTTTTCCGGCACCCCGGCGAGGTTGTTCCTCTCCGCCGGGTCGGCGTTCCGGTTGTACAGCTCGACGGGCTTGGTGCCCCGGGGGTTGCCCTCGTTGGCGCGGATGATCGTGTTGTCGCGGCCGCGCACCGCCTGCAGGATGTTGTCCTCAAAATCGTTCTCGGCGTAGGACCACAAAATGTTCGCGTTGGTGAAGTTGCCCAGCGCGTCGACGAGCGGCTGGCCCGACATGCCCGGCGCGGGCGGCTGCCCGGCAAACTGGAGCATGGTGGGGGGCAGGTCGATGAGCCGCGCGAGGTCCCTGCTGACGGTGCCGGCCCCGGCGCCGCCCGGCAGTTTGATGGCCAGGGGCACCTGCACCACCTCGCGGTACAGTGTCTGGCCGTGCCACCAGCCGCCGTGGTCGAAGAACTCCTCGCCGTGGTCGGACACGAAAACGATCAGCGTGTTGTCGTAGAGGCCGCGCTGTTTGAGCCCGTCGAAGAGCCGGGCGAGGTGGCCGTCGAGATGCTCAATGTCGCT
>CAIUWO010000999.1 GCA_903902895.1 Candidatus Hydrogenedentota bacterium | reverse complement strand
CTACAGCCTCGCCGCGGACCAGTGGATTGGCTGGCAGTTCGACCGGCCCGAGGCCGGTGAGGGCCTGGTTCAGGTGTTCCGGCGCGACGCATGCCCCTATGAGTCGGCGCAGTTGCCGCTGCAGGGCCTGACACCCGCGGCAAATTACCGCGTGGTCCCCGCGTCACCGCTGAACCCCGGCGAACCGGTCAAAATGACCGGCGCCGATCTGATGGACAAGGGATTGTCTGTGGCCATCCCGTCCAAGCCCGGCTGGGCATTCTTCACGTACAAGCGCGTCTGACGACAGGAGTACCCGACATTATGCGTTCCTATGTTGCCGCTTTCACCGCGCTGCTTGCTGCGGGGTTGCTGTTCTTCGGGTCGGGCGCATACGCCGCAGAACCGGGAGCGACCTACTACGTGTCGCAGGACGGCAACGATGCCTGGACGGGAACGCTCGCCGCGCCAAACGAGTTTTCATCGGACGGTCCATTCATCACCCTGGAGCGGGCGCAGGACGCGGTTCGCGCCCTAAAGCTGGCGGGCCCGCTTCCGGCAGGCGGTGTAAAGGTGGTGCTGCGCGGCGGACGTTATGCGCTCAAGAAAACGGTGGAGTTCACGGCGGAAGACGCTGGAACGGCGGAAGCCCCCATCTGTTTCGCCGCACAACCGGGCGAGAAGGTCTTTCTCACCGGCGGTGTGCGTGTTCCCGCTTTTGAGGCCGTGTCTGATCCCGCCATCCTGGAGCGGGTGTCGCCGGAGGCGCGCGCCGCCATAGTGCAGTCCGATTTGAAGGCGCTGGGCGTTGCCGATTTCGGCGCGCCCAACGACGGCGGTGTGGAACTGTTCTTTCAGGACAAGCCCATGACCCTGTCCCGCTGGCCCAACGAGGGCTTTGTGAACATCAAGGAACTGGCCGTCCCCGATGACCATCAGATTCACGGCCTCAAAGGCAGCAAAACGGGCAAATTCATCTATGACGGAGACCGGCCGAGCCGATGGATTGGCGAGAAGGACGCGTGGCTGCACGGGTACTGGTTCTGGGACTGGTCGGACCAGCGGCAGAAGATCGCGTCCATCGACCCGGCCACCTCGACCATCGCGCTGGTGGAGCCCTACCACAACTACGGCTACCGCAAGGGGCAGTGGTATTACGCGTTCAACGTGCTGGCGGAACTGGACACGCCGGGCGAATGGTATCTGGACCGCGAGAAAGGGATTCTGTATTTCTGGCCGCCGGCGGCGCCGGGTCCCGAGGATGTGGTCGTGTCCGTGTTGCCCACGCTGGTGACCATGAAAGACACCGCGAACCTGTCACTGCGCGGACTTGTGCTGGAGACATCGCGAGCCACGGCGGTGACCATCGGCAACAGCACCGGCTGCCGCGTGGAAGGCTGCACAATCCGCAACATCGGCGGCAACGCGGTGTCCGTCGGCGGCGGCGCAAACAGCGGCGTGGCTGGCTGCGAGATTTACGCGCTCGGCAAGGGCGGGATCAGCATCGACGGCGGCGACCGCGCCACGCTTGCCCCGGCGGGGCTTTTCGCGGACAACAACCACATTCACCACTGGGGCCGCTGGAGCCGCATGTACCAGAGTGCGGTGAGCATGAACGGTGTGGGCAACCGCATTTCGCACAATTTGATCCATGACGCGCCGCACATGGCGATTCAGTTCGGCGGCAACGACCATGTGATCGAGTTCAACGAGATTCACCGCGTTTGCACCGAGTCCAACGACGCGGGGGCCATCTACGCGGGCCGCAACTGGACCATGCGCGGCAACGTCATACGGAACAACTTCCTGCACGACATCAGCGGTTTCCAGAACAAGGGCTGCGTGGGCGTGTACCTGGATGACATGTTCGCCTCGGCGGAGATCACGGGCAACCTGTTCAAGAACGTGACCATGGCTGCCTTCCTCGGCGGCGGACGCGACTGTTCCATCGTGAACAACATCTTCGTGGATTGCAACCCCGCCATTCATGTGGACGCGCGGGCGCTGAACTGGGCCGCGTACCACGCCGACGAATGGGTCAAGGAGGCCGCCGAAAAGGGCACCATCTCGGGTATCGCCTACAACAAACCGCCCTACAGCGACAAGTACCCGAAGCTGGTGGGCATTATTGAGGACGAGCCGAAGGCGCCCAAGGGAAACATCATCGCGCGCAATATCTGCGTGGGTGGGAAGTGGGACAATATCGAGGAAATTGCGCGGCCCTTCCTGGCCTTCGAGAACAACCTCCTCGACCAGGACCCGCTCTTTGTGGATGCCGCGGCGGGGGATTACCACCTCAAGCCCGAATCACCTGCGCTGGCGCTGGGATTCCAGCAGATTCCGCTGGAGCAGATTGGGTTGCAGAACGACGAGGCGCGCGCGGCGATACCGGTGAGGGTGGAGTAGGTCGGCTTCGCCGTAGCCACAAGG
>CAIUWO010000998.1 GCA_903902895.1 Candidatus Hydrogenedentota bacterium | reverse complement strand
GTTCTGCGGCGAGAAGCGACCAGTCCACAAAGTCAATTTTGATGAAGTCGTAACCCCAGTCGTTGGTCGCTGTGTCAAGTAGTCTGCCCAGCCATTCAGCGGCGTCGGGATGGGAGATGTCGAGCGCATAGCGTTTGCGCCCGCCTGTGTCACCGTCGTCCTCGTTGCGGGACCCTGGCCGCACCGGCCGCAAATCGCCGTTGGCCTTGCGGATGAGCCATTCCGGGTGGTTCAGGTGGATGTCGGTGCCTTCTGAGATCACGTAAGGAGCAAGCCATATACCAGGCTTTAATCCCAGATCGCGAATCTGCCCGGCCAACCATTTCATGCCATGCGGGAATTTTTCATTGCCCTCCCAGTCACCGAAAGCCCGGTAGAACCCGTCATCCACCTGCACGTACTCCATCCCGTACGGTTTGAGATGGCTGGCGACAAATTGGGCGGCGTGTAACACGTCCTCCTCCGTGACTCCCTCATACGACTGGAACCAGCTGCACCAGCCGTTTGCGACAGGATTGAGGTGGATGGTGTGTGCATCGGCCATGCATTGCGCGTAGTCCTCCAGCGCGGTATAGGAGTCTTCGGCAGTACAAAACACAAACCGGTCGGAGGAGACTGAGTCGCCCGGGCGAAGCGTGAAATCACGTTGGTAACCGGAGGTGACCACGAGCGAAAAGGCGTCTGGATTGGTTATGTTAGCGTCCCGGACGAGGTGGAGCTGCCCCATCGCATGAATGTTCTCCAGATAACCCAGCGCCATGCCGGGCCGGCGGTCGCCGGCATGCAGTCCGACGTTCCACCAGCTTTCAAGGGGTTCGCCGGGCGTGAATTCCGCCACTTTGCCGGGGTCGTAGTACATGCGGCCGTTGGTCAGCACCCTGGTCATGCCGGGCCAGGCGCACCAGCCGTCTGCATCGGCGACGGCCCGCAGGGGTTCAATGGCCCCCATGACCAGTGGCGTGTCGGACGACGTATTGCGGCAGGTAACTTCCAGAACAGCGGAATTGCGGTTCTCGTACACCGTCACCTGAATCGAAAAATCGAGCCTGCCCTGCCCGTCGATACAGGTCGCGCGGAGTTGTTGTCCCGAACCGAGTCTGTCTTTCACGGGTGTGGTTTCCACTGTACGCTCATAACGGGTATCCGCCGTGGAGAACACAGCGCCGTCTGTGATGGCGCGTGCAATGCCACCGGAGACAAGGGTGCCGCCCCCTTTCTGGAACAGGTAAAACCTTCCCGTGGCGGAGTCGAAATGTACGCGGAAGAAGGGGCTTTCAACAACGCACTCATGTGCCTTTTCCGAGGCGCCAGCAATGCCCCATCCGACAGGAGCGGTTATGACTGCACCTGCGAGAGACATAGTGCGCAGAAATGCGCGGCGACTGGTATCGGCATGGCGATCTTTCATGATCATACGCTCCTTGTTATTCTCCAACTGTTTATTCTAAACGGATCGTGGCCAAGAACCGAAATTCCCGTCTTGTGTCAGCATCGGTGTCGCGCTGTTCTTCGGGTGTCCTATATAATGATCGGGACGATTCGCTCACCGTCTGCAGAAAAGGAATCATCGCTATGCGAAAGGCAATCATTGCCCTGGTCTTGCTACTTCCCTTCTGGGCCCATTCAGCGCCGCGCGAAGTTCAAGTGTGGTCCAGTTCGGAGGACATGAAACTTACACTGACGCCGGGCGCACCCATTCCTCTTGGCAATGCCGGAAAACCCTGCAAAGAACGCATTATTAAGATTGCCCCAGCCAAAGCCTATCAGTCGGTTCTAGGCATGGGGTCTTCCTTTGAACATACGACCTGCTACAACCTTTTCAAACTCGGTCCGGAACAGATGGCCGAAACCGTAAAAAAACTGGTAGACTCGGAAGACGGCATTGGCATGAACTTGATGCGTATTTGCATCGGCACGCCTGATTTCACGGGAGAAGCATGGTATTCCTATGACGACATGCCCGAGGACCAGACCGACCCCAAACTTGAACATTTCTCCATTGAAAAGGACCGAGCATATCTTCTTCCCGTCTTGAAGAAGGCCCTTGAACTAAACCCGAATCTTTTGTTTTTCGCTTCACCGTGGAGCCCGCCCGGGTGGATGAAAACCTCGAAAGACATGATTGGCGGCCACCTCGAAACCAAATGGTACGGGGTTTATGCAGCGTACTTCATCAAGTTTCTGCAGGCCTACGCGGCTGAGGGTATTCCCATTCACGCCATCACTGTGCAAAACGAGCCGGGAGTTAACACGCGCAACTACCCAGTCGGCGAGTGGTATCCCTCCTGCCAATGGGCCGTGCTGGATGACCCCGATACCTTCGGTCCGGTTGCACACGATGTCATGGGGTTGCTGGAGCGTGATTTCATCCGGGACTACCTCGGACCGGCATTTCGGGACGCTGGCACCGAGGTAAAAATCTGGTGCTACGACCACAACCTGAACAATCTGTGGTATCCGCGCAACATTCTGCGCGACCCGAAGGCCGCCAAATACGTCGAAGGGACCGGGTTTCACGCATACTCCGGCAAGCCGGAGCAGATGGGCGAGTTTTACAGGGAATTCCCAGAGAAGTCTGTCTACTTCACAGAAGGTTCCGTCAGCGGTATTGCCGGTGCGATGAAGATCATGGCTTATTTCCGCAACGGGTCCCGCTCGTAC
Source organism: Candidatus Hydrogenedentota bacterium (assembly GCA_903902895.1). GTDB lineage: Bacteria > Hydrogenedentota > Hydrogenedentia > Hydrogenedentales > CAITNO01 > CAITNO01. The sequence goes on along the minus strand of CAIUWO010000998.1, from coordinate 157 downwards.
AATTCCTGGGTTATCATGATCGACTACGACGGTCTACCCAACAACGGTCCGTTCAAGACGAAGAGCACCTGCATTCAGCCCCGAAAGGACGGGAGCGGCGTGGACTACCATTTCGAGTACTACCTGTACGGCCAGTTCATGAAATTCGTCAAACGCG
>CAIUWO010000997.1 GCA_903902895.1 Candidatus Hydrogenedentota bacterium | reverse complement strand
GGCGGGCGCTTCATGCTCGCGGCCACCTTCGGCAATGTGCACGGCGTGTACAAACCGGGGCAGGTGAAGTTGATGCCGAAGATTTTGAAAGAGGGGCAGGAAGCCTTGATGGGACTTCATGGAAAGAAATCCCGCATGTGGCTTGTATTTCACGGTGGCTCCGGCACAGAGACTGCTGAGATTCATGAGACGCTGGGCTATGGTGTGGTCAAGATGAACATCCATACCGACACGCAGTACGCATTAACCCGTGCCGTAGCGGACCATATGTATACGCATTACAGCGGGGTGCTGAAGGTGGACGGCGAAGTGGGCGTAAAGCAGGACTATCTTGCCAGCACATGGCTGGACAAGGGGCGTGCCGGCATGGCAACGCGTGTGGTTCAGGCATGCGAAGAATTGAAATCTGCCGGAAGGACGATGGGAAACACCCAATGAAGCAGTACGACGCGGGCAATTTGGTCGTGAGCCCTTCTGAATGCCCGGACGACCCCGGGCTTGTCCTCTCGATTACTCCGGAGAGCGCGGGCTGGGAATTCATTTCCTTTCAGGTGCGGCGGCTCGCGGCAGGCGATTCGTGGAGCTTCGATACCGGTAAAAATGAACTGGCCCTGGTCAACCTCAGCGGGCGGTACACGGTTGGATCGGACAAAGGGGTGTGGACGGGGGTTGGCGGGCGGCGTTCCCCCTTCGAGGGCGGCGCGCACGCGCTGTATCTTCCACGGCACACCCGATTCACCGTAACCGCGGAGCAGGCCGGCGAGTTCGCCGCCACCTGGTGTCCGACGGACGAAGACCACGAGCCGTGGCTCATCACTCCCGAGACGGTGCGCAGCGGCCTGCGCGGCGGCGACAATGTGACGCGGCAAATCAACAACCTGCTTCCGCCAGGGTCGCCGGTGCACCGGCTGGTGCTGGTGGAGGTGTACACGCCCGGCGGCAACTGGAGCAGTTATCCGCCGCACAAGCACGATGTGCATGCGGTGGATGGGGCGGGCAATCTTCTAGAGGCGGACCTCGAGGAGGTGTACTATTACCGGATTGACCCGCCCGAAGGCTATGCGTTTCAGCGGGTATACACCGACGAGGGCTGCCCCCTGCGCCAGGCTGGATTGCCGATTGACGCGGTCATGCTCGCGAAGGACGGCTGCGCCGTGCTGGTGCCGGAGGGCTATCATCCGGTGGTCAGCGCGCCGGGATACACCACGTACTACCTGAACGTGCTGGCGGGCAGCGCGCAGAGCCTGATGGCCCGGGACGACCCCCGGTACAGTTGGGTGAAAGAGACCTATCGCGGCAGCGACGACCGCCTGCCGCTGTATTAAAGCGCGATCCTAATCGCGCCGGAGAAGTTCTGCATGACGCAAGAGACGCTTTTTGATTCGGTGCACATGGGCCGTTCGTCCATTGACCTGTACAGCGACGACGTGGGCGCGCCCTTTGTGGAGATCACCAAGTTTGCGGCGTATGTGGGCGGGTCGCCGCTGAACATCAGCGTGGGGGGGAGGCGGCTCGGGATGAACACGGTGGCGCTGACCGCGCTGGGCGCGGACCCCGTGGGCGATTTCATCCTGCATTTCCTCAATAAGGAAGGGGTGGAAACGGGCTTCATCACCCGCAAGCCCGGCCACCGTACGAGTGCCGTGGTGCTGGGCATAGAGCCGCCCGACCGTTTTCCGCTGGTGTACTACCGCGACAACTGCGCCGACATTGAACTGACGATTGACGACGTGCTGGCGTCGCCGGTGACGCGGTGCAAGGTGTTTCAGTTTGCCGGCACCAACCTCTGCAAAGAGCCCAGCCGCAGCGCAACCTTCTTCGCCGCCGAACAGGCGAAAGCGGCCGGGGCGGAGGTGGTTTTCGACATTGATTTCCGGCCGGACCAGTGGCACGACCCGCGCGCATTCGGCGTGACGGCCCGGGCCATCCTGCCGCTGGTGGACATCGTGCTGGGCACGGATGACGAGATCAACGCGGCCATGCTGCGCGATCCCGCGCAGATCACGCTGACCCATTCGCAGGTGTCGGACACCAAGGTCGCGGGCGATGTGGAAGCGGGAATCGCGGCACTGCTCGCACTCGGCCCGAAAGCGCTTGTGCAGAAGCGCGGGGCCGACGGCGCGAGAATCCATCTCAAACAGGGCGGCGCGGTTGAGCAGATTGACGCGCCGGGCTATCCCGTTGAGGTGTACAACATTCTGGGCGCGGGCGACGCCTTTGCGGCGGGCTTCATTTGCGGACGCATCCGCGGGATGGACTGGCGGCAGGCGGGACGGCTCGGCGCGGCGTGCGGGGCGATTGTCGTGACCAAGCACGGCTGCGCCAACTTCATGCCGACCTGGGACGAGGTGATGGAATTTGTTGATGCCCGGGGCGGCTTGTAGGGAACTCCCGGCAGAAGCCGCCCTTTGTCCCCATGTTCACGGGCTTCGCGCTCACCACGGGAGAGACCCATGCGTCTGACATTGCTTGTATCCGCGGTGTTGAGTCTGTTTGGCGGCGCCGGTCAGTGCCAGGAAGCCGCAATGGCGTTGCCCATTGGCGCGGGTGTTTTCGAGCAGCAGGTGCATCGGGCGTACGGGACGGAACAGGGCCTGCCGGACAACGACGTGAACGGGATTGGCATCGGCAGGGATGGCGTCGTAGTCGCGGCAACGGCGCGGGGAACAGCCGTATTTGACGGTGCCCGATGGCACGCGAAAGCGGTTGCCAGTCCGGCCATGCACTTCGGAACCAGGCTCGAAAAGCGCGAAATGTCGCGTCTGAGCAAAGCAGCAGGGGGGGCGTTGGTGATTCGCGCCGTGGCCGAACACCGGGGTGAAATCGCCGTTGCAGCCGACAAGGGGCTCTTTGTCGGAAAAGACCGGAAGTGGAGCATGGCGCTTCCCCGTCAGGGAGATGTGCGCTGGGCGCCTGTGCATGTGCGCGCCGTTGCCTATGACGCGTCCGGAGCGCTGTGGTTCGCGGCACCGCAGGGTGTGGGCTGCCGCGTTTCCAATGAGGAATGGCGGCTCTTTACCGGTGCCGATGGACTGCCCTACAACGATTTCACCTGCATGGCAACCGGACCCAAAGGCGTCTGGTTTGGCACGACCAACGGCGCAATCCACTACCGTGACGGTCTGTGGTCGTTCCGGCAGGGGCGGCGCTGGCTGCTGGACAACCATGTGCGTGAAATTGCCGTCGACACCGAAGGCAACGCATGGATTGCGACGGCCCAGGGCGTATCGTGCATTGCCTGCCAGCCGATTACGCTCGCCGGGAAAGCCGCGTTTTACGGCGAGGAAATCGAGAAACACCACCGCCGTACCCGCTTCGGCTACGTGGACCCGGCCGTACTGTCCGCTCCCGGAGACAAGAGCACCGCGGTGCCGGTCTTTACAGACAACGACGGGCATTTCACGGGGCTTTACCTTGGCGCGACCAGCCTTGGCTATGCAGTCACGGGAAGCGAAAAGATGAAGCGGGACGCAGCCAACGCCTTCCGCGCTCTTGCCTTTCTCAGCGAGGTGACGCAGGGCGGAACCCATCCGGCGCCCAAGGGATTCATCGCCCGGACCGTGCTGCCAACATCAGAGCAGGACCCCAATCCACAGTTTGACCTGGCCTATGACCTGCGCCGGAACAAGGCGGACTCCCTCTGGAAGATTGTCCAGCCCCGCTGGCCGGTGGACCAAAGCGGCGAATGGTACTGGAAGAACGATTCCAGTTCGGACGAGCTGGACGGGCATTTCTTTGGTTATGCGATCTATTTTGACCGCGTCTGCGGGACCGATTCCGAAAGGGACGCCGTGCGCGGGGTTGTTCGGCGCATCATTGACCACATTCTTTCCCACGGCTGCAATCTTGTCGACTATGACGGCACGCCGACCCGGTGGGGCCGTCTGTCCCCGGACGATCTTAACCGGAACGAGGCCTGGTGCGACGAGCGCGGGCTGAACTCGTTCAGCATGCTGACCTACCTTTCCATCGCCCACCACATCACAGGCGACCCGAAATACCGCGAAGTCTATCTTGAACTGGCGCTGAAGCACGGCTACGGCATGAACGGCATGACCCAACCAAAGAGCATTTCCGGACCGGGTCTTGTGGGTCACCAGCCGGACGACAACATGGCCTTCATGAACTACTACCACCTTATCCGCCATGAGACCGACCCCAAACTCCTCAGCATGTACCACCATGCGATCCGAAGCCACTGGCAGCACGAAAAACGCGAGCGCAACGCCTTCACAAACTTCGTCTACGCCGCCTGCTGCACCGGGAAGAGCCGCACTGACCAATGGGGCACGACCGAACTCACGCCGCCGAGGGACTGTATCGAGGACGGCGTGGACACGCTGAAACGTTTTCCGCTTGACCTGGTGGACTGGCCCATGTCGAACGCCCACCGGACCGACATGGTGCCGCTGCTGGACGAATCCGGCCAACCGTCCGGCAAGGGAGGCCGGCGCGACGGGCAGGTCTTCCCCATTGACGAGCGGCATGAGATCTACTGGGACCTTGACCCCTGGGCGCTGGCCAACAGCGGCAGCGGCATGCGCCTTCGCGAGGGTGTTCCCTACCTGCTCGCCTACTATCTGGGCCGGGCGCATGGCTTTATCAGTGAATAGCGGCTGCGCGATCGTGGTGACGAAGCACGGCTGCGCGAACTTCATGCCCTTGGGACGAGGTGATGCCATTCTTGGAAGGCCGGGGCCGCCTTTAAGCTGACCTATCCCCAGTTTGGCGCCACCTGCAAGGTGACCAGATGCCGTAGCGCGTCCAGGGCGTATTCCAAGCGCACACCCTTGTTCCTGATGTAGAAGAACCCCATGCGCAGCAGGTTGATGACGCGCGTCCTGCGTGTG
>CAIUWO010000996.1 GCA_903902895.1 Candidatus Hydrogenedentota bacterium | reverse complement strand
GGCCTCCACTTTCACGCACGATGTGAAACCGGGTTACACGGCCTTTGCCTATGTGCTTGACGGCACCGCCCACTTCGACGACCGCCGCGAATCGGAACCCGGCCCGGACGAAGCGGAGCAATGGTCCGCATCGGCCTCGGCGGGCCCCTGCGGGCGGGAAAACGTCATCCTGTATGAATACCATGGGGACCGGGTGGTCATCACCTCGCTGAACACCCCGGTGCGCTTCCTCTACCTCTCGGGAAGGCCGCTGCGCGAACCGGTCGCCTGGCGCGGCCCCGTAGTCATGAATTCAGATGAGGACCTGCGCATCGCCTTCCGGGAACTACAGAACGGCACCTTCATCAAGAAAGGCTGACCAGGCACCCACCGTCGGCGCACAGTTCTGTGCGAACCGTAGTTCTGTCCCGTCCTGTACATAAGCTGACACATGCCAATGTGGGGCAGACATTCCTGTCTGCCGCCTTCTCTTCGTCTTTGTCGTCCTTTGGATGCTGACTTTTGGATTCTGGATTCTTTGGTTGCGGCCGTCGATCGCGCCAATGTATCCTGATGCCGGGTCGGGACTGTTGGAGCGCGCCATCAATGTTGCAGTTTGCCGCATTCATTGTGCTTCTTTGCATCACCGCCATCACGATTCTTTACGGTCTCTACTGCTTCCTCCTGCCACGGTGGCGGGCGCGCCTGTCGCTCTGGCGGCTCCTGTACCGAATCGTCATGGCAGTCCGCCGCAAACCGGCCAAGCCAATTTCGCGTTTCCGAATCGTCTGGATGCGCTCCGTCGGCGCCCTGTGCCTGGTAATAGGCATAACCTGGCTGGTCCAGTTGCACCCGCAGTTCCGGACGCTGCAAACGCCCCTCTACACGCCCACCGAACACCGCTGGCAGGCCCAAGCGACGGACGGAACCCCGGAAGAGACCGCCGTGCTGGAACATCTGGACCGCGCAACCCGCAAGCGCCTCGACTCTGACCTCCTGGTGGGGCTGTTCATCGCCGTTGCCGACGGGGACAAAACCTACACCCTGGGCGCGGGCAGAAAAACACTTTCTCAAGCGGCGCCTCCCGGCATGGACACCGAATTCGAAATCGGTTCCATCACCAAGGTGTTCACGTCAACCGCGCTGGCCGCGCTTCTGGAAACGGGCACGGTGAAACTGGACGACCCCGTGTCCGGCCTGCTTCCCGCCGATTGGACCCTGCCCGCCTCCGAGGGACGGGCCATCACACTGGAAGACCTGGCAACCCACCATTCCGCCCTGCCGCGCATGCCCGATGACCCGCCCAAGGGTGCCCTCATGGACATGCTGCTGTTCAACACGCTCGACGACCCCTACCGGAACGCCACCACGGAATATGTGCGCGACTACCTGGCCCAACTGAAACTCGCCAGACTGCCGGGCAGCACCTACGAGTACTCCAATCTTGGCGCCGGTGTGCTCGGCCATGCCCTCGCCACGAAGGCAGGGCAGTCCTATGCCGCCCTGGTCAAGAGCGCCGTGTGCGACCCGCTGGGCATGGGGGATACGGCCGTTTCGCTAAACGAAGAACAGACCGCCCGGCTGGCGCAGGGCTATATGGGCTCAATCACCTTGGGTAAGTTGTGCATTGCCCTGCCCATGACACGCTGGACCATGCGCGAGCCCTTCCAGGGCTGCGGCAGCCTCTGCTCCACGCCGCGCGACATGCTGAAGTTTCTCCGCGCCAACATGGCCGCGCCGGAAGGGCCGCTCGGGAAAGCGCTCGAGCGCGTCCAGGAATCGCGCCGCCCCACCGACACCCCGGAACGCACCATAGGACTGGCCATGCATATCCAGCCGGTGAACGGTCTGGACGAACCCATGTACTGGCACAACGGCGGCACCGGCGGCTATAACTCCTTCATGGGGTTCACCAAAAAGCACAAGACCGGCGTGCTCATGCTGGCAAACGGGCCACTGCAGGAGGAGCTTGCGACCGAACTGCTCAAGGCCCTGCACGAAAAGGACGCTGCGGCGGATCACAAGACTGGCGGGTAAACTCCCGTGACTGTCGCATTATACCCGGGTCCGAAAGACCCTCACGAGAGCATGCATAACTTTACTATTGGCAAGGCTTTAAGTCCCCCTTCGAAGGGGGATTTAGGAGGATGTTGTTCGTGCATGGCGCTTGCGAATTGTGCTAAAATGCACCCTTACCCGGGACTTTAAAAACGAAATGAAAGCACTGAAGCGCATCCTCAAGGGGGACTTTCGCGGCGATGAACTCCGCCGCTACATTGCCTGCAAAACGGCGGCGTTCTGGGGGCTCATACTGCTGTGCTGGACCCTCTTTCCCCCTCAAAACCAGTTCTCCGTCATGACCCACTCCTTCAGCTACCTGGGGAGTTGGGAACCCATCCACAATCCGGCATGGTGGTGGGTCTTCACTGTGGCCATGGTGCTCTGGGGGGTGGCGCTCGTGCCGCTGGTGTTCTACATCCACCGCCGCTTTGTCCATGTTTCCCGCTGGGGAGCCGCCTTTGCCGCATTCCTGCTGCTGGCGGGCTGTCTCGGCTTGGTGCTGGTGGGCGTCATTCCAAGCGTTCACGGGCAACTGGTGGGCAATCAGAGTTGGGCTGGCATACACCGCGATGCCGGCCTCTTGGTGGCCATCGCCTTCTGTGCCGGCATCTTCGCCCATGAGTTGCTGCTCTTCCGGGACGGCTTCACGCGGAAGCGGCTTGGAACGAAAGGCTACTGGCGCTTCTTTTGGCCCTATCTCGTCTGGTGGGCCATGGCCCTCACCGCACTCTGGTTTCTGGTCCGGTGGATCTTCGTCTATGAGGACATGAAGCGCGCCGCCGCCGCCGCGGGAAGACAGCTCCAGGGTTCCTGGACCGAGGCCCTCCATACCTGGTACTCGACGCCCATGTGGGAAACGGTCATGATCTGCACGCTCTATGTGTTTCTCCTGTGGTTTGTGCTGGTGATTCCAAACGAGGTGCGCGTTCCCGCTGGGAACGGGTCTTCCGGGACTTCGTAGGCGTTCCTCAAACGCCCCAGCTCCATCAACCGGGCAACGCATGACGATACGCACGCACAGAAAAGCCCCAAGAAGCCTGACCCTCGCACGGGCACTGCTCGCCGTCATGCTGCTCGTCTCCGTCGTGCTCATTGGCCTGGCCAACTTCGTGCCCCGGCCCGCCGATGCCGCCGATGTGAAAGCGGCGCTTACCGAGACGGCCCGGGACCGGGCCGCACGCGCGGCCGCATTGGCCGAAGCGCGAAAAGCCGTTCCCAAGAACGCGCCGGTCCCCCCAGCGTGGGAATTCTCAGCACTATTGAACGCCCTCGGGGGAAACGCGGGGCGTGTGTTGCCCCATCTTGTCAGCAACTATGTCGAAAATCCCGAAGACCTGCTGGACGAGTTGGTGAAAAGGTTGCGCGACCTCCTTGAGGACGAGGGCTGCGGCAGCCCGGGCGATCCCTTCTACTTCCCGCTCGACCCCAGGAAGCAGTCGAAGCAGGAAATACTCGCAAACCTCAGCGCTTTTCTGCCCAACTTGAAGGCGCTCAGGGACGTCGAGGCGGCATTGGACCTCGGCCTGTGCCAGGCTGTGGTCAACGACTATCCGAGCCCGCGCTATTCAAACATCGTCAATCTCTGCGTCCTCTTCGCCGGCCGCGCCGTGTGCGAGGCGCGGGCAGGGGAGCGGGGGAGGGCGCTCGACACCTGCCTCGTCGGATACCGCATTGCCCGGCTGCTCGGCGACTGGCCCCATTACCACAGCTATATCGAGCGCTACTTCGCCGATCATATGCTCGACCGCGCCCTCTTCCGCGTCGTCGATGCCGGTCCGTTGAACGAAAAAGATCAGGCGCGCCTGCTCGAAGCGCTCGACAGCCGAAAACCCGTTGAAGGGCTGGCCAAGTCGCTCCGCCTGCGCGCCGCCTATCAGGAGGCGGGCCTGGAAGGGGAGGCCCGCGGCTATCCCGGCTTCTCCGACTACGGTTTCGCCTTCGCCGGCCGCGGTTCCATGGAACGCGCCAAACGCCTGAACACCCTCCTCGACCAACCGCCCTACGCCGTCCAGGACGAACTGGCCCAAATTGCCGACCCTACCCTCGGTGGATACTGGGTGAACCTGCTGTGCGACAATGGCATCCAGTCCTTCAGACTGCACGCCCGCGAGGCGCTGATGGGCGACATCGCGCGCATCGCCTTCGCGCTCAAGGCCCATGCGCAGAAACAAGGCGCCTACCCGGCATCCTTGCAGGAATTGAACCCACTTCCGGTGGCGGAAATACCCAAAGAACCGCTCACGGGCAATCCCATCGCCTACCAGGGCGGAGGCAACTCTTTCACCATCAGCAGCCCGCCTGCAGGAGACCTCTGGGGCGAAATCTACTGGGCCGCCAGAATGTAACGAGCCTTCTGTTCACCCCGTCCATGGAGTCCAGGACGCTGTGTTGACACCCCAACGGGGTAATACGCTTTTCATATAGAATTGTTGTGACTACGCATCTTTACAACACGGTACAACATACTCGGCTTGGCGTTTTATGTTAACAACAGGGGTGGGAAATGATAACATTTGGGGCGATTTGTTATCATCAATTCTGCTCTGTCGCCCAACTTCTTATCCAGTTGGCATCACCGTTGTCTAGAGCGATGATGCCCTGTCCTACGGTTCATATACATAAAGTTTTGTGATCTTGGACAACACCGTATCGTCCAGTAACTCTTGAAGGAACTCGCGCCCGCAATGCCATTCCCAGAACTTTGGCGGCAAGGTTATCCCCTGGCCTGACCTGAAGACAAGCTGGTAATGGTAAATGAAGGTATTGACTCTCTCTAGGTCCTCCCATCGACATATAGTTGGACTCTTCCCCCGCACTTCGCATACCAAGGAGTCTTTTCCTAGAATGAATCTCGGTTTCTGACAGAAATACCTGGCGTAAAGTCGCGCACGCGAAAAACAATCGGTGGCAAGGTAGACAAAAACTGGAAAAGAAATGATGCGCCATATTAGGGACGAATCCCGGAGATACGCAAAAGAATACGCAAAGTAGCAATGCGTCACAGCCGAGAAAGACATTGCAAGCATGAGTATCGCACCCAAAACACATAACAATGCAAAAACGGCCATTAAAGTAGGAGGGGGAGTGTATTCAATACGATCAACGTTCCCGTCATCGTCATGATGAATCAACATTTTCATAGAAGCAATCATATCATTCTTGTAACAGTGCGCCAATGAACGTTCTCGAATAGTATTTGCTACGCCAACGGGGTTATGGAACCCAAGGCTGGCAGTCGGCAAAGCAACGTTCTGTTCACCCCGTCCATAGCGCCCATGGCGCTGTGTTGACACCCCAACGGGGGCATGGAGCGTGACCGCCGTCTAAGGTCCCGAAGGGACCAATGTGAATAGCCGGTGGTGACCAAAGGGAACCACTGGAAACTTCAGAATGGCGCACAACCCCGCAAGGGGTTGAATGTGAAATCGCGACCCGCCATCAAATCGAATACCGCAACTCCCTCACTGCGCCGCTATAGCCCCAGTCCGCGCAGCAGCGTTTCCACCCGGTCGCGGTGATCCCCCTGCACCTCCACCCAGTCCTCAAAGGCCTTCCCGCCGGCGGCGCAGCGCTTCTTGAGCAGTGTGAGCAGCGCCTCCGTGTCGCCCGACACATTGCGTATAACGGTGACCGTCTTTCCGGAGGATCGCTTTTCGAGGGAGACCGGATACCCGCCCTTCTTGGTGCGTCCCACGCGAAAGCTCGTGACCGATTTCACCGGCGCGGCCTTGTCCGCCACCACCGCGGGCCCCTCGGGAAACTTCCCAAGCAACTGCGAAAAGGGACTGGAATCCGGCGCCGCGTCCGGGCTGCCCGTGTTCGTCGGTGTCTTTTTGTCTTTCATCACATCCGCATCCAAACAGTTAATGGCCGTCAATGCGCGGGATGGGCCCATCAAGGCAAACTGACCGCGCTCTCCCGTCCCAAGCATCCGGGTGGAATCCATGACTTCGATTTCGGTTCACCGGCCTGAGGCTACCACAGCCCTTCGAAAATATCCTCTTCCTCAGCCGATTCCCCCGCGGCGCGCGACATGGCCAGCCGCAGGAAGCATTTTCCCTCAAAAACCCGCGCCATGATTTCGTTGAACCCGTCCATGATCGCCGCGGTGTGCTGGCTCTTGTAGCATGATTCGGCCCGGGCCGCCGCGGCCAGTCCGTCGCTGACGTCCACGACGGTGGTGATAAAGGCGTCGTCCACCGCGTAGAACGCGGTGGAGAAGGGCTCGCCCAATTCCCGGGCCAGCAGCAGCTTGCTGGCCGGTATGCCCACATAATAGAGCTTTTGCGGCACATACCCGTCCGCGGCGTCGGGTTGCCAGCTTTGGAACAGCTCCGTCACATAGGCGCCAACGGCCCGGTGGTCGCTGTGGCGCGTGTAACCCTCCGGTCCAAAAGTGATGATTACGGACGGCTTGGCCTGGGCAATCGCCTCCCGAAGGCGCTCCATCAGTATGGCCTGCTCGCGCCGGTCCATGGCGGCCAGGCTGGCGTCCCTTTCCCTGAGCAGCACAAGGTTGCCCACCCCGTAATGCTCGCAGGCCCCCATCACCTCCGCCTCGCGGATGGCCGCGAGTTCGTCCCCGGCCGGAACGCCACAGTGGCCGGTGACCCCCAGTTCACCCTTGGTGACAACCACCAGCGACAGGTCGATACCGGCCATGGCATGGTGGGCCAACAAGGGACCAATGGTGACATCGTCGTCCGGGTGGGCAAATATGGCCATCAACGAATTCATAGATTGCACTATTTTGCCATAGTCGCCGCATTTGCGCCATCTTTTATGCAGTAGAGCCTGGCGGACGTGCGAATCAGGAGTTTGTCGCCGACGATGGCGGGGGAGGCCATGCCCATGTCGTCCTCGGCCAAGGGGTTCTTGTGCAGCAGTTCGAGGGCGTCGCCTGCCTTGAGCACAAAGGTGACGCCGTCCTCATTGATGCAGAAAATCTTGCCATTGTACGCCCAGGGGGACGCCGTAAACCCGCGCGCCTCGGGAATCTTGGTGCGCTCATACACCACCGCGCCGTCGGCCGCATTGAAACAGGCCACGTTGCCCGAGTCGTAGAGGACGTAAATCCGGTCGTTGCAGGCCAGGACCGACGGGTTGTAGGGTCCGGCCAGCGGATGGGACCAGGCGATGCCCGCGTTCGCGGTCTGTCCCTCGGTCAACGAGATATCGCCGCTGGCCCCCGGCCGGATGGCGAAGAGCGGGCGGCGCTTGCTGCCCACGTAACCCGAAGTGACGTATACCAGTCCCTTGTACGCAAAGGGCGTGGGAATGGTGATGGAAGACATGCCCTTGAGCGACCACAGCAGTTTCCCGTCCAGGTCATAGGACCGCGCTTGGCCGGTGCCGGCGGTGACGATTTCGGTGCGCTGGTCGTTGGTCCAGACACAGGGTGTGCAAAAGTTGCTCTTTTCATCCCGGGCCACGCGCCAGACCTCGTTCCCGGTTTTCTTGTCCAGCGCCAGCAGGTAGGATGCCTCATCATTGTCATTGATCAGATAAAGGCGCTCACCATGAAGCACCGGCGAGGCGGCCGTTCCATAGCCAAAGCTCATCTTGTGCGGCTCAATCGGCTTGGTCCACAGCTCTTTGCCCTCCATGTCAAAGCACCAGACGCCCAGATTGCCGAAGCAGACATAGACCCGCTCGCCGTCCGTCACCGGCGTTTCAGAGGCGTAGCTGTTCTTGATGTGGATCGGTGTGGCCGGTTTGCCCTCGTGTACCTGCTTTTCCCAGAGCACCTTCCCGCTTTCCAAGTCCAGGCACAGCACCTTCCACTGGTGCACGGCATCCGGTGCCTTGTTGCGTTCCCCCCCGAAGTACAGGCCCTTCTTGACCGCCTCCGACTCGCCCGTGTTCACCACCGTGGTCAGAAACACGCGGTTGCCCCAAACAACGGGGGAGGACCAGCCCCGGCCCGGAATATCGGTCTTCCAGGCAACATTTTCCGTGGCTGTCCACTGCTCGGGCAGACCGGCACCCTCCGCCACGCCAAGCCCTTCAGGCCCGCGAAACTGGGGCCAATTGCCCTCCGCAAAGGCCTGTCCGGCACAGTGCAGGCACAGCCCAAGCAGGAATACCGTTAGTGTTCGTCCTGTCCGCATGGTTAACACTCCTTGCACTGTATTGTTGTGTGGGCCAACAACGACCCCACCGCATAAGACTACGTAAAATCGGTTTCAGTGACATCAACGGGCGGGCGTCACCCTCCCCTTGGCAACCTTTCATGCGGTTTGCGCTGCAATCCTACTTGCCAAGCACGATTTTGATGCCGGACGACCAGTCGCCGCCCGGTGAAAGGGACAGGCTGTGTTTGGCCCCGGAATTGTCGAGGTCGGCAACCTGCGCGCGGAACCGGAAATCGGAACCCGCCTTAAGCGCCAGTGGCTCGATCAGGACGGCGGGGAAGGCGCCCTCGTAGAAGGTGTGCCCCGCATCGCGCCGCACCGCCAACGGCACCTGCTTGTTCACCGTCTCGGCGGAGGTGTTTTCCCCGCCTTTGTACAGGAAAACTTCCGGCCCCGGCTCCGTCAGCGAGAAGCCCCAGCCCCAGCGGTTGATGCCCAATTCCACCGCGTCCGCCAGCCACACGATATCCCCCCCGTAGGGCTGGACATGGTCATTGTCGGTAATGTCGAAAGACACGTACAGGTTCTTGTCATCGTACATGATCCTGCATGTGCCGGCCAGATCCGCAGGGTCGTACTTGCTCTTTTCAAAACCCGAAACATAGTCCACCGGAATGACCTTGGCCGTCTGCCACTCGTCCAGCACGCCGTCAATCTTGACCGGACCGTTCGCAGGGGTCGCTTCGGCGACCGGTACGAGCGGCATCTCCATGCTGACGTCGGCGGGCGTTCCATTCTTGGTGTTCATGTAACGGGTCTTGTAGGTCGGCACCGGAAAGCGCACCGCGCCCGGTTCGGCGCTCACATGGAACGCCAGTTCGGTCTTGCCGTTCGCGTCCACGTGATAATCACGGGCAAGCGGCTCCACCTTCCAACCGCCGGGCACCTCCCATGAGATTGCTGAATCGAAAGGCTTGTCAAAGGGATTCTCTATCCGGATGCTGATGTCCCGGTCCAGCGGCTGGCCCAGTGGCACCGGAATCTCGTCGCAGGCAACCAGGCGGCGCTGAATGTCGGTCATTTCGGCCGCAAAGTCATTGGTGGCCACGTCGGCCGGCAGCACCGCGCCGGGCTTGATGACGGACCAGGTCACCTCCTCGCCGCGCACCCGCACCATCAGGTAATGGTTGAACCGGCCGTCCGGCCCGGAACCGCTGCCCAGCGACGCCGCCCCGCCGGCAATGACGTAATGAACGCCGTCGCGCACGCCAAAATCGCGGTACCCATGAATGTGCCCCGCAAACACGGCCCGCACCGGATGCCCGTGCATGATGTCGGCCAGATACTTCCAGCGCTTTTCCCACATCTCGT
>CAIUWO010000995.1 GCA_903902895.1 Candidatus Hydrogenedentota bacterium | reverse complement strand
TCCGTCGTGTATAGTGACCGGACGAAGGCAAAGGAGAAGAGACCTTTATGGCAACAGTATTGACAAAAAGACGGGTGGTTTGGGCGCTGATAGCGGGCTTGGCAGTTGTGCTGTGCCTGCTGGCGCTGACAGTCTATGCATCCAGGCGGGGCCGAGGCGGACCGGCCGGACCGGTACGGCCCGCCATGGCAGATACCCAGGGGGCGGAGCAACCAGCCCCGAATGACCAGGACCGCGTTTCTTCCAGCGAAACCGATTGGCCGCAGTTCCGCGGCCCAATGGGCAACGGCATTAGTACCGACACCAAGATTCCGCTGGAATGGAATGACACCAAGAATGTGAAATGGAAAGCACCGCTACCCGGCCCCGGCTCGTCGAGTCCGATTGTCTCCGGCGGGCGCGTTTTCGTGAGCTGTTATTCCGGCTACGGCACCGACACCAAGCAGCCGGGGAAAGCGGAGACCCTGAAGCGGCACTTGCTGTGCCTAAAGGCGGACAGCGGCGAGGTTGTGTGGACGCGCACTGTGGACGCCGCGCTTCCCGAGGACGACTTTTCCGGCCCGGGCATCACGGAGCACGGTTACGCATCGAGCACGCCGGTCGCGGACGGTGAGCGCGTGTATGCCTTCTTCGGCAAGACCGGCGTGCTTGCATTCGACTTCGAGGGCAAGGAACTGTGGCGCGCCGATGTGGGCCGCGAGTCGTCCAACCGCCGCTGGGGCTCTTCCGCCAGCCTGCTCCTTTACCGCGACAAGGTCATTGTCAACGCGTCGGAGGAGAGCCAGTCCATCCGCGCCCTGGACAAGATGACCGGCAAAGAAGCATGGAGGGCGGAGGGGACCGCGCTGGAACTTGTCTATGCGACGCCCGTGATGGCCGGTCTCAGCGGCGGCCAGAAAGACCTCGTCATCGGCGTTCCCAACGAGGTCTGGGGATTGAATCCTGACACAGGCAGACTCCTCTGGTACGCCGAAACCGGACTAAGCGGCAATGTCGCGCCCAGCCCGGTGGCGCAAGACGGAATCGTCTACCTGATGGGCGGATATCCAAAACAGCAGACCCTGGCGATTCGGGCAGGAGGAAACGGCGACGTCAGCAAGAGCCAGATGCTCTGGAGCAAGAAGGGTGGTTCGTACATCACGTCGCCCGTCCTCTGCGACGGCAATATTTACTGGGTGGATGACGCGGGTTTTGCAAACTGTGCCGAGGCGGCGACGGGCAAATCCGTTTATCACGAACGCATTCCCGGCACCGCGGGTTCCGGTTCAGGAAAGCCGTTCTACGCGTCCGTCGTGCTGGTCGGGGACCGGCTTTATGCCGTAAGCCGCACGGGAGACACCTTCGTTCTGGCCGCAAAGCCCTCCTTCGAGGTGCTGGCCCACAATCAACTCGCATCCGACCAGTCTGTCTTCAACGGTTCTCCGGCAGTAAGCAACGGCAGGCTCTTCCTTCGCTCCAACCGCTTTCTCTATTGTATTGGGAACGAGTGAAAAATCGATGAGACATTCAGGCTATGGCCTGGCCGTCGGGAGCCCGCTCCACGAGAACGCCTTGGGCTTGTCCGGAAAGGGCAAGCGGTTGAAGTTATTGGTTCGCGGTTTGCCCTTGAAGATGATATCGGCGTAGTCGAGCAGCGCGGTCCAGTCCTCCGGCACCATGTCGTGGCCGCCCTCGCGGAACCACATGGCCGCTTTGCCGCCCGCGCCCAGGAACCTGAACACGGGAAGCGCCGCGCGAAAGGTCTGCTGCGTGCCGAGGGGATTGGAGTACTCGTCAGCGAGCGCCACCGTGGAGAGCAGTGCGCGCGGCGCCACCAGCGCCTGCAGAAAATGCTGATCGAAGGGCAGCCGGTATTCTTTGCCGGCGAAGCCCCTAAGCCGCGGATGAAACCAGCAGGCGTAACGTTCGGGCTTGGTGATGGAGTACAGCGTCTCCACACCCGCGGGCTGGATGCGGAAGGAACCGGCACCGCCCGCGCCGGAGGCGTGCGGCGCCACCAGTGCGAAGCGCTCATCCAGCGCGCCCGCCAGCAGGGCCGCCTTGCCGCAGCGCGAGTGCCCGGTTATGGTCATTTGCGATGCGTCAATGTCGTCCCGTGTGCACAGATGGTCCGCCAAGCGCATCGCGGCCCAGGCCCACAGGGCCAGGCTGCCCCCGTCGCAGTCGGGATAGAACGGAAACACCCCGACGGAACGGTCACCCTTCTTGGGGTCCAATTCCATGTAGACAAAGCCCGCCAAGGCATAGCCCCGCTCGATAACCTGCCGCGCCGCGGCCTCCGCCTGGGGCTGGAACACGGGGTCCACAGCCACGATGACCGGGAACTTCGGTCCGCCCTTGGTCGGAACAATCACCCCTGCATGTATCACGAACCCGTTCTTGTCGCCAACACGCAGCCCAAACTCATGGACCCGCGCCTTGCCGTCGAACGCGTCGCGCACAACCTCGTTCTCCGCCGTAACAGCATTGGGCGCGGGCGGGAGGTGACCGTACTCATAGTGCAGCAGCAGTTCAACAATCTCAGCACGGCGCTGGGCCCATTCCCCGCGTGTCGAAACGCGCTGGCCGCTGTTCATGAGAAACGGGTCCGGCAGTTCCCTCAACACCGGAAACTGGTCCGGTTCGGGAAAGGCTGCCTGGGTGTCGGTTGCCGACCAGGCGGCCATGCAGCAAAACAGTATAGGTAAGAACCAAAGAGTTTTCATTGGACTCTCCTGCCGCTCTTCCTCAACACCCAGAGTGCGCTATTCGGAAGCCTTGACGTCGCCTCTGTCTACGTGATGACCGCACACGGCACTTCTTCGGGAACTGTCGCACATTCCGGCCTGCGATGGCAATGTTAGCGTGAGACTTCCCGCCCCTGCGGGATCGGCCGTTTATCGCGCCCGAGCCCCCCCTGAACGCCGCGTCAGCACCAAGACAAGCAGCGCCAGCCCGAGTGCCGGGCCGGCTATGGCAAGCCCAATGGTGATGCGGGTCGGGTGATAAGAGAAGACAATTCTGTGGGTGCCGGGTTGCAGGGCGACCGATTGGAAGACTCCATATGCCTGTTGCAGGAGGGCAGGTTTTCCGTCCACAGAGACGGACCAGCCGGGATAGTGGGACTCGGTGAAGAGCAGATGCCGCTTTTCGGGCAACATGTCTGTTTGGACCACGAGTTCGTTCGCGGAGGCTTTGACAATGGACAGCAAGCGGTCCTCATCCGCCTCGTCCTGCTGCAGAAACATTTCGGACAGCATGAGTTTGGCGGGTGCCGCTGTGGTCAGCCGGAGATAGACGCTGTTGGTCTGCTCGGAAAATTCGGGCAGGACCGTTTCAAGTCTTGTGGCGCCTGCGCCTCCGGGCCAGTGTAAAGTCTGGCCTGGATAGATCCGTCCTGTGGCACAATCGACAAAGTCCGCCCGAGACAGGGCGGCCTCCGGGGAGGCACCAAGCACTGTGATGGCTGCATGGCGCCGGGGAACAGGGAAGGGTTCCGACTTTATTACCGCGTCTTGCTGTTCGTCCAGTTCATGGGAATCAAAGCTGAGGATCTGCGGGGATGACGGTTGGCCAAGGCTGCGGGACGGTCTGGCCTGGCCGCCTTCGGGCTGGGTTGGCGCAAAATGAACGCTCTTCCCCGGGGAGGTGCCGGGCGGTGGTTCCGGCATGAGCCACAAAACACGTTTTGCAATTCCCAGGCCCCGGCTGTTTTGGCGCGCCGTCTCGTCCGCCGAAAGCCTCCTGTTGTAGAGGTTTTCCTGGTCTGGAGCGCAGAGGAACAACCGCGTGGCGGTCAGCATGAGCGGATCATAGCCCGTCACCACGGGTTCAAGGGAGAGCATGCCCTCATTCTCCAGCCATTGCGCGCCAAACCCTCGGCGGTTCGCTTTGGAGAAGGTGGGGGGGGTGCTCAAGCATGACATATCGCCCGGATAGGGGAAGGACCGAATGCCGGCCCCCACATCCACCCACGTGGAGACAAGCAGTTCCACCGCCAGAAGTGCCGCCACGAGCAGCGCGGCCCGGGCCGGTGCGCGTCGGAACAGGAGCAGCATCACCAACCCGGCTCCGGCCGCCTGCGCGGGCAAAAGCAGTCTGGCCATGGGGTGCTCGGGCGAATCCCATTCCCAAAGATACAGCGCCAGCAGCGCGCCGACGGCCAGCAGCGCGGCAAGCACAGACAAAAAATCCCGCCGACGCTCACGCGGCAGGCGGGTGAGCGCATCCATTCCAAAACCCGCCAGCATGGCCACCGCGAAACAGGCGAAAATCGAGGCGCGCGCCGGCTCAGCCACATGGAAGGGCGCCGCAAACGCCACCAGGGATGCAAAGGGCATGGGCGGACCGATGCAGCAGTCGAGCATGACCGCCAGCAGCACAAGGTATGGAAGCGCCTCACTGCGGCGTCTGTGGCATGCCGCGCAAAGTGCGAGAAAGGCCGGCAGAAACCCTGCGAGCTGAACGGCCCCGTATCCCTGAAACAAAACCAGTATCTTCAACGCCTGAGACGGATGATGCAGGAAATCGACGGGGATAAGATTAGGCAGAACACCCGCTTCGCCGGGCGTCTTGGAACGGGCGCAGTGCGCGGCGAATTCCACGGCGGGAAGCAGCATGGGCATCGACAGGGCCGCGGTGAGCAGACCGGCGGCGCACAGCGCGGCGGCCTGCATCACCCGCGGTCTCCCGGACATGCGGGACCGGTTGCCTGCCATGCAACCGGCGGCGCAGACCGCCGACAGCAGCGCCAGATACAGGCACAACTGGGGAAAGCCCACCAACACAGCCAGCGCGCCCGGCACGCCCAGAAGAATGCCGCGCCGAAGCAGCACGGCCGGAGTTTTGGCTGCCAGCAGGCTGCGAATCAGCAGGCAAATCCAGGGAGTCCATGCCGCATACGCAATGAACTGCCAGTGCTGCGGCGCACGCAGCGCGATGCTTCCCGACAGTGCGAAAGAAATTGCCGCCACGGACGACGGCAGCCACCGCAACCGGTGGCTGCGGCACAACAGGGCCATGCCCGCCGCGAGGATCAGCATGTGGAACCCCTGCATCAGCCACAGGCTCATTGCGGCGCTATGGGGCGTTGGCCTGAAGTCCAGGAGCGCCCTAAGCAGGTTGGGCGGGTAAAATGCAGCCGTTTGGGGATTGGCGGAAAAAGGCGTTCCGCACAGGACGAGGGGATTCCACGAGGGCCACTGGCCGGCGTGGAGCGTGTGGTCCATATACAGTGCGGACGGAAGAAAGTACCCCCACAAATCCGCGCGGCCCAGCAGGACGCGCGGGTCGGCATCGCACAAAATCGGGAGATAGGCGGCAAGAACGGCGGCCGCCACGGCCAGGACCGCAGCGACTGTTTGGACCCGCCTGCCCGCGTTCCCCCATTTTGCCATTATCTGGAACTCTGGGCCGGAGCCGACCAGGTCAGGTTTGTGGACACTGTGCCTGCCGGCGCCGCATTGAATCCAGAGGGAAGGGGCTTGTCAAAAAAGGCGAAGTCCGCGAAATCCAGCAGCGCGGTCCAGTCCTGGGGTTCCTCATCATGACCGCCGTCGCGAACCCACAGGGCGGCCTTGTCTCTCGCATCCAAGAACTCAAACACCGGCAGGACCGCCAAATGCGTCTGCCGGGTGCCTTCCGGATTGGCCCAGAGGTCGCCCAGACCAATGACCTCCAACAGCGCGCGCGGTGCCACCAGCGCCTTCAGGAAATGCTGGTCGAAGGGCAGGCGGTCCTCCCTCTTGACGAACGCGCGCAGACGTGGGGAAAACCAGTAGTGGAAGCGGTCGGGCTTGGTGATGAAGTCCAACGTCTCCACGCCTTTCGGCTGGATGCGGAATGAACCCGACCCACCCGCTCCGGACGCGTGCGGCACTACCAGCGCGAAACGCTCGTCGAGCGCGCCGGCCAGCAGGGCCGCCTTGCCGCAGCGCGAATGGCCGGTCACGGCGATTTTGGCCATGTCGATGTCGCTTCGCGCGGCCAGGCAGTCGACCACGCGCATGGCCCCCCAGGCCCACATGATCAGGCTGGCGCCGTCGCTGTCGGGGTAGAAGGGGTACACACCCACTGACCGGTCGTCCTTGTCATTGTCCACGTCGTGGTAGGCAAACCCGGCAAAGGCATATCCCCGTTCGATGACCTGCCGGGCCGTTGCCTCGCCGTGCGGCCCGTACACCGGGTTGACGGCCACAACGACCGGAAACTTGGGGCCGCCCGCGGTGGGGACGATCACCCCGGCGTGCATGGAGAAACCGTCCTTGCCGTTCATGCGCAACACGAACTCATGCACCCGCGCCTTGCCGTCGAACGCATCGCGGACAGTTTCTTCCTCAACCAGGACTGATGCGGGCGCGGGGGGGAGGTGCCCGTACTCGTAGTGCAGCAGCATCTCCGTAATCTCCAAGCGGCGCTTTGCCCATTCCTCGCGCGTGGAAACGCGTTGGCCGTCGCGCATAAGGAAGGGGTCGGGCAGTTCTTTCAACACCGGCAGTTGGTCCGGCTCCGGGAAGGTGGTTGGGGCGTCGGTCACCGCCCAAACTGTCATGCAGCCCATAAATACCGGTACGAGCCAAAGAATTTTCATTTCGTTGCTCCTGCCGTCTTGTTCTCAAGACTAAAGATGCGCGATTCGGACGGTTTGAAGTCGGTGGTGAAGGCGTCTGCATCCTCGCACAGCACTTCGCCGGAGAAGGTATCGCATACCCGTGCCCTGAAAGGCAATCTCAGTGTGCGCGGCCCCGCCTGCGGGCTCGGAACGAGTGTCAGGTAAGAACGGTTGGCATAGACCGCGTCGAGCGGGCTGTCGCCGTACAGGTGTATCCCCGCGCGCACGGCAACAGCGCGCAGAAAGGTCCGCGACAACGGCGCGACGGCCGCATAGATGGATGTCCAGCCTCCGTGGTCCTTCATGGCGACGACTGGCTTGCCCGTGTCGGCCCGCGTGGCGAGCGTGGTGCTGTCCGCGTCCTCAACGACAAATTGGTCTCCGTTAAGCAGGGGCAAGTCCGGTATGGTCGCGTCCGCGTTGCCGAGTACTTTGCCGTCGAATATTGCCGTCGTCGGAGCGGCGGGTCGCTCGGCGGTCACTATCTTTATGCCCGTCACCTCCGAAATTTCTGCCACATCCCCCGCCGCATGGTCGCCGCGGAAATAGCCCGGCGCGTAAAGCCAGATTACCTGGCGTCCGTTGTTCTGCACCTTTTCTGAAATGGTCTTTCGCTGCAGGCCGTCAAGCCGGAAGGTGTTCAAGAAGATCACCATTTTGTAACGGTCCACCGGCAGGTCGGCAAGGTCGGACAGCAGCACGCTGTCGAAGGGCGCAACGAAGGGCAGTTCGGCCAGTTGCTCGATGAGGAACTTGCGCAGGACGGGATTGCGGAAGCCCATATAGTGCATGGAATCCTCATCGACGACGACCAGTATCTCCGCACTGGGGGAACGGTCACGGCCCAGCGCCGCATTGCGCACCTCGCGGCTCTTGCGCACGCCTTCCAGTATGGCCGGGTCCTCGTAATAGCCGCCGTGCAGGTCGAAATAGACCATGTTCACGCCGTTCTCGAGCGCATTGCCCAGTTCGCGGCGCATCATGTAGACGAACTTTTCCGGCGTGTCCGTTACTGCCATCTGCCAAAGCCACGGCGCAAACTGCTTCTGGTCCTTCTCGTAGAACTTGAAGCTGGCCGCGTCAAAGTCGTTCCAGAGCATCTTGTCGTGCCGGTTCACCGACAGCACGGGCATGCGGAACAGGCTTTGCCCGCCGTCCAGTTTGCGCTCGTGATAGCTGCTGGGCGACATGATGAAGTCGAGGTCGGGACAGTGCAGCAGCCTTTCGAGGGAGAGGTGGCCCGCATCCTCGGCCAGTTCGGCGAACTCGAAGGTGTAGGCGTAGAACGCGCCGACCGCCTTGGTGTGCTGCGTTTTGTCCTTGACCACCTTGGCAAAATACGCGATGGTATCGACCATCACGTCCGACCAGAAGCGGTGAAAGTCAATGACGGACATCTCATGAACCGGGTCGCGGAAGGTGGCCTTGCGGTCGCCATAGCGCCTGGCCTTGTCAGGAATCACCGCAGAGCCGATGGACGCCGCCGGAGCGTCCCATGCAGCACGCAGGGCTGCGTCGGTCTTGTATTTGTCCCGCAGCCATGCGCGGTAGGCGGCCGTCATGGCCGGGCTGTAGTCGCCCAACTCTTCGCAGTTCATGGACCAGTGGTACCATTCCTCGGTCTTCTGGCCGCACACCTGATAGCCGATGACACGTTCCGCATAGTCTGACTGTTCCACGTGTTCGATGAGTTTCTCGACGGCGACCTTCATGTCGGCGCGCCATGCGGGGGAGGCCATCGACGGAAGCAGGTCCTGCCGGGGCAGGGCAAAGAGCTTTTCCCCGAAGTCCTTGGTCCCGTTGGAGAGCACCAGCAGGTCGTCAGGATGGGACTGGGCCCACCATTTCGGCGCGTCAATGTACAACTGAATCACCAGTTTGGCCTTGGCGCCGGCGCTTTCCACAATCATGCGCGCGTTGGCGTCTGTCTGGGAAAAATCCCATTTGTCCTTCTCCGGCCAGACAGTCGTGCTGTACCCGTACAGGCAGCCCAGGTCGGTCACGAAGGTGTACAGGTCACAGTCCGCACCGGCCAGAGACTTGACGTACTGCGCCAGCAGCGGTTTTCCGTCCGGCCCCATCGCGCCGCTGCCGGTGTAGCTCATGAAGGACAGGCCGCAATGGGGCTTGCCGTCGAGCGTGAACGTGGGGGCGCCGTTCACCTGTTCGACTTTCACGACGGGTCCTCTCGCCTTGGGAGCGGCTCCCAAAAGGGTCGCAAATCCGTCCGCTGTGGGCACGGCTATCTCGCTGGCGCCGTCGCCGTTAAAATCCGCCGCGATGGGCGCGCCCGCAGCGGCGCCCAGAGTCGTCTTCCAGACCACTGTAGGCTTGCCTGCATCGTCCGCCACGGCGAAGAACTCGCCGTGGCTCGTGCCGAACAAGAACTCCTGCGCGCCATCGCCGTTAATATCGCAAGTGATTGTGTCGGAGGCTGCCGCATCCAGCGGCAGTTCCCAGCGCACGCTGCCGTCGGCGACATTCAGGCAGGCAAAGTTGCCGTTCTGCCTGCCCAAGCCCATCAGCCAGGAGCCGTCCGCAAGCTGCATGAACCCCTCACAGGCGGCGCGGTTTTCGCCCGGCGGCGGTATCTTGTACCAGATGGGTTCGGCTCCGACTGTCATGGCGGCCTGGAAGTAATGACCGTCCACAAGACTCACCAAAGGGATGTTGTCTTTTCGGTCAAGCACCGCCGGAAAGGTGTAAAGCCCCTGGCTGGGCTGCTTGAAGATATCCGGCGGGAAGAGCGGCCCGAGCAGCAAATTACCGGTGGGTCCGTCGGCAACGCAGTAATAGTCGGGACAGGTGAAGACTAGGTCCTCCTTGCCGTCGCCGTTGTAGTCGCAGGCCGAGGCAAAGTTGACGCTGGCGCCGTTATAGCGCTCGAGTCCGTTCTGTTCGGCCTTCTCCCAGAGCACGGCACCCGTGCGACCGTCCACGCCGGCGCTGCGAACCAGCGGC
>CAIUWO010000994.1 GCA_903902895.1 Candidatus Hydrogenedentota bacterium | reverse complement strand
CTCCCTTGACTTGGTGGTTTCCTGATCTCGTTGAAAGCGGGGGATAGGATACGCAATTCGGGCGGGAAAAGGAAAACGGCGGGCGCGGCGGGACCGCGCCCGGAGAATCCAGAATTCAGGAGGCAAGAATCCAAAAGAATCCGAAGAACAACGCATGGATGGTCGGGATGAACAGGAGGAGAAGTCCGGTTACGTCGAACCCATCTTCGTGCCCCCGAAGGGGGCAAATGTGAATAGCCCCGGGTGCAGCGAAGCGGAACCCGGGGTTGGCGTTAACCTATCGTTCCGACCCTGAAGGGGTCGAACAGGAGAACCGCCCCCGGTCCGTTTCCGGGCCGGGGGCGGTTGTGTTCGTGTCGGGGTGTGAGGCTTAGTACATGCCGTCCATGCCGCCGCCCATGCCGCCGCCGCCGCCGCCGGCCGGAGCCTTGTCGGGCTCGGGGATGTCGGCGATGAGCACTTCGGTGGTGAGCAGCAGACCGGCGATGCTGGCCGCGTTCTGCAGGGCGGAGCGGGTGACCTTGGTCGGGTCGAGAATGCCGGCCTTGATCAGGTCTTCATACTCGCCCGTCTCGGCGTTGTAGCCGACGTTGCCCTTCTTGGCCTTGACGTTCTGGACGACCGTGGCGCCCTCGTCGCCCGCGTTGAGCGCGAGCTGGCGGAGGGGGGACTCGATGGCGCGCTGGACGATCTTGGAGCCGATGAGCTCGTCGCCTTCGAGCTTGAGCCCGTCGATGCAGTCCTGGCAGCGGATGAGCGCCGTGCCGCCGCCGGGCACGATGCCCTCTTCGACGGCCGCGCGCGTGGCGTGCAGCGCGTCTTCGACGCGGGCCTTCTTCTCCTTCATCTCGATCTCGGTGGCCGCGCCGACGTTGATGACCGCAACGCCGCCCGCCAGCTTGGCCAGGCGTTCCTGCAGCTTCTCGCGGTCGTAGTCGCTCGTGGTCGCCTCAATCTGGTTGCGGATCAGGTTGATCCGGCCGGTGATGTCGCCGCTGGAGCCGGCGCCCTCGACGATCGTGGTCGTGTCCTTGTCGATCGCGACGCGCTTGGCGCGGCCGAGGTCGGAAATGGTCACGCTCTCGAGCGAACGGCCGAGGTCTTCGGTGATGCACAGGCCGCCGGTGAGGACGGCGATGTCTTCGAGCATGGCCTTGCGGCGGTCGCCGAAGCCGGGGGCCTTGACGGCGGCGGCGGTGAAGGTGCCGCGGATCTTGTTGACGACGAGCGTGGCCAGGGCCTCGCCCTCGACGTCCTCGGCGATGATGAGCAGGGGCTTGCCGCTCTTGGCAATCTGCTCAAGCAGGGGAAGCAGGTCCTTGAGGTTCGAGATCTTCTTCTCGTTGATGAGAATGAAGGCGTCCTCAAGCACGCATTCCATCGTCTCCGAGTCGGTGACGAAGTAGGGGGACAGGTAGCCCTTGTCGAACTGCATGCCCTCGACGACTTCAAGCGTCGTCTCGATGCCCTTGGCCTCTTCCACGGTGATCGTGCCGTCGTTGCCGACCTTTTCCATGGCCTCGGCGATGATGTTGCCGATTTCCATGTCGCTGTTGGCGGAGATGGACGCGACGTTCTTGATCACTTCCTTGTCGTTGCGCACCTGCTTGCTCATGGAGGCAAGCTTGGCGATGACGGCTTCGACGGCCTTGTCGATGCCGCGCTTGAGCGCCATCGGGTTGGCGCCGGCGGTCACGTTGCGCAGGCCTTCGCGGAAGATGGCCTCGGCCAGGACGGTGGCGGTGGTGGTGCCGTCGCCGGCGACGTCGGAGGTCTTGGAGGCGACCTCTTTCACCATCTGCGCGCCCATGTTCTCGTACTTGTCTTCAAGCTCGATCTCTTTGGCAACGCTCACGCCGTCTTTCGTGACGGTCGGGGCGCCCCACTTCTTGTCGAGCACGACATTGCGGCCCTTGGGGCCGAGGGTGGCCTTCACGGCCGCACTGAGTTTGGCGACGCCGTCAAGAACCTTGCGGCGCGCATTCTCTCCAAATTCAAGCTGCTTTGCCATAACTTGATATCTCCTGGGTTGGGGCGGAGGCCGCTGTTACTCGATCACCGCAAGGACGTCGTCCTCGCGCATGATGATGTGCTCTTCGCCGTCAATTTTCACTTCCGTGCCCGAGTACTTGCCCATGAGGATGCGGTCGCCGACCTTGACCTCAAGCGGCACGCGCTTGCCGTCTTCATCCAGGCGGCCCGGACCCGCGGCAATCACTTTGCCCTCTTGGGGCTTCTCTTTGGCGGTGTCGGGGATGATGATGCCGCCGCGAACGGTGTCGCCGGCTTCTTCACGCTTGACCAGGATACGGTCGGCCAGGGGACGAACTTTCATTGTCGCCATTGTCTAAATCTCCTTGTGTTGAGGTTGTTCACCTGAAAAACGCTTGTTTTCGACATTGCCTGCCGGCATTGCCATTTTGACAAGACTTTTTTGTCTCCCTAAGTGCGTTTAGCACTCGATAGACGTGAGTGATAATAACATGCGCCGAGGCTGATGTCAAGTCGCACTATGAGCGCAAGAATGCCCTTTTCACGATTTGGAAAACCCGGTCGATTTTTAGCGATCATGCCTGAAATATTCGCGGTGCGCCACCGGGTCACCCGAGTCATTGTCAAAATGACAATTTCCACGGCGGTGGGTGCCCGCAATTTCCATAAGCCTCAGGGACACATTGGCCCCAGCATCCGTAGTTTTTGCGCTGTCAATCCTTGCGGGCGGGGAATAGAGTGCGTATACTGTTTACAGGGGGCCCGGCGGGACTGTTCGTGCCGGCGCCATATTCTGCCCTCCCTTGGCAAAGTATCTTATGCCGTTCATGGACGGCTTTCGGAGAAGTGTGCGCCTGATGAAGGTTCAATTTGTCGATTTGGTCAGCCAGTACCATTCCCTGCGGGACGAAATTCACGAGGCGCTGGAGGCGGTGATGTCCACGGCGTCCTTCGTGCTCGGCGATGCCGTCCGCGAGTTTGAGGAGGATTTCGCGGCCTACTGCGGCGCCAAACACTGCGTGGGCGTGGCCTCGGGCGCGGACGCGCTGCATCTGGCGCTGCGCGCGCTTGATATCGGTCCGGGCGACGAGGTGATCACGGTGGCGAACACCTTTATCGCCACGGTGAACGCCATCTCGCTGGCCGGTGCCGAACCGGTTCTGGTGGACGCGAAGGACCCGTGGTATACCATGGACCCGGCGCTGCTGGAGCGCGCCATCACGCCCCGGACGCGGGCGATCATGCCGGTGCACCTCTATGGGCAGCCGGCGGACATGGACCCCATTCTGGAGATTGCCGCCCGCCATGGTTTGCAGGTCGTGGAGGACGCGGCCCAGGCGCACGGCGCGCGCTACAAGGGCCGGCGCGCGGGCACGATGGGCGTGTGCGGCTGTTTCAGCTTTTACCCCGGCAAGAACCTGGGTTCCTACGGCGAGGGCGGCGCCGTGGTCACCGATGACGACGCGCTGGCCGGGGCGTTGCGCATTTACCGCAACTGCGGCCAGTCGGAGAAATACGTTCACCCGGTGGTTGGGTTTAACAGCCGCCTGCACAGCATGCAGGCGGCGGTGCTCAGGGTCAAGCTGCGCCATCTGGACGGGTGGAACGAGAAGCGCCGCCACTTCGCGGCCCTGTACAGCGAGGGTCTGGCGGGCACGCCCGGCCTGGTGCTGCCGGAAGTAATGCCGGGCGCCGAGTCGGTGTGGCACTTGTACGTGGTGCGCCATCCACGACGGGACGACCTGATGGCGTTCCTGAAAGAGCGGGGTGTGTTCTGCGGCATTCACTACCCGGTGCCCATCCACCTGCAGCAGCCCTATGCGCGGGTGCGCACCGTTCCCGAGGGCGCGCCGGTCACCACGGCCGAAGCGGTGGAACTGCTGTCGCTGCCCATGCATCCCGAATTGACCAATGAACAGGCGGCGCACGTGATCGAATCGGTCCGTGCATTTGGCTGAGGAAGGACGACGAATGTCCCAACAGGCCCAAATGACTGAGTCCACGCTGGAAAGCGCAGTCCCGAGGGACGGCGCGCTGGACCCGTCGAGTTGGGCTGTAAGCTGGGGGCGGGGACGCAAGGGGCAGGTGCTCGCGCTGAGCCAGGCCGCGGGCGATTTGGTGTTGCTGGCCTGCGGGGTGGTGGTGGCCTACCTGATGATGTACTCCTGGCCGGACGCGCCGGGCGGCGCGCCCGCCACCCTGCCGGCCATGTTTCCCGCCCTGCTGCGCACGGTGGGCGCGCCGGAGTTCGCCCCCTATTTCCCGCTGTTGCTGATCGTGCCCGTGCTGCGCCTGCTGGTGTTCGAGTGGGTTGATCTGTACCAGACCAGCCTGTGCGACACCCGCCCCTTCCGCGGCCTGGGCAAAATGCTGAAGGGGGTGCTGCTGGGTTCGGCGCTGATGTTCCTGTTTTTCAGCGGCTACCGCACGGTCCAGCCCGGCCAGGCGCAGCCCATGGCCATGCTCTTTCTGGCGTATGAGGGGCTGCTGGCCTTCTTCCTCGTGCTTCTCTACCATTCCCTGGTGCTGATTGGCGTGCTGGTGCTGCACGCGTTTGGGCTGTGGCGCACGCGCGTGGCGGTGGTTCATGACGGCGCCCCCCCAAAGGGGCTGTTGCTGGCGCTGCGCTCGCCTGCCACGGAGTACCAGTATATCGGCGAAATCCCATCCCGTGACGGGGCCAGTGCGGGCAGTTTGGTGCTCGGCGGCCTGGAAGAGCTCAAGACGCTTATCAACCGCCATCAACTGGACGAGATTATTCTCGCGCTTGACCCCGCCAGCATGCCGCCCGAGCAGCGGCTGGGTGTGGCGCAAACCTGCTGGCGCATGGGCGCGCAGATTAAGATGTGCACGCCCTTCCAGCCCTTCTTCCGGACCAGCGCCCTGCCGGAACTGGTGGGCGATGTGCCCCTGCTGCATGTGCAGAACCTTGGGCTGTACGCAACGGCGCCGCAGGTGGCCAAGCGCCTGATGGATATTGTCTTTTCCGCGGCGGCGATGGTGGTGTTTTCACCGGTGCTGCTGGTGCTGGGAATCCTGGTAAAACTCGACTCGCCGGGTCCGGTGTTCTTCGTGCAGGAGCGGGTGGGGCTGAACGGGCGCACCTTCCGCATGATCAAGTTCCGGTCCATGCGCGCAAACGCCGACCCCGCCATCCACAAGCAGTTCCTGGAACAGATGATCGAGAAGGGCAAGGACCACCACGAACTGGACGCCGGCGGGAAAGCGGTGTACAAAATTGTGAACGACCCCCGCATCACGCGCATGGGCCGGTTTATCCGCAAGACCAGCCTCGACGAACTGCCGCAACTGTTCAACGTGCTGCGCGGCGACATGAGCCTGGTGGGTCCGCGCCCGCCGATTCAGTACGAGGTGGACGCGTACAAGGACTGGCACATGAAGCGGCTTTACATCCGTCCCGGCATCACCGGCCTGTGGCAGGTGAGTGGCCGCAACCGCCTCTCTTTCGATCAGATGGTCCAGCTCGACATCGCCTATATCGAGCAGTGGTCCCTGTGGACGGACGTGAAGATACTGGTCCGCACGGTTCCGGTGGTGCTCCATCTGGACCAGGCGTTTTGAGGGGGGGACGATAATGCCGGGACGGCATCTCAAACGGTACATCGCCTACAACGTGGGACTGTGGGTTGTCGTGGCGCTGACGGGGGCGCTGGTGCTCACGGGGGCGCGTCAATACGGGCACGCCGCCATGGCGCGCCAGACCGCGCGCCATCTGCTCGACGGCGCGCGCAAGGCGGCCGACAGCGGCGGTCTCTACGAGGCGCAGCGCTCCGTCCGCGCCGCGCTCGCGGCCTACCCACCCATTTCCCCCGAGGTGGCGGTCGAATTCGGCCGCAGCATGGTCGGGATGCCGCTGGTGCAGGCGGAGATGCTCCGGCTTGACAGGCAGGGCGTTGCGCCGCTGGGCGAAGCCGGGCGGATGACGCTGCTGCTGGCGCGGGGCGGTTCCTCAAAGGAGCTGGCCCTGGCCCGGCCGAAGCCCGGCGCGGGCGAATCGAACCTGTGGCTGGGCCGGACCGTGCTGGTCCGGGGCGACGTGGCCGGGGCGGTGGAATGCTTCCGCACATACTGGGCCGATCAGAACGCGCAGCGCGCGGAGACCGCTGCAAAACTGCTGGCAAAGAATCCCAGGAATGGGGAGGACGAGTGCGCCGCGGGGAAACGGTTGATATTCAACGGGCTGCTGCCCGAGGCGCTCGCCGCTTT
>CAIUWO010000993.1 GCA_903902895.1 Candidatus Hydrogenedentota bacterium | reverse complement strand
TACCTGATCGCCCAGAACGGTGACCCCCGGAAGCTGGAAATTGCCTTCGCCCAGACCTACTTCGCCATCCAGACCCGCCGGGCCGAACTCATCGAACAGCGCCTGCTTGAGGCCGAACGCGTGATGGCCCGCAAAAAACTTTCCGCCACCGAAAAAGAACTATCCCTCGTCATTTACGAACAGACCGGGGGCAACGACGACTTTGCCCTCATCCGCAGCAAGGGCGACCATGCCCTCTTCGGCAAGAGCACCCAGGTCATGAAAGCCCAGTGGCGCGTGCCGGACAACCGGCCCCTCGCCGACTTCGCCCCCACCATCATTCTCAAGGCCAAGGACTTCGCCACGGAAATCACCATCCACAACGCCCGCGTCCACGACATGCGCAGTGAACCACAAATTTCCCGCGAGCACGTCACCAACAACGAAGCGGTCCGCCAGACGCTTCTGAACCGAGGCGTCCGCCCCGAAAGCCTGCCACCCGCCGAAGATGCCAAGAAGGTTGAGCGCCGTCTCACCAGCGAAGAAAAGAAGGCCTTGAAAAGGCCGGAAACCCTGGAAGGCGCATGAGCAGCAGGGCGAATCCATCCGCCACGAATACAACGGGCAAACCCAAGCTGGTGCCCAAGCTGCGGTTTCCGGCGTTTCGGGGGGCGGAGGCGTGGCATACCGGACCGCTCAAAGACTCTTTGTCCTCCATTTCCAATGGGCTCGCCCTTGAGCAAGGAGGCGGAACGTCAGGCTATCGAGTCACGCGAATTGAGACCATTTCAGACGGGAGAATTGATCTAGCCAAGGTTGGGTTGATTCAAACATCTGAGGACATGACCGCTTATAGATTGAGAGTCGGAGACATTCTGTTGAGCAACATCAACAGCGTTGCCCACATTGGAAAATCGGTCTTCGTAGATCGCGACTACGACCTCTATCACGGGATGAATTTGTTGCGGCTTGAGGTGAACGGAAACCAGCACGATCCGAAGTTCATATTCTACGCAATCAACACGGACGGGATTCGTGCGTCCCTCCGAGAGCGCGCCAACAAGGCGGTTAATCAGGCTAGCATCAATCAGACCGAATTGGGGAAGACTGTTGTGGTCTTGCCCCTCATTCCCGAACAACAAAAGATCGCCGAGTGCCTGAGTTCGGTGGACGAGTTGATCGGCGCGCAGGCGCGGAAGGTGGACGCGCTCAAGGCCCATAAAAAAGGGCTGATGCAGCAGCTTTTTCCCCGCGAAGGCGAAACCCAACCCCGCCTCCGCTTCCCCGAATTCCGGAAGACGGGGGAGTGGGAGCCAAAGACGTTGGTTGACGCTTGCAGAATGCAGGCCGGGAAATTCGTCGCGGCAGCCGATATCAAAGAACTAAACGCGGTCGGTATGTTCCCCTGCTACGGCGGCAACGGCCTGAGAGGATTCACCGCCACCCACACACATGACGGCGTCTATCCTCTCATTGGTCGCCAAGGGGCACTGTGCGGAAACGTAAAGCTCGCTACCGGCAGGTTTCACGCCACAGAGCACGCAGTCGTTGCTACGCCAAAACGAGGCGTTGAGGTGGTCTGGCTCTATTACCTGCTCGACCTACTGAACCTGAATCGTTTCGCAACTGGGCAAGCACAGCCCGGCTTGTCGGTCGATGTGTTGGAAGAAGTGCCGGTGACGATTCCCAGCGACGAACGCGAACAACACCGCATCGCCTCGTGCCTGAGCAGCCTCGACGCCCTGATCACCGCCGCAACGCAAAAGCTCGAAGCGCTCAAGACCCACAAGCGCGGCCTGATGCAACAGCTCTTTCCGTCGCCGGTGGCGACGGGGGCGACACGGGTGTCGCCCTTACGGCCGGAGGCGGTGGAGGCGTGAGCTACGATCCGGCCAAGCATAATCGTCGCAGCATCCGCCTGAAGGGGCATGATTATGCGGGGGGCGGGGTCTATTTTGTGACGATTTGCGCGCATCGGGAGGCGGGGGCCGCCGTGGGCGGGAAGCCCTTTTCGGGGGCGATGCGCGCGCTGATTGAGGAGCGGCTGCGGATCACGGCGGAGAAGTTTCCGCAGATGCGGTGGGGC
>CAIUWO010000992.1 GCA_903902895.1 Candidatus Hydrogenedentota bacterium | reverse complement strand
CGGTGGATGGGGGAGCCATCCTCAACGAATCAGGCAGTCTCAACGTGCGCAACTGCGCGTTCACCCTGAATTCAGCAAAGTACGGCGGAGCGCTTCGGTCGGGCTTGTACGCAAGTCTGGCCAACTGCATTCTCTGGGGTGACACCGCCACCGCCAACGGCATGGAAATCTATACAGACTACGCCCACGAAAACCTGGCAAGCTATTCCTGCATCCAGGGTGGCTTTGCCGGCACGGGCAACATCTCTGCCGACCCGCTTTTTGTGGATGCGGGAGGCGGCAGCCTCTATCTTCAGGCCGGCTCCCCCTGTCTGGACACGGGCACGGCGGTGGACGCCCCCGCCACCGACATGCTGGGCCGTCCGCGCCCCGAAGGGGCCGGGGTGGACATGGGTGCCTATGAGGGCGCGGCCACCGACCTCGTCACGCTCACCCTTCAGGCATCCCCCCCGCATGGGGGAACGCTCAGTCCAAGTGCGGGTGTGCACCAGTATGTGCGCGGCGAAAAGGTGCTGCTGGCGGCGCTGCCGGCCGGCATGCGGTTTACGGGGTGGACCGGTGACATCACCGACAACGCGGTGATGACCTCCATCGTGATGGAGGCGGACAAAACCGTCACGGCCGAATTCGCGCTGAACGCAGTGTATGTGAGTCCCGCCGGCAAGGGCTTGGAAGACGGCAAATCTTGGGGCACGGCCTTTCATGACCTTCAATCCGCCGTCGACGCGGCACCCGCCGACAACACCGGCGAGATCTGGGTGGCGCAGGGAAGCTACACCTCCGCGGCGGAACAGGTGGTGACGCTGAAACGCGGCGTGCTGCTCTACGGCGGATTCGCCGGCACCGAGACCTCCCGCGACCAACGCGACTGGAACGCCCATGCCAGTATCATCGACGGCGAAGACACGCGGCGCGGCGTCCTTGGCGCGGACAGCGCGGTGCTGGACGGGTTTACCATCACGCATGGCAACGCCTCCCCCTGGGGCGGCGGCATGTTCAACAATGGCACGGCGCCGACGGTGCGTAACTGCACCTTCACGGCCAACACGGCCACGAACGGTGCCGGAATACAGAACAACGGCCTTGGCATCGTCCCAACGATAGAGGATTGCCTGTTCTTCGGGAACGAGGCGTTCCAGAACGGTGGCGGCATCTGCAACTACGACGCGGATCCCCGGGTGCTCCGCTGCAAATTCACGCGCAACAGCGCGTACGACGGTGGCGGATACTTCGACCAAAACGGTTCCGCCCTGATATCAGACTGCACTTTCGCGCAAAACGCCGCCGCCGAGGGTGGCGGCCTGTACTCCCTGGCCAACGCGCTTTCGCTGACCCGTTGCGTCTTTGTGGGCAATCTGGCCACGGTCGGCGAAGGCGGCGGAATCTATGACGGTGACGAATACGGATACGGATTGGTGGCGGAGAACTGCCTGTTCCTGCGCAACTCCGCGACGGGACAGCGCGGTTATGGCGGCGCGGTGCGGCCCGCCGATGGATTTTCAACAGAGCTAACCAACTGCACCTTCACACAAAACGAGGCCCTTCGAGGAGGG
>CAIUWO010000991.1 GCA_903902895.1 Candidatus Hydrogenedentota bacterium | reverse complement strand
GACCCAGGCGGTAGTGACTCGGGTACAGGCACCCGTTTCCGATACGCGCTGGTGCTGCCGCCCTCTGGCCATGGGCGGAAACGGGAGCCAGTCCCCTGGAGGCCTTTCTGCCGCGAATCGCCGCCGCAGGCGGTCTGAGGCTCGCAAGGACATGTGAGATGTCCGGTCTGGCGCGGCCGGGTACTTACTGGGTGCAGGCGCGGACTATCATACCGCCTCCGGCGGTGACGACCGACTCGGGCATTAGACAAAACACCGGCCCTTCTGCGTCTTTATTGGCGTGACAGGAACGAAAGGTGATGAACGCATGGGCGGAAGGCAGGGTCAGGACCGAAAAGAGCTTGCAGACCTGTACGACCGGTACGGGGACAAGGTTTATGGCTATTTGTTTCTGATGCTGTCTTCGCACGCCGAGACGGAGGACGCGATGCAGGAGGTCTTTTGCAGGATTTGGGAACGCGGCATGGCGGGACAGGCCATTGAGAACCCGGTCGGATACCTGTTTCGTGCGGCCCACAACGAGGCCCGTTCCCGGACGCGACGACAGTGGCGGCGCTGGCTTCGCTTTGGCGCCGTTCAGGAAAGCGCCTGCATCCTCGAAGCTGTGGACGCCTCGGCGAACACCATGGAAGACCGCGAAGCCATTGCCCATGCCCTTTCACAGCTTCCGGCAAAGCAGCGCGAAATTGTCGCGCTAAAGGCATTTCAGGATCTCACTTTTGCCGAGATCGCCCAGGCATTGAACATCTCGCCAAACACCGCGGCAAGCCGCTACCGCTATGCCCTCGGAAAACTGGAGGGCCTGCTCAAGAAGGAGGGATTCGGATCATGAACGAGTCTGTTGAATCGCGCCTTCGGAAATACCGGACGGCCGCGCCGCCGGAAACACTGCGCAATGCGATTCTGTCCAAGCTTCCCGCGCAGGGGCACCGCCGCTCGAGGAAAACACCCATGGAGCAGACAAGAAGAGACTATCCATGGCAGCAGTGGCGCCGGCGGGCCTTAGTCGGCTGCATGGTGGCGCTCGTTACGCTGCCGGTGGTGCTGGCCGGCATCGCGTGGAGCGACCAGGTTGCCTTCGACAGGGAAGTCAAGACCATCCGCGCGAAGGGTTTCCCGGCCACTCCCGCCGACCTCGACAAGTCCTATCCCAGTCCGCCGAAAGAGCAAAACGCCGCCGAAAAGTACCAGGCCGCTTTTGCAGCCATGGAAAAGACCGAGCGGGGCTGGATGCAGGAGGACTTTACACGGGACATTGAGAAGACACCCAAACAGAGCCGGCTTGCGAAGGCACTGGCCCAGAAGCTGCGGGAATACCTGGACGACAATGCCGAGACCCTGCGGTTGCTGCACGAGGCGGCAGACCGTCCTGCCAGCCATTATCCTCTCGATTTCAGCCAGGGCATTCAACTGCCGCTGCCCCACCTGGCCAAACTCCGTGCGGCGGTGCGGTTGCTGCGGATAGAGGCCCTGGTGGCCGCCGAAGACGGCGACACGCAGCGCGCGCTGGACGCCGTTAAGGCCGCGCTGGCCGCGGCCGACTCGGTGCGCCAGGAACCCGTGCTGATTTCCCAACTGGTGCGGGTCGCCTGCCATGAGACCACGGTGGACGCCATCAACCGGATAATGCGCCTTTCCAATTGTTCGGAGGCCGAACTGGCTCAACTTGGCGGGTATTTGCGGGAGGCGCAAGATCCCGGCGGACTCACCCGGGCGCTTGCGGGCGAGCGGGCGCTCAGTTTGACCTCTTTTGAACATCCGGAACAGCTATTGGCAAATGTTTCCGAGGTGCAAAGCCTCGGTCCGGCAGTCGCCTCCGCCGTGGCCGGGCTGTTCCATATCACAGGCATGGCCAGCGGCGACCGGAAGCACTATCTTGCCCTCATGGACGAGATAATCACAAACAGCCAGCGACCGCTGCATGAGGCCATGCCACTCATGGAAACCATGGTCTTGCGTCTTGAGGCGGAACGGACATGGCTGCCCGGCTTTACCGAATCGCTCATAGTCGCCGTGGTTCAACTGAGCGAGGCCTTTGCGCGCGATGCTGCATGTGTCGCTGCTGCCGAGACCGCCGTCGCCGTCGAACGGTACCGGCTTGCCAACAGCGGCACTGTTCCGGAACGGCTCGAACAACTCGTCCCGGCCTTTCTGCCCGCGGTACCCATCGACCCCTTCAGCGGACAGTCCCTGCATTACCAGAGCATTGAAAACGGGTACATCCTCAACGGTGTCTACCAAAACAGGCCAGGGGACACCAGCAATCCCTGGGCCGGTGGCCAGCGGGGCAACCCCGCGGACCTGGTCTTCCGCGTGGACCACGCACCGCTCGCCTCAAGCTGAATGCCGGCACATCCTTAATTTCTCTTAGATCGGTGTCAATCCGCGCAATCTGTGGATACACTGCCTCAGCGCAGCACCACCGGCGCACTTGTCTGCAGCGTCACCGGCCCGAACAACCCCGACTCGGGTGAACCGCGGTAGTGCGTGGGAATCGTGCCGTAGTGGTTGGCGAGCGTGTTGCAGACCAGAATCTCGATCTTGTTCTCGCCTTCCTGCACGAACTCCGACACATCCAGCGTCCAGGGCGGCGTAATCGTGATGCCCGCTTTCTTGCCGTTGACCACCACCTCCGCGGACGCAACCACCTTGCCCAGGTCGAGCATCACCCGGCCCGTGACCTGCTCCTTTGTGAGTGTGACCGTCTTGCGGTACCAGGCCCCGCCGGAGTAGTCCGCCAATGCGCCCATTTGTGACCAGTCGCCCAGCGGCATCTGGCCGGGACCGCAGTCCAGCGCAATCGGTTCGGGCAGGGCCGCGCCACCGTAATAGCCACGGTCTTGAATGATCTCCACCGCCACTTTTACGGCAAGCGGGTTGGGCTGGGCCACCGTGGCGGTGTATTCCACCGCGCCGTCCGGACGCGTTACGCCGGACGTGACGGTCATCGGCGCGCCGTCAGCATAGACGGCGCCCACTTTGCCATGCGCCGCGAAGGTCATGGCACGCAGCCCCGGCGGCGAGGCAAAGTGATAGATCCCGATCGGTCCGGCGAGCTTTGTGGTCCCGTCCGGTGGTGTCAGTTCTAGCAAGGCATCGAAAGGCACCAGCGCCGGATCGGTGTACCAGCGCATGGCCAGCGGGTACGGTGCCGGTTCGTTGGACGTGTCGGCCATTTCCAGCACAAAATGCGTCCTGCCCACGCCGTCGTAGCGCAGAAGCACCGGATTGGAACCTGCCTTGAGCGTCACCTTCGCGGACAGGTCATCCACCTGCTTTCCATTGATCCACACCGCGGAAGGCCTGAATTCGCCGACCCGAATCACGGCGTCGCCGTCGCGTGGCGCTCTTGCCGTCGTCCACATATAGTAGCGGCTGCCTTCCGGCTCCTTCTCGTACTTGATCTCGGTCCCGGTGTACTTCGGCTTGCCCAGCACGATGAAGTCGTCCGAGATCATTTCCTTCAGCCCGTGGTGCCCCTGCGGACCCGGGTCATCCTTGACGCCGAAGCGCATCGAGAAGGAATAGCCGCGCCACTGGTATTCTTTGCCGTTGACGGTCTGCGGATAATCCATGCTACCGCCGGTGATTCTCGCCTGGCCTTGCACGGAAGTGATGGCGGCAAGGGTTTCATCAGCGGCCGCGTCGCTGGGCAACGGTCCCAGTTTCCAAAACATCGGGCCAAATCCGGCGACTGTTCCCGCTTTTGATAATTCCGACACGTCCGCTGATGTTTCCCACATACCGGGATACGGAATCACTATCATTGAGCCAAGGAAGCGCCGCGCCTCGGCGCCGATCATCTGCGTGGTGACGGGCAGTCGGAAGTCGCCCCAGCGGTTGTCGAGCGTCGGCTTCAGTTCAAAGTCCCACAGTCCCTCGACGGTGAGCGGCGCGACGGGCGCGGGCGCTTCGCCCTTCAGTGTGAC
This sequence comes from Candidatus Hydrogenedentota bacterium, assembly GCA_903902895.1. Lineage (GTDB taxonomy): Bacteria > Hydrogenedentota > Hydrogenedentia > Hydrogenedentales > CAITNO01 > CAITNO01. The sequence goes on along the minus strand of CAIUWO010000991.1, from coordinate 6,514 downwards.
CGTCTTGCCGCCCTGCCGCACGGTCGCCGTCTTCTCTCCGCCGTCCTTGGCGTAGCCGGTGACGGTTACCTTGCCGCCCTTGGCGTCGATTTCAATCACGTCGTCCAGGTTCGTCTTCTCGATGGTCGTCTTCGGGTCGCCTGGACTGAACACGATCAACTGCGCCTCGTCCTTGTCCAGCGGCATGCGCACCGTTGTGTTCTCGCCCGATGGGATGGTGGTGTGGATTGGCTGCGACGTGCCCGTCCACGGGTCCCAAAGTTCCACGACACCCTTGGCGCGGAACACGCATTCCGAGTTCTTCGCCGCGCCCATGACCATGTAGACATCGCGTTCGCCGATCTTGCGGTGCAGCACCTGTCCGCCGCCACCGGGAATGAAATCGCGCGGTATCGACCTGGTGATGAGTTCCGCGGCGGCGGCATTCGACTTGACCGCGGCACCCACGCCGCCCGCCGTGTTGCCCTGCGGCCCCGATGGCGGATTCTCTCGCGCCTCCGCCGCTGTCGCGCCGAAGATTTCCCTCACCTGCGCGTCGAGCGTGGCGTCCTGGCGCCCGATGCGATCGCTCGCCTCGGGCAGCCCGCCCGTGGCGATGACCACGCCGCCGGCGCGGAAGAAGGCCAGCGCCTTGTCAAGCGAAGACTGGCGTATGGCCTTCATCGAAGGCAGCACCAGTACGCGGTAGGCCTCGCCCGAAACGGTCAGTTGTTTGTCGGCTATCTGCGCGCGGTCGAGCGACTCGAAGTCAATGAAGTCAAAATCGATGCCGTACTTCATGTACAGGTCGGTGCCGGTCTTGAAGGCGTCGTCCACCAGATCATCGCCGCCCATGCCCGCTTCCAGCGGCGCCGTGGGATACATGACGGCCACATCGCAGCGGTGCACCCCCTGGCTGAGCAGGTAGCTGAGCCGTTCGAAATACTTCATGAACGAGCCCATGTGGTCCCAGTAGGGCATGCGCCAGTGGAAGCAGGGCGGCGCCCATTCCCAGTAGCCGCCGTGGGTGGTGTAGTACAGCCCGTGCAGGTTCAGCAGGTTCGCGCCGTAGAGGAAATTCTTGCAGCTTGAATCAAAGATGGTTGCCGGTGTCGCGCCCCAGCCGAGGCTGTGGTAGCCCTCCAGCCACACCCGCGGCCGCTGGTACAGGTGCGCCATCGAACTGGACACCTTGTCCTTGCGCAGGTCGGCCTTGCCGCCGGGCGTGTCGTGGCCCGGCGCCGCGTACCACCGCACGCAGCGGAAGTAGTCGCCGAACTCGAGCGGATTGCCGCCGCGGCTGCCCGGGTCGCAGGCGTACATGATGCCCCGCTTCCAGTGCCACTCGAATATGGGCCGGAAGAAGCACTCCTCCGACAGCGAGACCATCACGTCCGAATAGTCCAGCCGAATCTTGGGTGTTTTCGGGCCGATGTCGAAAAAGAGCGCGGGCAGCACGGGCATGATGTCGTAGCCCTTGCGCTTTTCAAACTCGGCGGCGAAACGGTCCGACCACAGCCAGCCGCTCACGCCGAAGGTGAGTTCGTCGTGGAAGAAGTAGTTGAGCGCCTTCTCCAGGTCGCCCGGACAGTGGTCCGCGAAGGGCTGAAAGAACTTGTCGATGACCTTCTGCCCCGATTTGGGGTTCATCGGGTCCACCGAACGCTCCGGCGACTCCGACACCACGGCCACCACCTGCCAGTCGCCCGCGGGCGGGGTCCACTCCAGCGTGCCGTTGCTGATGCGCGACACCAGCGACACCTCCGAACCGGGGACAATCGCGTTGTCCCGAATTTGGTACGCAGTCACACTGACAAAATCGTCCGGCAGCTTCCAGGACAGCGGCTTGCCGCCCTCGGCGCGCTGTGTCTTCTTGCCGAGCTGGGCGCCGCGCAGCGACCCGTCGGTGACACCGATCTGGTAGAAGAGGTTGTCGTGGCCGGGCCAGTCGATGGTGTAGCCGCTGAGCCCGATGCCCATGCCGCGCTTGCGGCATTCGCCCGCCATCCACGTCCAAATCTCCCACCATGCGTCGGAGAAGATGGGCGGCTCCACCGGATAGGTGACCATGCCCGGATCATGTGCATAATTGATCTGCACCCCCGGAATGCCCGCCGCGTGCAGCTTGTCCAACTGCCACAGCAGCCGCTCCTTGTCCAGCGGGTCCCCCGTCCACCACCAGAAAGGCACCTCCCCGTAGCCCGCCGGCGGGGTCTCGAACCCCGCCCGCGCGTCCAGCGCGGTGTCGCTCGACGGGAATCCCGGCGCGTCCGCAGGGGGCGGTGCCAGTTTTGCGGGGTCACTGAAATCCAGCGGGGACGCCGGTGCGGCCAAAGACCACAGCGCCGAGGCAACGATCAAGAATGCGCTCATCTGCTCACCTTCCGTTTTGTGAATTGTCTTCATGCCGCAAGGGCACCAAGTCAGTATACCCAAATCCACACGACCAAGACACCGCTTCTCCTTTCCCGGGTTTCATTGTCAATTGTCAACTGTCCATTGTCAATTTGCCCCGAAGGGGACTGCGCGGATATAACTATGTCTCCTTTCGGACAAACCTCGGTAGAGCGGAAATCCTGTATGCAAAAAGATTGGTGCGTGCTGGCCGTTGACCTCGGAACCTCCGGTTGCAAGACCGCGCTGGTCACCGGGCGCGGCGAGGTGCTCGACTGGGCCTTTGAACCGGTGACCACGCTCTACTTCCCCAACGGCGGCGCCGAGCAGCGGCCCGATGACTGGTGGAACGCCTTCGTCAAGACATCCCGCGCCCTGCTGGAACGGAACCCCGAACTGGTTCCCAAGCTCGGCGCGGTATGCCTGAGCACCCAGAGCGAGGGCACCGTGCCCGTCGATGCCGGCGGCAACGCGCTGGGCAACTGCATCCTCTGGATGGACACGCGCGGCGCGGAGCACCTCAAGCGCATCACCGGCGGTCTCCTCCAGGTGTCGGGCTACAAGCCCTGGCGGCTGTGGCACTGGATCCGGCTCACCGGCGGCGCGCCCACGCTCACCGGCAAGGACTCGGCCGCGCACATGCTCTACATCAAGCACGAGCAGCCCGGCGTCTACCGCCAGACCCACAAGTTCCTCAACGTGCCCGACTACCTGAATCACCGCCTGACCGGACGCTTCGCCGCCACGGTGGACTCCATCCTCACCTCCTGGGTCACCGACAACCGCGACACGGACAATATCAAGTACAGCGCGCGGTTGCTCAAGTATTCGCAGATCGACGCAGACAAGTTCCCCGAGATCGTGCGCTGCACCGACGTGCTCGGCACGCTCACGCCCAAGGCCGCGGGCGAACTGGGCCTGCCCGAAACGGTCGCCGTCGTCGCCGGGGCCATCGACGTCACCGCCGCCGCCCTCGGCTCCGGCGCCGTGCGCGACTACGAGACCCACCTGTACCTCGGCACCTCATCCTGGATGGCCGCGCACGTGCCCTTCAAGAAGACCGACATCACCGCGTCACTTGCCTCCGTGCCCTGCGCCGTGCCCGGCCGACACCTGATGATCGCGCTCCAGGCCACCGCGGGCGGCAACCTCGCCTTCCTCAAGGACAAGGTGCTGTACCACAAGGACGAACTGCTCCAGGAGGGCCACGTCCCCGACGTGTACAAAATCATGGACCGCATCGCCGCAAAGGTGCCCGCGGGCAGCAACGGCGTAATCTACACCCCCTGGATCTACGGCGAGCGCGCCCCCGTCGAGGACCGCCACATCCGTGCCGGACTGCACAACCTCTCCCTCGAAAACTCGCGCGAGGACATCATCAGCGCCGTCTACGAGGGGGTCGCCTACAACACCCGCTGGATGCTCAAGCCCGTAGAGAAATTCCTCGGCCGACCCTCGGGCCCCATCAACGTCATCGGCGGCGGCGCCTCCTCCGACGTCTGGTGCCAGATATTCGCCGACGTGCTGAACCGGCCCATGCGCCAGATCAAAGACCCCATCCAGGCCAACGTGCGCGGCGCGGCCTTCATCGCCGCCGTCGGCATGGGCAAAATCCGCTTCGACGAAATCCCCGCCCTCACCCAAATCAGCGCCGGCTACAGCCCCAATCCCGACACCCGCGCCATCCACGACGCCCACTTCCGCGAGTTCAAGGAAATCTACAAACAGAACCGCGCCATCTACCGGCGGCTGAACGCGCGGCGGGCGGGAAGCAACGTGCAGTAATCCACAGATTGCCCGGCGTTTCACGAAGCGATAGTTCCGGGCCCCATCCTGTCCATCCATGGTGGGCCTCTTTCTATTGACTGCTCTTCGCGGCCTTTGCGTCTTTGCGTGAGCCGCATGCTTTCTCTTCCTCCTCTGAGCCCTTCGTGCCTCTGTGGTTCAATCGCTTCCTGCATGCTATGCTGTTTCCCGTGCCGGAGCATAAGGAGGCCCTCGATGTTTGCAGCCAGTTGTCTTTCCTCACTGCTGATGCTTTTAAGCGCAACGGTTGCCAATACTTGGGACCTTGCCACCGCCGACACGCATGTGATGGTGGCTATCCAAGACGGCCAGCCAGCCATTGCGTCGCTCGGCGTCCCCGGCGCGGACCATGCCTGGGTGGACGGTGCCATCCCGATTCCCCTGATGGCCGCCGTTGCGGTGGACGGCAAGGAAATCCCCACGCACTGGTCCTTCAAAGACGCTTCCCAGGACCAGGCGGCAAGCACGCTGTCGCTCACCTTCGAAAACGCCGACCCGCCCATGAAGCTGCGCTCCTGTTGGCGGGCGCTGCCCGGGTCGGGGCCTGTCGAGCACTGGGTCGAAATCACGAACAACGCGGCCACGCCCGTGATGCTGACGCATCAGGACAGCCTCACGCTTTCGCGTCTGACGCCCAATGGTGCGGCGGATTTATGGTGGGTACAGCGCGGCGGCAGCAATGCCAGCACGCAGGGCGGCACCCACACCGACCCGCTCACGGCGGACCGCGACCTCGACCTGCGCAGTAACTGCGAGGACGGGGCCAGTCCCGTGCCCTGGCTGGCCTTGCAGGTGGGCGAGGAACGCGGTTTGTATGTCGGCTGGGAATTCTCCGGACTGGGCCGCATCCGCGCCACCGCCGCCGACGGCGGCAAGGCCGTCGGCATCCACGTCGGCAACCTGCCCGAATTCAAGACCGACATCGCTCCCGGCGAAACCTTCCTTGTGCCGCCCGCCTTTGTGGGCTGTTATAACGGCAGTATCGACGACGGGGCCTACGGATTGCATCAGTGGTTTCTCAAGCACCTGCGCCCCGCGCTGGCTGAAGACATCCCCGACCCCATCCTCGCCTACAACCTCTATCTCGACGCGGGCGGACCAAAGGCCAAGGAGGCCGACGTGCTGCGCAGCGCGGCCTTCTGCGCCGACCTCGGGTTTGAGGCGTTCATGCCCGACGCCATGTGGTTCCCCGAATGCGGCGACTGGCGCTGGGACCCTGCCCGCTTTCCCAAGGGCGTTACCCCCGTCGAAGAGTTCGTCCATGGCAAGGGCATGAAACTGGCCCTCTGGTGCGCCTGGACCAACGGCGGCATTTCGGAAGACCCCGGTGCGCTCAGCGTGCGCGGCGCGGTGGGCCACCCGGACTGGTTCGGCGGCGATTTCAAAGACCACTGGAAACCGGGCCCCTTCTACGGGGGCAGCATCTGCCTGGGCAGTCCCGAGGCCAAGGCCTGGGCCATCGAGAAGACCCAGTGGCTCGTGGGCAACCACAAACTGGACTACCTCAAGCACGACTGCGGCCCTATCGTGAACAACTGCAACAAGAAGGACCACCGCCACCACTACGGCGTCGACGCGAGCTACTGGGCGACCATGGGCTACTACGAGGTTCAGGAGAAACTGCGCGCCGCCTATCCGCGCGTGATCCTTGAAAACTGCTCCGGCGGCGGCCACATCAAGGATTACGGCATCATGCGCCGCACCCACTACGTTGTCACCACCGACACGCTGTCCAACCTGCCCGACCGCCAGAGCATCTACGACTCCACCTTCGCCATGCCGCCCCTGGTGCTGCAGGCCTACACCTACGAGCGCGAGTACAAGGTGCCCGGCGACGACCCCGGCTCCTTCCTCTGGCGCAGCGCCATGATGGGCGCGTGGCAGATCGACCCCACCAACACGCGCATCTGGACCGAAGAGGACCGCGACTGCGCCCGGCGCAATGTGCAAATTTACAAGGAGTGGATCCGTCCCATGCTCAAGGACGTGAAGGTCCACCACATCCTGCCCCGGCCCGACGGGGTTCACTGGGACGGCATGTTCTACTGGAGTCCCTCGCTCAAGCGGGGCACGGTCTATATCTTCCGTCCCGATTCCCCCGATGCCACGCAGACCGTCCCGCTCAGGGGACTCAACCCAGATAACGCCTACTGGGTCTGGAGCGAGGACGGTTCCGTCGGCGCCGCCATGCGTACCGGCGCCGACCTCATGGAAGCGGGGCTTGCGCTCACCCTGCCCGACCGAGACCCCTGTGACCTGATCTACCTGCGCGACGCCGCGCTCGGCAAGCCCGCCGGTCTGGAAGCACCGGGTGCGTTCAACCTCCTGCCCGCTG
>CAIUWO010000990.1 GCA_903902895.1 Candidatus Hydrogenedentota bacterium | reverse complement strand
TAGGTTATGGTGTCGATGTCGCATTCATAGCCGGAAATAATCTCCACCGCACCCGCACCGCAGGCGGGGCATCCGGTTTCAAAATCATCCGTCTCATATTCGCAGCCGCATTCGCGGCAGCGCACCCGCGTCGGCCGCGCGTCAATGACAAGTTCGGCGCGGCCCATGCCGTGCGACTCGGCCAGTTCGGTGAAGCAGAAGGTCAGCGACTCGGCATTGACCCCGGAGAGTCTGCCCAGCACCAGCCCCACCGACTGCACCCGCGCTCCCACGCCCACGGCCCGCTCCACGGCGGCAATAATCTCGGTGGCTATCGAAAACTCATGCATGGGGGTGGGGCTCCGCAAAAAAGAGAGACGAAAGGCCGCGCCCAAAGTAGAAGAGGCTTCCAGCCTCTTTCTTTCCTCGTTCCCAAGTTGTACTTGGGAACGCACTTGCCCGCGAAGTTGCACTTCGCCTGTTTGCAGCACGCGCTAGCATATCCGCGGCAGTTCCTCGCCATACGGCATTTCCACGATACGCACCCCGCCATAGCGGGTGCGCAGGCATGCCGCGGTGGCGCGGCGTGCCACCACGCTCCCTATCACGCAGGCCTCGACGGCGTCGGGCATGCCCCGCAGCACCTTCAGGGCTCGTTCTCCGTCCTTCGCGGGCACCACCGCCACCAACCGTCCCTCGTTGGCGACGGTCAACGGATCAAGTCCGAGCATCTCGCACGCGGCCTGCACGGCGGGACGCACCGGTATGGCGACCTCCTCGAGTTCGATGGTCACGCCGGACGAATCGGCCAGTTCCACACAGCACGCGGCGAGGCCGCCGCGCGTCGGATCGCGCATGGCGTGAACCTCGATTTCCGCGTCGATGAGCGCCCTCACCAGCGGCCACACCGACGCCGTGTCGGAGCGCACCGGCGTGTCGAAGGCGATGCCCTTGCGCTCGCTCATCACGGCCACGCCGTGTTCGGCCAGCGGCCCGCTGACGAGCACAATGTCGCCTTCCTTCAATCCAGCCGGAGAGACGGTAATCTTGCGCCGTCCCACGCCAGCCGCGGTGACGAACAACTGGTCCGCCTCCCCCCGCGCGACAACCTTGGTGTCGCCTGTGATGACCGGCACGCCGCAGGCCCGCGACGCTTCGCCAATAGATTCGAGTACGCGCCGCAGGTCGGCGATGGGAAAACCCTCTTCGATGATGAGCGACAGGGAGAGCGCCAGCGGCTCCGCGCCCGACACGGCCAGATCGTTTATCACGCCGTGCACCGCAAGTTTGCCGATGTCGCCGCCGCGAAAGAACAGCGGCTTCACCACAAAGGCGTCGGTGGTGAAGAAGAAGTCCGGCGCGCCGGGGATGGGCGCGGCGTCGGGCAGCGCATCGGGCGCGCCGCCCAGTGCGGGCACAATCACCCCCTCCACCAACTCGCGGGTCAGCGCCCCGCCGCCGCCGTGGGCAATGACGATTCTCTCCTCATCCATATTTGTACCTCGCGGCGCACGCGCCTTCGGACGACACCATGCACGGACCCAGCGGATGCCGCGGCGTGCACACCTTGCCAAACAGCGGACATTGCGGCGCCTGGATAAAACCCTTGAGCACCTCGCCGCACTTGCACCCCGGCGGGTCGGGCGCGTCCACCTCGGGCAAATCATACCGCTT
>CAIUWO010000989.1 GCA_903902895.1 Candidatus Hydrogenedentota bacterium | reverse complement strand
TTTGGCGCCACCACCCATGTGACCGAAAACACGGCCACGGGCTATTTCAAGGCCAACGTGGACACCTACGGGGGCAATTCGGGCTCCCCCGTCTTTAATGCCGGCACGGGCGTGGTCGAGGGCATCCTCGTCCGGGGCAACCCCGATTTCAAACTGAACGGCAATTGTTTCGTCTCCAACACGCTTCCGGACAGCACGGCGGACGCCGAACAGGTGAGCAAGGCGGCCACTTTCGCCCAGTTTGTGCCTGAGGCAACGGGAAAAGGCGAGATAGTCCTGAACCGGGTCGCCTATTCCTGCGCGGCGACCCTGGGCATAACGCTGACTGACCCCAACGCGAGCGGCAGTTCCCAGCAGGCCACCGTGACCTCGGGCGCTGGCGACACCGAATCGGTGCTGTTGATTGAGACACTGGCCGGTTCCCGCACCTTCACGGGAACCATTGCATTGCAGGCGGGCACGGTCACCGCGCAGGACGGCATCCTCAACGTTGCCGACGGAACGATTATTACCGTGCTTTACAGTGACCTCGACACCGGCTTGGGCGCGCAGGAGAACATTATCGCGACCGCGCCGGTGGACTGTGTGCCCCCGGTAATCAGCAATATAGTCTTCAGCGGTCTCACCGGAAGCTCGGAACTGGCACAGTTTCAGACCAATGAAAAGGCGGCCTGCAAGATATCCTACGCGACGACGACCTGCCAGGACGCGGGCGCGGCCACTGTCTCAACCGCTGCGGGCACGACCCACAGCAAGACGTTGAGCGGGCTTGCCCCCGAGACACCATACTTTGCGGCCGTGACGGCGACCGACACCGTCGGCAACAGCGCAACCGTCGACAACGGCGGCGACTGCTACACCTTCACCACCGCCGCCAATCCGCTGGCCGACGGCGGTTTTGAACTGGGCAACCCCAATCCCGTTTGGAGCCAGGACTCAACCGCTTACGGGTCCGTGGTCTGCGATGCGGCGAACTGCGGACTGGGGAACACCACCGGTCCCTTCGAGGGCGCCTGGTGGGCATGGTTCGGCGGCGTGGAGAGCAAAATCGAAGACGGCTTTGTCGCCCAAAGCGTCACCATCCCTAACACGGTCTCCGCGCTGCTCACCTTCCAGCTGGAAATACCGGCCGCGCACGTGCCCGGCTATTTGCGGGTGCTGATGGACGGCACCCAGGTGTTTAAGGTCACGGAGGCGGCCGCCTCCGCCTACGCCACCTTCAGGACTGTCACCGTTTCCCTGTCCGCCTACACCGACGGCGCGCCGCATGTGCTCCGTTTTGAGGGGCACACCGACGGCACAGGCGGCACGGGCGTGACCAATTTCTTCATCGACGATGTCGGCATTGCCCCGTCCGACGAGGGTGAGCCGGTGCTTCAGGTCACCGTGCCCGGTGTGGTGGGTCTCGGGCAGGCCGCGGCCCTGTCCACGCTGCAGTGGACCGGACTGACGGCGCAGACCGCCTCCCAACAGTGCAGCGACATCTTCCCGAGTGGCCAGATTGTCAGCCAGAGCCCCGCGGCCAACACCACTGCGGCCCAGGGTGCGGTGGTGACACTGGTCGTTTCCACCGGCGCCTGCCCGACACCGGCGGAGGGCGAGCCTGTGCCCGTGACGGAGATGGCGCAGCAGCTTTATGACGGCTTTTCCGCAGCCGACAGCGACCAGGACGGGGTGCTAAGCCTTTCCGAGGTCGAGGCCGTCCAGCCCGCACTGGACGCCGCCGACTTCATGGTCATCGACACGAGCAACGATGGGACCCTGTCGCAGGACGAACTGTCGGCATTCACGGGAACGGACAGCGGCTGCGCCTGCAGCAAGTCCGTGCTGACCTTCGGCGGTCTCCAGAAAAGCTTGGGCGACCTATTCCTCGCCGGACTGAGCCTTGCCGTGCTGCTGCTTGTGGCGAGCCGCCGGGTACGGTAAACCGAATGCGCTGAATTTCCAGAACCCGCACGTCGTCTTTTTTGCCCAAGGCGCCGGGCGTGGGGTAACATCCGCGACTAAGGAGACTCCCCGATGAAAGCTGTCATTATGGCGGCGGGCAAATCGACCCGCACCTACCCCCTTACGCTGACCCGGCCCAAACCGCTGCTGCCGGTGTTGGGCAAATCCATACTGGCCTGGCAAATCGAGGCGTTGGCCCCGCTGGTGGACGGCGTGGTCATCGTGGTCGGGTACCGCCAGGAAATGATCCGCGCGCAGTTCGGCCATGCCTGTCAGGGCATCCCAATCACCTATGTCGAGCAGTTGGAGCAGCGCGGCACGGGTCATGCCGTGCTCCAGTGCGCCTCACACGTGGACGGGCCGTTTATCGTGCAGAACGGCGACGACCTCTATGACCCGGTCGATTTGGCGCGGTTGGCCGCGGCCGACTCGGCGGCGCTGGCCATGGAAGTGCCCGACCCGCGCCTTTATGGCATCTATGAGACGGACGACCATGACCGCGTCGTGCGGTTGGTGGAGAAGCCCGACAAGGTGTTCTCCAACCTTGCCAACATCGGCGCGTACAAGTTCCCCGTGGAGGTGTTCGACATCCTGCGCGGTCTGCCCCCCTCGGTGCGCGGCGAGATTGAGGTCACGGACGCGGTGCAGGCACTGGCGGAAACGGGCGGTTTCCATGTCGTCCGCACCGCGGGCTACTGGCTGCCCGTGGGCTATCCGTGGCATCTGCTCGACGTGAACAAGTATTTCCTCGACCATTGCCTGGTGCCGGGCATTGAGGGCGAGGTGAGCGACCGGGCCACCATCTCCGGGCCGGTCTACATCGGTCCCGGCACGGTGGTCCGCCCCGGCGCGGTGATCGACGGCCCCGTCTACATCGGCCGCGACTGCACCATCGGCCCGAACTGCTGGATACGCCCGTACACCGTGCTTTGCGACCGGTGCGGCGTGGGCCATGCCAGCGAGATTAAGGCGTCCGTGCTGCTCGAGGACGCCCATGCGCCGCACCAGAACTACATTGGCGACAGCGTGATCGGCGCCCACGTCAATCTGGCCTGCGGCACCATCACCGCCAACGTGCGCCACGACGGGCAGACCGTGAAGTCCATGGTGGGCGGCGCGCTTATTGACACGGGCCGCAAGAAACTGGGGGCGATCCTGGGCGACCACGTGCACACCGGCATCAACACCTCCTTCTATCCGGGACGCAAGATATGGCCGAACCTGTCCACCCGCCCGGGCGACACGGTTCAGCGGGACATCACGGAGTAGCGCGCCGCCGCCGCGCCAGGCGCAGGCAGGCCCAGGCACCCATAATCACCAGCGCCCCCGTGGAGACGGCGAGCCCCACGCGGAAGCTGGCCGGGGCGAAAACAAACGTCACCGTGTGTTTTCCCGGGGCCAGCACCACGCCGCGAAACACCGTGTAGACGGGGAACAGTTCCGCCGGCACGCCGTCGACCCGCACCCGCCAGCCGGGATAGTACGCGTCGGCCAGCACGAGAACGCACGGGGCGGCCGCATCGGCCTCAACGGTGACGCGGTTGCCGCTGTAATGGGTGATGCGCGCCCCGCCGGCGGGCCTGTCCGACGAGGGAAGGGGCGCCTTGGGCGCCAACTCCAGCAGCGCGTCTGTTGCGGGGTCGAAGTCCTTCTGACGCATCCTCGCGAACATGGCCTCCCGGTCCATTGTCTGTGCGCGGGAAACCAGACGGGCGCGGGGCAGCGCGCGCGGATTTCGGTAGACCTCGATTCCGTCCAGCGTTGTCAGGCGCTCCATCCGCGCCAGGTTGGCCTCGGCCATGATCGGTGGAAACGCGGGGTTGTTCAGGTAATAGGCGATGGACGCGGCGGGCTCCATGCTGTTCCATAAATCCGGCCCCAGCGTCCGCTGGAAACGCCACATCCGCGCGGGGTACAGCCCGTCATAGGCGACCCAGTCCTCAATGCCGTAGGGGGTGAGGAGGCCCGCCGGAATGCCGCCCTCGGAGATGCCCACACGCACCGGCTTCCCAAGCCCCTGCAAATAGTCGGTCAGCGCCGTTCTCGGACAGAAGGTTTCGCGCGGCACCACGGGGTCCATGCCGCGGTTCGCGTACAGCAGGTCCGCCGCAACCAGCGCCGCCAGGAGCAGCGGCACCATGCGTGGCATCGGCCGCAGGCAGTGCAGTCCCGCAAGCAGGAGCCCCGCAGCGGCCATTCCCGCGGCGATCCACATCTGCTGGCGCACGAACCCGTCCTGCTTCATTGCCTGCAGCAGCGGCGCGTTGAACCGGTAGATTATCGCCAACAACGCGAACCCGGCCGCCGCAACGGGCAGCGCCCATCCCAGTTCGCGCCAGCGGCGCGGCGCGGCGGTCCAGTGGTCCAGCCCCATCGCGGCGAGCAGCGGAAGCGCGAAGAGGGCAAAAGCGACGTGGTAGCAGACCAGCATAGAGCCCAGCACCGGAAGCGCCTGTGTCTTGTCGAACGGGGGCATGGCGAAGGCCATCATTACCGCGTATGCGGCGGCCAGCGCCAGACAGGCCGCCTGCGGCGTCCAGCCGCGTTTTGGACCCATACCCTCCGCCCCCCGCCGCCGCGCGAACAGCAGCGGTATGGCCAGCCATACCGCCATGCCCGGATACAGCATCATCTGCAGGTTCGAATTGAGTTCACCCCAGAAGTTCTTGTCCGGCCAGGTGCCCAGAAAACGGGGCGCCCAGAAGGAGGCCGCCGAACTTGGCGTCAGCACGTAGCGGAGCTGGCTTGGCCGGTCGAAGAAGGTGGCGCTGTTGAGGAGGTATTCCACCAGCGGAACCAGCGTGACGGCGGACAGCGCCAGGGCCAGCGTCCACGCGGTCGCGTAGGCGGCCACGGGCCGCCAGACCGGCAGGCCCTGCCGCGCGTTCCAGGCGAGGCGCAGCGCGAAGTACACCCCCAGACCCAGTGACATCGAAAACGCCGTCTCCGGATGGCCCGCCAGCAGCAGCAGCGCGGCGCTGAACGCCGCGGTTGCGACGCCGCGCCGGTACCGGCCCGACAGTATCCATTCCACGCCCAGAAAGAGCGGCGGCATCCACGCCGAAACGTCCGGCAGCGACCACATGGCCCAGACAAGGTTGTAACTGGCCAGCATCCAGGCCACCGAAAAAAACACCGCCGCCGCCGGGCCGAGGCGCAGCCCGCGCGCGCAGCACCAGGCGGTCATGCCGCACAGCCACAGTTTGAACAGCACAAACCAGGTGATGCCCCGTGGCAGGTCGTGTCCGGCCATCACCAGCCGCGGGGGGTACATGACCGTGCTCTGCGCGTTCGCCAGAAGCGGAATGCCGGCGAATTCGAGCGGGTTCCAAAGGGGCCACTCGCCGTCCGAAAAGGCCTGCTTGCTGAGCGCGTAATAGGGGGTGAACGCCGTCATCACATCCGACATGAGCCGGTTGCGCATGGGCTCCACGCCGGGCGGGGTGTATTTGTCCCAGGGCGGACTCGTGTAGAGCAGATTGGAGGGCGACACTATCTCCCCGCGAAAGAAGACACCGGGAAACATGGCCGCCAGCAACAGCACCAGCAGCAGCGCATGCAACGCCAGTTCCCCAACGAACCTTCCCGGTGATGCGGTCCTTGCCCCGTCGTTCGCGGTCAGTGTTTCCCTGTCAAAATCCACAGTGTTTCCTTCGGGACAGCCGCCCCGCCGCCATTCATTGTCAAGACGATACCCCGTGCCGCGGAGTTTTTCAACATCGCGGGGGGTGGGCAGGCGGCAGGGGGGGCTCCGGTTGCGCGGACGCGCCCCGCACGGGCAGGCTTCGGAATGTCATGTAATACCGTTATGTTCATCGTTTACAATGGATACGCACGGTCCCACGTGCAAGGAGGTTCATTCATGACGAGTCCAAACAGACATCCCGCCACCCGCTTTGCCCTCGCCGCCGCGGCGGCCGCAACGATACTCGCCTCCGGCGCGGCCCGCGCCGACTGGGAAAAGGTCTCGGGCCCGCTGCCCGGCGACCCCATGGGCGTGCACATGTACCGGCTCAAGAACGGGCTGGAGGTGTATTTGTCCGAAAACCACAACACCCCCCGCTTCTTCGCGGAGATGGCCGTGCGCACCGGCAGCAAGTATGACCCGGTCGATTCGACCGGGCTGGCCCATTACATGGAGCACCTGCTCTTCAAGGGGTCGCAGCGGCTGGGCACGACCGACTTTGCGCAGGAAAAGCCCTGGCTCGACAGGATCGACGCGCTCTACGAGGAGCACTTCCGCGCCACCGAGCCCGAAAAGCGCAAGGCGCTGTACCTCCAAATCAACCGGGCCTCGGAGGAGGCGGCCAAGTTCGCCGTGCCCAACGAACTGGACCGGGTCTACAAGTCCATGGGCTCGCGCATGCTCAACGCGCACACCTGGCACGAGGAGGTCGTCTACCAGGTGGACCTCCCGGCGAACCGGCTCCGCCCGTGGGCCTTCATCGAGTCTGACCGTTTCAAGCAGCCCGTCTTCCGCCTGTTCCAGACCGAACTGGAGACGGTTTACGAGGAGATGAACCGCGCGCTCGACAACAAGGACCGCGCCCTGCAGCTGGCGGTCGACGCAAAACTGTTTAAGATTCATCCCTACGGCCAGAAGCCCACCCTTGGGTCGGTCGAACACCTGAAAAACCCGTCCCTCAAGAACCTGCACGACTTCTACACAACCTGGTACGTGCCCAACAACATGGCCGTGTTCATCTCGGGCGACATCAATCCCGACGAGACGATTGCGGTGGTCAACCAGTACTTTGCCGACTGGGAGCCGCGGGAACTGCCCCAGCGGCCCACCTGGGACGACCCGGCGCCCACGGTCCGCGAGGAGGTGCGCATCCAGTTCCAGTCCGACGAGATGGTGCTGCTGGCTTTCCGCACCGTGCCGCGGGTCCACGCCGACGCCGAGGCGCTGCTGATGGTGGACATGCTGCTCGACAACGCCACCGCCGGGCTCATCAACCTGAACCTGAACCAGCAGCAGCGGATGACCCGGGCGGGCGCCTACCCGCTTCAGATGAACGACTACGGCACCCAGTACCTCTACGGCATTCCCAAGCCGGGCCAGAGCAAGGAGGAGGTGGAGAAACTGCTGATAGAGCAGCTTGAGCACATCAAGCGCGGCGAGTTTGACGACTGGCTGATTCAGGCCGTCGTCAACGACTTCAAGCGCATGGAGAAGACCGGGCTGGAATCGGACGACAACCGGGTGGACCGCATGCGCGGCGCATGGATCGCCTTTGAGCCGTGGGAGCACGCCCTCGGCCGGATAAAGCGCATGGAGGCCGTCACCCGCGACGACGTGGTCCGCGTGGCCAACCAGTA
>CAIUWO010000988.1 GCA_903902895.1 Candidatus Hydrogenedentota bacterium | reverse complement strand
GTCCGGCATCAGCGCCACACCACGGCTCGCCTCAATCACACTGTCGTCCAAACCCGCGGCCACCACATCGACCCCGCCGCGCCGCAGCACGTCGATAATCGTGACCGCTTCCAGCTCTTCGCAACCCTGCGCAAGCAGCACCAGCACTTTGGACATATATTGAACCTCCTGATTGGGCCTCCATTCTAATGAAGCGGCGGCCATGCGGCAAGTCGGTACCGAACGGGCGGACGATTCGGTAGATCCGGGATCGTAACTGGAAGCCCCGAACCACCAAAAACCGCGCCTGCCCAGTGCAAGCCGGGCAGGCGCGCGAATGTTACAACGGCTTAACGATTCTGTCTTACGGTCGGCGGAGCGTGGACATCACGGCCAAACCCATCGCCCCCAGCGCCATCAGGAACAGGTCGCCCATGCGCGTGGGATCGAAGGCCTTCCTGCCGCCCTGGCAGCCGGTGCAGCCGGCGCCGTCATCCACGCCCAGTTCATCGGAGGCCAGTTGCCCGTCGCCGTCCGTATCGAGTTCGTCGAACACCGCCCGGGGCAGTCCAGACATCCGGGCGGCGGCCTCTTCGAACGAGAGGGCATCGTCGCCGTTGGTGTCGGCGTCGGCGAAGGCCGCATTGAGCGCTTCACGCGCCGTGTCGGCATCCACGGGTTCGCCTTCACCCTCCGCCGCCGGTGCGGCGCCAAGGCTCACGACAATGCTCACCGTCATTCCCGGCGGCAGTTCGGCGCCCGCCGCGGGACTCTGCGAAATCACACTGCCGGCCACCACGGCATCACTGTACGCCGCCGTGACCAAACCAAGCACCAGACCCGCGCCAGCAATGGCCGTCTCGGCCTGCGCCTGCGGCTGGCCCACGACTTTGGGCACGACGGCGGCCTGCGCGCCGCGGCTAATCACCAAGCTTACCGCGGTGCCGGGCAGTACGGATGTTCCTGCGGAGGGGTCCTGCGAAAGGACAGCACCCGCCGGAACAGTGGCGCTATACTGCCGCGTGATGACCCCGACAACCAGTCCGGCTCCCGTGAGTGCCGAAGTGGCGGCGCTCTGCGTCTGTCCCGACAGGTCGGGCACTGGCAGCGGTTGCGGGCCGTTCGATATAACCAAACCGACTGGCGTTACGGGCAGCACCACTGTCCCCGCCGCAACGGATTGGGAAACCACACTGCCCGCAGGCTGGGTCGGGCTGTATTGCCGCGTCACGGCCCCGACAACGAGTTCCGCGGCTGTGAGTGCGGACACCGCGGCGCTCTGCGCATGGCCCACAACATCAGGCACGACTATGCCGCCTTTGCTGATGACCAAGTCGACCGCCGCACCCGGAAGCACTTGCGCGCCCGCCGCAATGGACTGTGAGATTACACTGCCCGCAGGCACGCTCAGGCTGTATTGCCGCGTCACGGCCCCGACAGCGAGTTCCGCGGCTGTGAGCGCCAACGACGCCGCACTTTGCGTCTGGCCCTCCACGCCGGGCATGACTATGCCGCCTTTGCTGATGACCAAGTCGACCACCTCACCCGGAAGCACTTGCGCGCCCGCCGCAATGGACTGTGAGATTACACTGCCCGCAGGCACGCTCAGGCTGTACTCCTGCGTCACGGCCCCCACGGCAAGCTCCGCGGCTGTGAGTGCCAACGAAGCCGCACTTTGCGTCTGGCCCTCCACGCCCGGCACCACAATGCCACCCCTGCTGACGACCAAGTCTATCGTGCTGCCAGGCAGCACTTCCGTCCCCGCAAGTGGCGTCTGCGACAGCACGGAGCCAGCCGATATGGTAAGGCTGTACGCCTGACTCACCGTGCCAACCGCGAGACCCGCAGCCGTTATCGATCCGGCGGCCGCTTCCTGCGTCAGTCCGACCACATCCGGCACGGGTGCGGGCTGCGGCCCCTTGGAAATCACCAAGTCCACCGGCATACCGGAAAGGGCCTGCAGCCCCGCCGCGGGCGTTTGGCCGAAAACAAGGTCCTGCGGCACTGTGAGATGATATTCCTCCGTCTCATTGCGCACATAGAGGTGCGCGGCGGCAACCATTTGCCGGGCGGCCACGCGGGCGAGTCCGGCAAGGTTCGGCACTGTCACCAGCACCGTCTCGTGGGCGCCCATGTCATACCCGCCCCCCTGCGGACGCGGCACATTCAGGATGTCGTTCGAAGGTGCGCCATCAGGCGTGCCTGCGTCCAGACAGGGCGAGCCGACGTTCAAACGAAAATCGCCCGCCCCGGAATCCACAAAGTCCGGGTCGGCGGCAATGTTTCCGTTCCCCGCGGTTGCCGCGGACAGGCAGGAAAACGAAACGGTCGTTTCCTGGGTCTCGTCAGGGCTGTTCCCCCAAATAATACAGTTTACAGCCGTTCCCTCGTGCGTCCCCCCTCCACTTTCCGCCGCCGTGTTTCCAAAGAAGGTGCAGTTTACAGCCGTCCCTTTGTCCATCCCGCCACCGCCATACGCGGTCGTCCTGTTCCCGGTGAACACGCAGTTGACGGCCGTACCATAACGCATTCCGGCGCCGACCTGGCCCAGACCGTTTCTCAGCGTGAAACCGTCGATAACATTTGAAGAGTTTGCCGAAACGCACGGCCGGGCGTTCTGGCCGTCAATAATGGTGGCGCTGACATCCGGACTTCTGGCGTCCCGTGATGTTTCCACTCCTGTGAAGCCGCCGTGCACGGTCACACACGGTTTTAGCCGAAGCACCTGGTCCGCATCGTAAGACGATGTATACGTTCCCTGGACCACCCATATCTCAGCACCAAATCCGGCCCGGTCCACCGCCGCCTGCAATGTGGAATAGGCGGTCGCCCATGTCAGTCCGTCCGGCGCGGATGCGCTGGAAGCCGCATTCACGCGCAGTACAGCCGGCGGAATGACCGAATTTGCCTCGTCCCCGGGATAGTACTCATACGCACCCATGTCCACTTCTGTGCCCTGAGGCCGCGCCCTGCCCAAGAAATCCAAGGCTGGAGCCCCGGTTTCGGTGGCGGTGTTCACGCAGGGTGATTCGGCACGCAATCGGAAATCGCCAGCTGCGGGGTTCACAAACATGGGATTGACCGTAATGTTCCCCGTCCCCGCGGTCACGACGGTGGAACAGGTGAAAGAAGCCGAACTGGCCTCCATTTCATTCGGCGTGTTTCCCCAGATAATGGAATTGAGTGCCGCACCCCGGATCAACCCACCGCCGTCGTTTCCGGAAAGCGTGCAGTTAGTGACCGAGCCTGCATTCATACCGCCGCCATAATTGGCGGAGAAGACACAGTTGACGGCAGTGCCGGCAAGCATCCCGCCGGCTTTGTTTCCCGAGAAGAGGCAATTGGTGGCCGTGCCGTCAAACTTTCCGCCTCCATCGTTTCCGGTGAAAGTACAGTCGGTGGCGGTGCCAAAAGCCATCCCACCGCCTGTGCCTGCGTTACCGGAGAAACTGCACCTGGTGGCTGTTCCTTCATACATCCCGCCGCCGTGCGATATTGCCCTGTTCCCCTTGAATGTACAGTCGGTGGCGGTCACTTTATAGGCTCCGGCGCCGTCCCCGGCGTTGTTGCCCGAAAACACGCAACGGACGGCCCTGCCGTTGTACATTCCACCACCTTCTTCAAGGGTCTGACCATTCTTTAGCGTTAACCCTTCGACCAGATTTGTCTCGTCTGCCGTAACGCACCGCTGACGCGCCTGGCCGTCTATTATCGTAATCCGGGCGTCCGAACTGCGGGCATCGCGCGTGGATTCACCGCCCAAGAATCCGCCGTACAGTGCCGTGCCCGGCATCAGATAGACCACTTCCGTGCCATCGGCCCCGCGGTAGGTCCCCTTGGCCACCCAGATTTCCGAAGTGGTGCCGTAACCCGCCTGGATGGCCGCTTCCTGCAACGTGGGAAATGCGGTGGCCCATGTCAGGCCGTCGGGCGTTGCCGCAGTGGAGGCCGCATTTACACGAAGCACGGCCGGCAGCGTCACGACGTGCGCGTCGTCTTCAGGATGGTACTCATAGGCGCCCATGTCCACCTCTGCACCCTGCGGCCGCGCCCTGCCCAGAATATCCGTGGCCGGGGCGCCTGGGGCGGTGCCGGTGTTCACGCAGGGCGAGGCGGCGCGCAGCCGGAAATCGCCCGCGATCGGGTCGGCGAATCCGGGATTGCCCGTAATGTTTCCGGGGCCAGCATTCTGCGGAGAAAGGCAGGAAGAGGAAACCGCCGTGTCCTCTGTCGCAAACGGTCTGTCCCCCCAGAAGATACAGTTACCCGCCGTGCCGCCTTTCATCCCGCCGGCGCCGTAGGATGCAAAGTTTCCGACAAACGTGCAGTTGGTGGCCGTGCAGTCATACGCTCCGCCGCCTCGCTGCGAGGCCCTATTGCCGGCAAGTACGCAGTTGATGGTTGTGCAATTCATGGCCCCGCCGCCGTATATCGCGGCATTTCGGTTGAATTTGCAGTTGGTGACCGTGCTGCTCTCGGCCCCACCACCCTGATATGTCGCAAGGTTTTCGATGAACGTGCTGTTGACCGCCGTGCTCGTCCACACGCCGCCGCCAAGTTGGGCTGTATTCCCGGTGAAAACACAGTTGGTGGCGTTGCCGTGTGTGAGTCCGCCGCCGCCTGATGTCACCGTGTTTCCCGTAAACGCGCAGTCCGTGGCGCTGCCGTTGTCCAGCCCGCCTCCCCACGGTGCGGAATTTCCGAGGAACGCGCAGTTGGTGGCATTGCCGCCGCACATCCCGCCACCTTGAACCTCCGCCTTGTTGCCGACGAATGTGCAGTTGACTGCGCGACCTTTCCACATTCCTCCGCCCATAACGGCCTGGCCATTCTGCAATGTGAAACCGTCCACGCTGCCCGCATCGGTCGTGGTGACGCAGCACCGGGCCTTCTGCCCGTCTATGATGGTCGTGTGGGCATTCCAGTCGCGCTGGGCGCGTTGTGTCTCGCTGCCGTTGAAACCGCCGTAAAGCGGGGCGTCCCTTCCCAAGTACACCACCTGATCCCCGGTGCCGGTATAGGTGCCTGCGGCGACCCAAACCTCATAGCCAAAGCCGGCCGCGTTAGCCGCCGCCTGAAGATCACGAAAGGCTGTGGCCCATGTTGTACCGTCAGGAGCCGGTGCGGTGGACGCCGCATTGACGTACACCACGGCGGCCGGAGCAGAGGGCACCGCCAAGACCGCCAGCAGCGAGAGAATAAAGGATACCCGTTTGAATCCCCTGAACGCGTTATACTTGTGTGTCATTCTGTTACAGACGCCCTCTGTCCTGACTGCCCCGGTCCGTCTTTCTTTTCCCGTAAAACTCCCCGCGAAAGTGGCCAAGTCTTCCAGGTCCGCCGCTGTTCCGTCGAGTTTTCCGGGCCAGTATAGCGCGCCGCGGCGCTTTCAGCAACCGGCTTTCTTTGTGGCAACGCAAATAGAGACGCGGCGACGACGCACGGGAGTACTCCGAAGTCATAAACAATGCAGGAAAACAGGAAGGGAATGGCCCGAAGGGACGGCAACGAGTGTCGCTCGGCTCATGTCAAGGTCCGTCTTTCGATGCCAGGATTTCCAGCGGACGTGTTTGCACTCCAAAATCCTTTCGGTTACGCCCCGGTTTGATTCGATCACCCTGCCATTTCAAGATGGCAGGGACAAGAGTAGGCTGCGGAATGCATACCGTCAAGACCTGACCGAGCGCCTGTCCCATGTCCCCCATTGAGGGGGGCTGTCCCGCCTGCGCGGGACCTGTCGGAAACGGCGGGCCTTCGCCCGCCGTACGCCCGCCACAAGGGCGGGCGCTACAGTAAATCCAATTTCGCAGACGGAAGACCCGGACCACCAAAGACCGCGCCTGCCCGGTGCAAGCCGGGCAGGCGCG
>CAIUWO010000987.1 GCA_903902895.1 Candidatus Hydrogenedentota bacterium | reverse complement strand
TGTTTTGGTTGCGGCCATGCCGCTCCAGGTCCTCCGTGGCGCACGGGCGGCGCGCTGCCTGCCCGCAGGGTGGTGGTTTCCTCCTCTGAACTCGCTCCAGAAGGAATATGCGCGCCACAACCCATTTGCCACAGCGGCGGCAAGTTTCGCTGCGCCCCGCGCCGCCCACCCACGCGATAGCACCGGGTGGCAACGGCATTTGCAGCGCATGCCGAAAAAAAGAACTGGCGCGCCCGGCTGGACTCGAACCAGCGGCATTCAGCTTAGAAGGCTGACGCTCTATCCACCTGAGCTACGGGCGCGCGTGTGTGGTGTGGATTATTCCACAGCGCGGGCATGGGTGTCCAATTTGGGGTCTTGGGGGGCTGTTTTGGGTTGCAAAGGGCATGGACGCCCGCAATTGTCCGTATTTTCTACTTGCACGCGCGGGTCGGGGTTTTATATAATTCCACAGTGTTACCGACGGGGGGATTCTCGTCGGTATGGCATCCTGCGCCGGCTTCGCTTTTGTTTTCCCAACTATGTGATTTGGGAAGCGGTATGACCCACGCAGGCGGTTTTCAGCAATCTGCAAGGAGAATGCAACATCATGGCGAAGAAGAATGTGTACTTTTTCGGCGGCGAAAAGGCCGACGGCAACGAGAAGATGAAAGAGCTTCTCGGCGGCAAGGGCGCGAATCTTGCCGAGATGTGCGACCTGGGCATTCCGGTGCCGGCGGGTTTCACGATCACGACCGAGATGTGCGTGACGTATTATGAGAACAAGGGCGCGCTGCCCAAGGAATTGGACCAGGAAGTCGCGAAGGCGCTTGCCAAGACTGAAAAGATCATGGGCAAGAAGTTTGGCGACCCGAAGAATCCGCTGCTTGTTTCCGTGCGTTCCGGCGCCCGCAAGTCCATGCCGGGCATGATGGACACGGTGCTCAATGTCGGCCTCACCAGCAAGACGATCCCGGGCCTCATCGCAAAGACGGGCAACGAGCGCTTTGTGTACGACTCGTACCGCCGCCTGATCATGATGTACGCCGACGTGGTCATGGAAAAGGCCGCCGGCATTGAGCCCGCCGAAGGCAAGGGCGTGCGCATGCAGCTTGAGCACGCGATGGAGGCGGTGAAGAAGGCCAAGGGCTACACGGAAGACACGCAGCTCACGGCGGAAGACCTCAAGGCCCTGGCCGAACAGTTCAAGGCCATTGTGAAGAAGGTCATCGGCAAGGAATTCCCCGATGACGCGCAGGCCCAGATGTGGGGCGGGATCAAGGGCGTGTTCCAGTCCTGGAACGGCAAGCGCGCCATCGCGTACCGCCGCATCGAGCGCATTCCGGACAACTGGGGCACGGCCGTCAACGTTCAGGCGATGGTGTTCGGCAACACGGGCGACACCTCGGCCACGGGCGTGGCGTTCACGCGCAACGCCGCCACCGGCGAAAACCTGTTCTACGGCGAGTGGCTGGTCAACGCGCAGGGCGAGGACGTGGTCGCGGGCACCCGCACCCCCAGCCCGATCAACAAGGCCACCAAGGGCGAGCAGTCGGCCCACCTCACCTCGCTTGAAGAGGCGAGCCCGAAGATTTACAAGCAGCTTGACGCCATCCGCACCAAGCTGGAAAAGCACTACAAAGACATGATGGACATCGAGTTCACCATCGAGGAAGGCGTGCTGTGGATGCTGCAGTGCCGCGTCGGCAAGCGCACGGGCACGGCGGCGGTACGCATGGCGGTCGAGATGGCCGAGAGCAAGCTGATCTCGAAGGACACGGCGATCATGCGCGTTGCGCCGTCGCAGTTGGACGAGCTGCTGCACACGATGCTTGACCCGAAGGCCGAGAAGACCGCGACGGTGCTGGCCAAGGGCCTCCCGGCCGGTCCCGGCGGGGCCGTGGGCCAGGTCGTGTTCACCGCGGACGACGCGGCGGAGTGGGCCAAGAAGGGCAAGACGGTCATGCTGGTCCGCAATGAGACCTCGCCCGAGGACGTCCACGGAATGCATGTGGCCGAAGCCATCCTCACCGCCAAGGGCGGCATGACCTCGCACGCGGCGCTCGTCGCGCGCGGCTGGGGCAAGTGCTGCATCGTCGGCTGCGCCGCGCTTCACATTGACCTCGCCAAGCGGCAGATGACCGTGGGCGGCAATGTTGTCAGGGAAGGCGACTGGATTTCGATGAACGGCAGCGTGGGCAAGGTGTACCTGGGCCAGGTTCCGGTGCTTCCGGCCCAGCCCGAGCTGAACCCCTTCTACAAGAAGATCATGAAGTGGTCCGACGATGTGCGCCAGATCAACGTGCGCACCAACGCCGACACGCCGAAGGACGCCGAGCAGGCGGTCGCGTTCGGCGCCGAAGGCATTGGCCTGTGCCGCACCGAGCACATGTTCTTCGACGACGCCCGCATCCCCTTCATGCGCGAGATGATTCTGGCGGACTCCGAAGAGGCGCGCCGCAAGGCCCTTGCCAAGCTGCTCCCCTTCCAGCAGAAGGACTTCTACGGCCTGTTCAAGGCCATGGGCGCCCGTCCGGTGACCATCCGCCTGCTTGACCCGCCCCTGCACGAGTTCGTCGGCGGCATGAACGACATCCAGATTGCCGAACTCAGCAAGAAGACCGGCCTGACGATCGACGGCATCAACAGCCGCATCAGGCAGCTTCACGAGCTGAACCCGATGCTCGGCCACCGCGGCTGCCGTCTCGGCATCGCCTATCCGGAAATCACCGAGATGCAGGCGCGCGCCATCTTCCAGGCCGCGGCACAGCTCGCCAAGGAGAAGATCAAGGTCAATCCGGAGGTCATGGTTCCCCTTGTGGGCACCAAGGCCGAGCTGGTTCACCAGCGCAACCTGATTGAGCAGGTCGCCGCCGAAGTGCAGAAGGAGCAGAAAGTCAAGCTCAACTACATGATCGGCACGATGATCGAGATCCCGCGCGCGGCGCTGACGGCGGACAAGATTGCCGAAGTGGCCGACTTCTTCAGCTTCGGCACCAACGACCTGACGCAGATGGGCTTCGGCTACAGCCGTGACGACATCGGCGGCTTCCTTCCGGCCTACCTCGACAAGAAGATCCTCCCGGAGGACCCGTTCGAGGTGCTCGACCAGGAAGGCATCGGACAGCTCGTGCAGATGGCGGTCGAAAAGGGCCGTGCCACGCGCGGCGACCTCAAGTGCGGCATTTGCGGCGAGCACGGCGGCGAGCCGGCCTCGGTCAAATTCTGCCACCGCGTCGGCCTGAACTACGTGTCCTGCTCCCCCTTCCGCGTCCCGATCGCGCGCTTCGCGGCCGCCCAGGCGGCCCTCGAGACGCCGCGCGTCGCGGCCAAGAAGTCGGAGAAGGCCGGCAAGGCCGCCAAGGTTGCCAAGGTCGCCAAAAAGGCCGCCAAGACTGCCAAGAAGAGCGGCAAGAAGTAGTATTCCCCACTCCCTGACCCACATCCGGGCGCGCGCACCCCACGGGACGCGCGCCCGGTTTCCTTTTGCCCGGCCGTTGACCCGGCAAGGGGGGGCTGTTATCATTGCCTGAAGGAGCAGCATCCATGCCTCAGGTCATCATAGAACAGCCCGGACTTCCGCCCATGACGGTTCCCCTGTCAAACGCGGAGCTCACGTTTGGCCGGGCGGACGAAAATGACGTGGTGCTCGTGGCCGACGAGGTTTCGAGACAGCACGCCCAACTGTTGCGGCGCGGCAATGCGACCGTGCTGCGCGACCTCAAGAGTCTCAACGGCACCTACGTGAACCGGCAGCGGGTGTCGGAGCGCGTGCTCAAGCACATGGATGAAATCTGGTTCGGCAGCAAGTGCCGTCTTGTGTTCCGCGATGAGACGCTGCACGCGCGGGGTCCCGGGGGGACCGCAGCCTCGGCGGAGGACAGCCAGCTGCTCAAGAACCTAAACAGCATCCGCGCCGAAATGGACCGGGTCGGGTCCAACATGACGCTCATCGGAAAACGCGGTTCGGGCGCGGCGGTCGCCGCCCGCGCCGAAACGCCCGCGCCGACCGGCGAGGAATTCATACGCATCGGCCGCGCCTATCGCCGCCTTGCCGCGCTCCACCGCGCCAACCAGGTCATGACCTCGAGTTTTGACCTGAACAAGCGGCTGGCGGACATGCTGGACACAATCATCGAGGTGGTCGACGCGGACCGCGGGTTTGTGCTGCTGAGCGACGAGCGCAGCAGCACGCTCCAGGTCAAGGTGGCCCGCGAGATGGGCCATGAACTGGAGGCCGCCTCGCCCAGCATGGGCATCGCCGGCCAGGCCGCCATGGACGGCGAGGCCGTGCTCATGGCCGACCGGTCGGACCGCGAGTTTGGAAACCGGGACAGCGTGGTCCGCGGCAGGATTGTGAGCGCCATGTGCGTGCCGCTCAAAGTGGAGAACCGCATTCTTGGGTCCGTTTATGTGGACACGCGCAAGACCGGCATGCGTTTCAGCGAGGAGGATTTGGAACTCTTCTCCTCCCTGGCCTCGCAGTCGGCGATGGCTATCGAAAACGCGCGGTTGGCCGAGCAGATTGTCGACTCTGAGAGGCGCAGACAGAATCTCGCCCGTTTCCTGCCCAACGCGCTGGTTGACAAGGTGCTCAACGACTCGCAGACACTGGTGCTCGGGGGCCACAAAACCCGCGTGACGAGCATGTTCTGCGACATACGCGGCTCGTCAAAACTGGCCGAGCAGCTCAGCCCGCAGCTCCTGGTGGGGCTTCTCAACGAGCACTTCAGCGCCATGACGGAGATTGTGTTCAAGTATGAGGGCACGCTCGACAAATACATTGGCGACGAGATTATGGCCATTTTCGGCGCGCCCATAAGCGTCGGCGACGAGCCGTACCGGGCCGTCTGCACCGCGCTGGAAATGCTGGCGTGCAACGCCGAGCTCAACGTGCTCAGGGCCCATGAGAACCGGCCGCAGTTCCACATTGGCATAGGCATCGACTGCGGCGAGGTGATTGCCGGCTATATTGGGTCGCCCAAGCGCATGGATTTCACGGTGGTCGGCGACCGGGTAAACACGGCGAAGCGTCTCTGCGACATGGCCGGGCCGGGAAAGATACTTGTCGGACGCGAGGTGTTCGACGCGGTCAGCGAACGCGTCGAGGCCGTGCCCATGGGGCACCAGATGGTCAAGGGCAAGGACCAGACCGTCGAGGTCTACGATGTGCTCTCGCTAAAACGCTGAGCGCTAGAATTTGAGCGGCGGCCCCGAGAAGGCCGCGAGTCCGAAACGAACGCTCACATCACAGCCGCTTTGCCGTTCGCGCAGGCGCAGCCCGGCCTCAAAGCAGTGGAATATTCTGCGGATTTCATAGGTCTGGCGCAGCATGGTGCCGTCATTGACATCGTATAGATGCTCGGCGCTCACGGACCACAGGTCTCCCAGACGCACCCCCACGCCGTACAGGATGGCCTCGTTGGTTATATTGCCGGCCGTCTCCGAGTACGCATACCCGACGCGCGAATTGAACTTTCCGCCGCGCATGGTGCCGTCGTAATACAACTGGGTCAGGACCCGGTTATAGTCGGCGGACCCGGTCTGCGTTAGATAGGCGGCGCCGTTGCCGTGCCTTTGGAACCAGTCATCGGTTATGTCGCCGAAGGAGTCATAAATGCGGGAACCCGTGGAGGAGAAGGCGCCATCCTCAACGTTGTGGCTTTCGCCAACCATCTGGAAACCCCACCACGGCCGCGGTCGCAGGTCCAGTTCAATCTCGTAGTCGCTGGTCTTGCGCACTTCGTTCCAGAAATCGTTGCCCTGGTAAAGATTGAGGCGGCACACCTGCCAGACTTCCTTGCTTTCCTCATCGCGGCCATAGAAGACGTTGGCTATCTTTGACTCGAGGCGGCTTCGGCCCTCAACGCTGTCAAGTGCGTCAAAATGGGGCGTGACATCGGCATCCATGGTTGAGGAGGGCCGGTAGGACAGTGTAATGGAGGGCACCACAACGTGCTTGAAGGAGGAGAAGTTAAGGAAGCCGGGGTATTCCTTGTGGAAGCGGCTCTGCAGTGTGACGCCCAGAACATTGGAGAAGCGCGCGGAAGAATCCCCCGTGATGAGTTCGTTCTGATACCACGCGCCCTGCGCTTCATAGAAGGGCGTCACGGCAAGCGCCGGAAGCGGGTCCCAATCGTAGGTGAGGCGGGCTGTGTTCACGCTGCGGGTGCCGTAAACATTGCCGGCGTTGCCCTCAAAGCGGCGGTTGTAATAGCCGTTGACGGTGTCGAAGGAGAAATAGAGATGTTCCGCCAGCGGCCGGTCAAGGAGGTGGAAAGTGGCCTCAGGCAGTTTTTCCGTGCCGGGAGCGTATGACTGCAGGTAGCTGTTCGTGTCGCCGTTGGCCTCGTCCGGAAAGTCCGAATCGGGGGGCGTGGTCCAGTAGTGCGGGTCCACATTGAGCGTGCCGGTGGCGATATAGTCCTCCTGCCGGTACGTCAGGTTGGCAAAGGTGCGCGGCGTCGTGCGGTTCTTGTAGGCGTCCCAGAAGAAGTCCTTGTAGAAGTACTGATCGGACCACTGCTCGGCCTGCACGCGCAGCACGAGGTCCTTTTCATACTCATAGCGGTGATACCACTCAAAATAGCCCCTGCCCTCGGTGGTGTACAGGCCGTGCATTTCACCCTGGGTCAGGAACAGGCGGGAGGAGGGTTTCTTTGTGTAGTCATAGTACAAGTCGCCGCCCAGGCCGACGCCCTCCTTCGCCGTGGGCATCAGGCGCGGTCCGAGCGTCAGTTCGGGCGTGATGGTGTACTGCTGGCCCACGTTTATGAAATAGCCGGTCTTCGCGTAACTGCCCGTCTGGAAATCGAGTGACCACGGATAGCCCCCCGTCTCGCCTTTCACAAAGGGCAGGGAGAAAGGCATTTTGGTGTGGCCCAACTGAAGGCGGGCGCCCTTGCCGGAGACGATTTCCCCGTCTTCCGTGACCACCTCGTCCATCAAAATCCGGTAGTGCGGGTCCTCGTTGGGGCAGGTGGTCACCCATGCGTCCGTCGCGATGGTGTCTTTTGGACCCAGAATCTGGAGTTTTCCGGCGCGATAATGGAACAGCGCGGCACTGCCGCGCGCATTGGTCAGTTCGCCCTTCTCCGTGGCGAAATCGTAGTCCACATGGTCGGCCCACAGTTCCCGTGTGGGCTCCAGAATATGCACATTGTCGCCGATCAGGCGGCCCATGCTCAGCCGACGTTTTGCCAGCGACTGCGCGTCATGGGGCTCGAGAATGAAGGTTTCCTCGACGACTTTTTCGGTGGGCGCATTGTAGGTCAGCGCGTCGGCCGTCATTTTGGACTCGGCCTGCTCGACCAGCACGTTCCCCGTGGCTTCATAACTGGCCGCCTCGTTGGAATAGGCAAAATGGTCCGACCGGAAGGACATCTGTCCCAGATGGAGGCGCACGTTGTCGTTAAGCACCGTGCGGCCCGTGGTCAGGTCCGTCTGCATGCTGTCGGCCTCAAGGTCGCGCAGCGGCTCCGTCCAGTCGGGCGGCGAAAACCCGAGGTTTGGCGATCCAAATTCGATGGGGCGGGTCAGCGAATCGCGAATGCCCAACTTGCCGGGCTTTTCCAGCGGATTGGCAGAGGCGCGCATGGTCGCGGGGGCGCGCAGCCCGCCTGAAAGCATCGGATACTGACGATAACCTGATTTGTCCCCGTCCTGCTCTTTGGCTGCACTGGTGTCGGGGGCTGTCCCTGTTGCCGGAACGGGGCTGGTTTCAGCCGCGGCCTGCGGCGCGGGTTCCGGCGCGGTTTCGGGCGCGGGAGCGGTGACGGTCGACGAAGGCGCGGGGGTTGCGACTGGTTCGGGGGTAACTTCCGGCACCGGCACGGGTTCCGGGGCGGGAGAAACGGGGGACGCCACCTCCGGCGTGGCAACGGTGTCCTGCGCGGCGGAGTCCGCAATGGGTTTGGCGTCAACCACCGTCAGGACGGCGCTGTCGGGAACAGTTGCGGCCGCGGTCGCCCCGGCCGCCTGAGCGGGCGCATTGGACCAGCATCCGGCCTGACGCGTCTGCGGAGCCAGAAGCACGACCAGACCGCCGCCGCAGCGCACGCGCTTGGCCGGGATGGGCAGGGGCCGCCGCCCGGTTTCGTTGAGGAATTCGTCCAGTGTCACGCAATCGCCGCCGCTGAGGGCAACCACGCTGGTTTCGTTCACGTCGAAATCGACCACGGGCATCGCCTTGCCGGCGCCGATGGACCGCGAGCGTGCATCAAGGATGTAGAGGCTGTCCGCCGTGGCCACCACGAACCGGTCCTTGCCCATGGACCGCAGCATGACCGGCTGCGCCGGAAAGGGGACGCGGACGGGCGCGGTGTCCGCCGCGCGGTGAAGGTCCATAAGCAGCACGTTCGCCTCGGTGCGGGGAATCCACCCCACCGTGGTGCCGTTGACAGCGAGGGCCGTGGGCACGCCCGCCTTGATGGCCAGAGACGCCACGCTGCCCTGGTCGGCCGGGTCAAGCACGGCAATCCGGTCGTCAAAGGCATCGGCAATCAGAAAACGGTTGTCCTCCGTGGCGACCACCATGGACGGCCCGCCGCCCATGGCCAGCGTGGCCTTGGGGGCCAGACTGGGAAGCATCAGCAGTGTTATGGTGCCGTCCACACTGTTGACGCAGGCGAGATAGTCACCGGCGGAGGAGACGGCAAGACTGGCCGGACCCTGTCCGGCGGGGAATTGGCCGGTGCGCTCGCCCGTCTGCGGATTGGCAGAGAAAACGGCGTTTTGATCGTAGCCCGCCCCGATCACGCGCTGGTGCGCCGCGTCAATGACGGCGTCGCGGACCACGGCGTCAGGGGCGAACACAGTGAAAGGGGCCTCGCCAACGGCAGGAATCAGGGAGGCTGCTGCGAGTATCAGAGCCGTTACAAGCACAGTGCTGTATCCTTGCTATTTGTTTGCCGACGGGCGGTTTGGAAGTATAAACCAAAAAGCGGCAACCCGGCCAGGGCTTTCGGCGCCGTTGGCCTGTTTTGGTGTGGGTGCCTGCCTTTCTTCGCTGGTAGGCTGGGCCATTTCGGTGCCCGATGGCGCCGGTACGGGCGCGGCGTTCTCGACCACCACGTCCCTCGCGTTCCCCGCCGGCGCCTGGGAACGGGTCTCCGGGGAGGGCGCGGGCTTTTCGGAAGGGGAGGCTTGTTTCACTTTGGACGGGGTGCCGGTCTTTTGCGGGACCGCCGGAGCGCCGTTGGTGGACATGCCGGGCGGCGGAGCCAACTCGTTCGTGGTGATGGCGGCCTGGCCCGTCTGGGCCAGCGATATGGCGGAGAACATCACCGTAAGAACTTGGTCAATCATGGAGGCTCTCCATGAACGCAACGGTCTTTTCCAGGCTCTCCACCGCTTCCGAGCCGCCCATCCGCTGGACCGTCAGGCCGCCGACGGCGTTGGCCAGCCGGCCGCAGCGCGCCAAATCCCAGCCGTGGGTGTATCCATAGAGGAACGCGCCGCAGGCGGCGTCACCGGCCCCGGTGGTGTCCACCACGCGCGGCACCCGGTGCGCCGGAAGGCGCAGGCTTTGCCCCTGTCCCTTGACGAAGATGCCCTCGGCCCCGAGTTTGATGACTGCAATCTCCGGGCCGTAGGAAAGGTAGAAGTCCGCAATGGCCTCCACGTCCTCACAACCGGTGTAGTGGCAGGCTTCTTCATAACTGGAGAAGACGATGTCGAGGTGCGGCAACGACGGCTCGATCAGCGGCAGCCAGACGCCCTTGCCGTCATAGCAGGTGTCCATGCTCGTCTTGACCCCGAGCGCCCGCGCCTTTTCAAACGCGCGGCCCATGGGCGCGCCGTCCAGTTTGGGCGTGATCGCCGGGCCGCCCCAGTGCAGCACCTTGGACCGGCCCACCACCTCAAAGTCGATGTCCTCTTCGGAGGTTTCGGCGTTGGTGCCCATGTGGTGCAGAAAGGTGCGCTCGCCGTCCTCGCTGATCAGCACCACCGTGGCCGATGAATTGCAGGTGTCCACGCGGTGCACGCCCGCCGTGTTGACGCTGTTTTCATGGAGTTTGGCCAGCAGGAAATCGCCGAAGCTGTCGCGGCCGAGGCGCCCGACAAAGGCCGACTTGCCCCCCAGACGGCTGCACACAATCGCCGTCACCCCCGCAAGGCCGCCCAGGTGCATGCCCAGCATCGGCACCAGCCCAAGCGTGCCCCGCGGCGGAATCGTGTCCACAGGGCGCACCATGACATCGGCGCAAACAACCCCGACGGTCACCACGTCATACCCCATCCCGCATCTCCTTCAACGCAAGAAAGGCACGCACGTTACCGGCCAAGCTCTCGCAGAACGCAAAAAAGCCTAGCACACAGCCCAACGTGCAACTACCGCAGCCAATTCAGCCTGTCCCGTGGGGGTAATTCCGGGCGCACCCTTCGCGCTTACCGGACCCGGCGCGAAGCCCATCGCGCCGTCCCTCGGAACACCGGGAGTATAGCAAGTCACGGGGGCCTTCTTAAAGGGAAATTATCCTGGAATCCCACTGCGTAAAAGAATGCGGCAGGCCGCCGCGACCGGCAAAAAAGTGGGCCCCGGCTGCCGGTTGGTCAACTCAAAAAGGTATTCTATCCCCGGTTTTCGCGCCCGCAGTCCGCCGCAACGCGACCCCACGCCGGCACGGGCCGCCAAAGTAGACGCGGCATCCTGCCGCGTTGTCTTGGCGTCAGCCA
>CAIUWO010000986.1 GCA_903902895.1 Candidatus Hydrogenedentota bacterium | reverse complement strand
CCGCCCTCAACTCTTGCAGATCCGTAGCTTGCGCGACAACGGTCTGAGCTTTCTGCACCAGCTCTGGGTCGATTTGCCGTGGTCTTGCCATGGCTGCAGTATAGCAGTGTTAGTCTCATTTTGAAAGCTCTTTAGAATTAGCATCTGGCTCCATTCAGGCGTCTACGGACCATGCATCTTCTCTTCTTTCGGCATGTCATGCTTCCCAACCGGGCGCGACCTACTGTGTTATGTCCGTGCGTGGCCAGGAGACAAGGCAACCATTACGGGAGGACGTAAACTCGTTGGTCTGACGCGTGACGAAACGGGCAAGTGGCGAGCTGGCATAACAGACGAATTCTCCGATTGGAGCAAGGCGCTCTTCGTCAACGGCAAACGGGCGCAACGTGCAAGGGGTATCTTTCCATCAGGCGCCAAGTTATGGGGGGATACGGAACATCCCGATGGCGTGTCCGGTTATCTGCTTCCCGACGAAGCGATGGGAACATGGCAAAATCCGGAGTTCCTATTCTTGGGTTATTTCAACTCCTGGGCGCACATGACATGCCGTATTGAGCGTTTCCAAAAGGACGGAGATGGGCGCTTGATTGCGGTAATGACCCAGCCGGATTTCTACATTGGACTGCACAAAGAGGGTGTACAAATCGGGGAACCGGCGTATATCGAAAATGCTTTTGAACTGATGGATGAGCCTGGTGAGTATTATCAAGACCAACTGGGGGCTTTCCATTATATTCCCCGTCCCGATGAAGACATCACCACGGCCACAATGATTGCCGCCGTCGATCCAGTGCTTTTGGGGAATCTTCACAATGTCTGGTTTCAGGGCATCACATTTGAATACATTGCCGCTCAGGGGTACAGAGCAGAGCGGCATATGGACGAGCAGGCGAACTTCACGTTTGACTCGGGAAGAATCGTCGAACGTGACGGCAAACTGGCGATACTACACAACGGTTACAGCCGCAGTCATGCGGGTATGGTTTTGTCCAAGTCAAATAACTGCCGTTTCGTTCGTTGTTCCTTCTCGCATTTCGCAGGCGCCGGTCTGGACATCCAAGAAGGGTCGCATGGAATCGCACTTGACAATTGCCTCTTTGAAGACATCGCCGGATCTGCCATTCAAGTTGGCGATGTAACTCCCAATGATCACCACCCCTCAAGTCCAGGTTTAATCACCCGTGACAACGTCATCACCAACTGCACCATCCGCAACATCGGCACAGTCTTCGAGGGCAGCGTGGGCATTTTCGTGGGGTATGCGAATGGGACGGTGATCTCGCACAACGAGATTTATGATCTGCCCTATTCGGGCATATCGGCGGGGTGGGGCTGGGGCGAGGAGGATGCGGGCGGCGGGGCCTATCCGATTCCGTACACCTATGCGACGCCGACGCCGGCGGGCGCGAACCGCATCGAGTACAACCACATCCAAAACGTGATGCAGAAACGCGACGACGGCGGCGGCGTCTACACGCTGGGGAACCAGCCAGGCACGGTCATCCGCGGGAATTACATTCACGACAACGGCCCGGGCGGGCCGGGGGGCATCTACCTCGACGAGGGCAGCGGTTTCATCGAAATCACCGGCAACAACGTGCACAACGTGAAGATACCGATGAACTACAACAACGCCGCGCAGGACCGCAGGGCGACGTGTTTTGAGCATGACAACGCCTTTGGGAACACGCCCGGCGAAGAGGGTTTTCCGGCAGACACTGCCAAGCGCGCGGGACCGGAGAAACGGTAGGAGTCAGGAGAAAATGGCGAAGCACAACCCGCCAAGGCGGATAAACTTCGCGAACAAGTACATTCCCAAATACACCTTGGGAACGAGGAGTGAAGCCGCCGTCAACGTAGAAGAGGCTTCCAGCCTCTTTCTTGCCGTGTCTATCCCGCGCGCGGCGGACGAGGGAGGAATGCGGCAGGGATGGCGGGACTGCTTTGCTTGCGGTTTGTGACGCGCAGCCTGGGTTATCAAAGAACGCGGCAGGATGCCGCGTCTACTTTGCGGCGCAATGGCAGCCCGGGTTGCGGGTCAAGAATTGGACATGGATAGACCGGATGGACAAGATTAGGCGGGACAGGTCTCTCTGTCTTATCCTGTCCATCCTGTTTATCCATGTTAAGATTACTGTTCACGGAAGACTTCCCAGGCCGACAGGCGAGGGCGCCTGTCCCACATAAGTTTCACCTTCACTGCTGATTCGAACCGTTATGGAGTGGAGATCATGAGCATCAGAACAATCCTTGTTGCCGTTGCGCTGGTGGCGGTGCTGTGCTGTGCCGCGGCGCAAGCCGCCGAGAAACCAACCGATACGAAGCAGGTCAAGGTGTATTACGAGAAGGGCCGTTTCGGCGCGTGGCCTGCGAACTTCGGCATTTGGAACTGGGGTGATGAGATCCTGGTGGGGTTTAGCCGGGGATTCTACAAGGACCTTGGCCCGAAATTGCACAACATCGATCGGGAGAAGCCGGAGGAGCACCTGCTCGCGCGCAGCCTGGACGGCGGCGAGACGTGGACCATCGAGAACCCGGCCGAGAAGGGGTATTTGATTCCGCAGGGCAAGGGCGCGCTGCACGGCACCGAACTGCCGGGCGTGCCGATTCCGCCGCTGATGGACTGTCCCGGCGGTATCAACTTTCAGCACCCCGATTTCTGCATGACACTGCGCATGTCGAACATCGGCGGCGGCGTGTCGCGCTTCTTCTATTCCTATGACCGCGGGCACAACTGGGAGGGGCCGTTCCGGCTGCCCGACTTTGTGCCCCACGGCACGGCGGCGCGCACCTGTTATCTTGTCGACGGCGAGCACGCGTGCACGCTGCTGTTGACGGCGTCCAAGCGGGACGGCGATGAGGGGCGTCCCATCTGCGTGCGCACCCGGGACGGCGGCAAGACCTGGGACTTCCTGTCGTTTATCGGCGACGAGCCCAAGGGCTACGCGATCATGCCGTCGGCCGTGCGCCTCTCCCCCACCGAGATTTACACGGTCATCCGACGCCGCGACTTCAACCGGGCATGGCTCTCTGCCTACGCGTCCCATGACAACGGGCTCACCTGGGAGAAGTGCGCGGACCCGGTGGACGATACGGGCGAAGGCGGCAACCCGCCGAGCCTGCTAAAACTGAAGGACGGACGGCTCAGCCTTGTCTACGGCGTGCGCCGCGCGCCCTTCCGCATGTGCGCCAAGCTGAGCACGGACAACGGCAAGACCTGGGGCAACGAAATCATCCTGCGCGACGACGGCGGCGGCCGTGACCTGGGCTATCCCGCCAGCGTGCAGCGTCCCGACGGCAAGGAGGTTTCGCTATACTATTTCTGGGACCCGGTTACGGGTCCGGAGCGCTACATCGAAGCCACCATTTGGGACCCGGCGATCGTGAAGTGAGGCCGGTGCGCTCCGTTCCGCTGCGCGGAACTGCGAGCACCCTACCATCGGGGACCCGGCGGGGGTGAAGTAGGACGCCATGAAAATGTAGATCAGGCGCCCGCGCCTGTCATCGCCTGAATCGTTGAAAAGAATCCCCCCCCTGGCCCTCCAGCCCACACGAACGATTGGTATTGACGTACGTATGAATACTCTGAGCCTTCGGAGATCGGGTTCTTCGACTCTGCAAGCTTGACCCGGTGCTCGCCGAGGTCCGGTGCACTCAGGATGGTTCGCATTCTTCGTCCATGCCT
This sequence comes from Candidatus Hydrogenedentota bacterium, assembly GCA_903902895.1. GTDB lineage: Bacteria > Hydrogenedentota > Hydrogenedentia > Hydrogenedentales > CAITNO01 > CAITNO01. The sequence continues at coordinate 832 of CAIUWO010000986.1, read as the reverse complement.
GTGGTAACCCTTATTCAGTAAATGTCCAATGTCACCACCCCTGCCGAGTAAGAGGGCAATTCAAACGTGACACTGTCCCCTTTCACTGCTATCTCCGCGGGTTCCGGACGCACGGCATCGGGTGCGTCGAGCGTGTTGCGGGCATCGAGCCTGCCGGGGGCGACGATGCGGAACGCCGCCTTGCCAATGTTGCCACCATCTAATTTGAAGGTGACGGAATCGGCATTTTCCGTCGGGTTGACCGCTTTGAGGTACACCGTCTTGCTATCGTTCGACTTTGTGGCTACGAGGTTTAGCTTGCCCACGTCGCCTTCAAGTGCGATACGGTGCGGCGCATAATGCTCGCGCCACAGCTTCATCACGACATAGTTGGGCGCCGGGAACCACGTCCGGTGATCGAAATTGATGAACCCATTATCCCAGCCACTCGCCGAGACATGCCGCAAAAACAGCGCCGGACCGCCGATCGCAAAGAAATCCCCGCAACGCTCGAAGACGTTCAAGATACCGCCGCAATAGAGCCCCGTCCGCCAATCCGTGGTCTGCGCGTTCCACTCTGAAGAATAGATCTTGATGTCCGGATTCGGCCCTTTATCGATAACCGTCTTCAATTCGCGGTAATACTTCTCCATTTGGAGCGGACCGCTCGCGTACTTGTCCGGCTCCTCGTAATGATGCACGGAGATGTAATCGAAATTCTTGCCGCTGTCCTTGATAATCGTCCGATTCCAAGCCTGGTCATAGCCGCCGCTCCCGCAAGCCATCAACTTGATCGATGGGTCGGCCTTGCGCATCGCCGCACCGAAACGATTGACCCATTCCGCATAGGTCT
>CAIUWO010000985.1 GCA_903902895.1 Candidatus Hydrogenedentota bacterium | reverse complement strand
GCTGCTAAGAAAGTGTCGGTGCCGCAGGGGGACCACCACCATTTCCAAGTAGTGGCCCGGAGTATACCATCAAGTCGGTGTGTTGGAAATGGTGGCTGTACCCGGGCTCGCGAAGACCCAGGCGGTAGTGACTCGGGTACAGGCACCCGTTTCCGATACGCGCTGGCGCTGCCGCCCTCTGGCCATGGGCGGAAACGGGAGCCAGTCCCCTGGTGGCCTTTCTGCCGCGAATCGCCGCCGCAGGCGGTCTGAGGCTCGCAATGACAAAACTTCGATTGTTGTGTTATTTATGACTCACTACACAACACACTCCGGATGCCCGCCGGGCTGTAGCTTCGCCATGGGCCTGTCAGAACGTCAGTTGGTGACTTCGATGGGGTTCGTCAGCAGCCACAACTGGTCCTTGTCGAGCACCTTGAGCGAGACTTCCAGTCGGTACTTGCCCTTCTCCGTGGGGGAGAAGCTGTAGTCCCGGCCCTCCTGCTCGTCGACCTTGATGCCGTTGTGCATGAGCGCGAACTTGCCCTTGTAGGGGGAGAAGGCCTTGAGCGTGAGCCCCGGCTCCATCTTGATGGACTCGCCCATGACGGCCTTGCCCTGGGCGCCCTGGGCCATGAAGACGAATCCGGTGCCGTCGGCGACCATGTCGAATGAGAGGAACGCGCGTCCGGCGCGCAGCGCCTCGATCAGGTCCGGCTCGGTGCAGCTCTTTGCCAGCAGGTGCGTCCGCACGTACTTGGCGGAGCGGACATACTTGTCGAGATCGTAGCGGAAGAGCAGTTTGCCCGGCTCCAGCGGGCCGTAAAGGGCGCGCAGCAGGGTGCGGGTGAAGAAATTGAGCTTGACCTCCGACGCCTGTTCCTTGTTGTCAAACCGGTGCCCGGTGTCGCAGATCATGAGATTTCCGTTGGGCAGGCACATGCCCTGGATGCCGGAGTTCTGGTGCGTGTCGTTGCCGGCGAAACCCGAAATGTGGCGGGACACGTTCAGGTCGTCCCATTTGCGCAGCACCTCGTCGGGCCTTTCATACAGCGTGTAGAAGCACTGGTCGGCATAGTCGTTGAAGCAGGTGAGCGCGGTCGTTCCCGTCCGCCACAGCCATTTCTTGTCATTCTTATACTTGTTCACCGTGGGGTGAACGTTGTAAATCTCCATCGCCTCCAGTTCGGGAACATCCCATTGCCGCTTTTCCTCGCAGTGGGCATAGGTCACAATGCCGCCCAGTTCCTTCACCTTCTTGGCGACCGCGCCGACCTCCTCCTTGGAGCTGAAAACGGTGCTGTCGGGCAACCCCCAGGGCATGAGGCCCCCCTGCATTTCAAAGCCGCGGATGAACAGGACCCCGCCATGGTCCCCCTTCCAGCCCAGCGAGTAATCCGCCTTGCCATCGACAAAGTGGTCGCTCATCATGATGAAGTTTGAGCCGATGCTCTTGAGCGAGTCCTCTATGTCGGCAAAGGCCGCCTTGGAGTCGTGCGACAGTTCGGAATGGCTGTGGATGCTGCCCTTGTACTCGTTCCAGCCATCGTCAACCCCAACGTCCACGCGGGTCCTGGCAAGCTGCGCCCAGGCCGCCTTTTCCTTGGGGAAATGGGAGTATCGGTTGTAGAGTCCCGGGCTGAAGAACGCCAGCAGGGCCGCCATGACCAGTACCAGCAGCACGCCGAGAGAAATAGATGACCATTTGACTATTTTGCGAAACATGCCATCCTCAGCAAACATGAACTACTTCCTTTCGTCGTGATTACGGCCACGGCCGCCTGCTTTGACCCGGCCCGGCGCGCCATGGTTATGGTGCCGCGCCTGTTTTTGATGCTCTTCCACCGCCTCCCCGTCGAAGTCCCGAGTGTGGAATGGAACGCAATACAGTTCGGCCATTCTAGCACTGATGGATTGGAGACCCCAAGTCGGCGCAAAAAATGAGAAGCCCGTGACAAGCACGGACTTCATACGCACCGACACCGAATTCGGGTGAATCCGTTTTCACGGATTCCGAACCGGAACCCCGCAACATGGGGGCGCGAAAGCCGCGTCGATTAAAGGTTTCGCTGGTCAGGTCTGGGCACTCCACATGGCCCTTCATGATCCTGTTTGGGATCTTTGCAAAACCTTTCTGCCACGCAACTTCCGCGCCTAAAACACGCGACCGATGGAAAGACGTCTGAACATGCAAACTGCCCGCCGCCCTTGGGGTGGGCTTGTCTTTTTCCAAGACATCGGTTCAAATGCGCCATTCCATCCGGCACCCGCCTCTGCGGGCCACGCGCCCATCTGCCTCGACCCTTCTCAGGGGGCCACCGGCGCTTGGCGCGCTCATGGATTTGTCATGCCCGGCCCTGCGTCTTTCGTCCAGCCTCCGTTTTTATTCGCCCACTTTCGGGCGTTTCCACTGGCTTCGGGCGCCAAATCCACATGAATTCTACCATGCTTTTGCCGGAAAGCAAGGGAGCGGCGAAAGTTTCTTTTGAGGCCCCTTCCAAGGCGGTTTTCAGCGAACTTATTCCGGAAATTGCGGGATGTTTGGCGGAAATGGCATTGGGCGCGACCAATGTCGCGCCCAATGCCTGGGTTCTATTCGGTGCCTGGAGACGTCAGTGGAACGATGGGCGCACGTCCATGAGGTGCATCACGGCCGCCATGCTCCGCGTGATGGGGGCCTGCTGGGGATAGCGCACGAATTCGACGTGGCCGTCCATGAAGAGCACGTTGCTGCCGCCCGGGACGTGGTTGAACCGCGCCACCTCGGTGGACACGTTGTCGAGCATGATGAACACGCCGCTCTGGGCGATGTTTGCGGCGCCGGCATTGTTGATGTCCGTGATCAGAAAGCGCTCAATGCCCTCGCGCAGGCGGTACACCGTTGTGGAGCTGCCGCCGCCGTTTCCGTCCCCGGCGGGCACGTCCCGGTCATTGTCCACCATGGCCCTGAACCCCGACTTGTCACCCGTCATGCCCAGGGGCATGGTGGAGCGGAACAGGTCGCGCATGCTGTGGTGAAACTGGGCCGGCATGCTCGTGATGTCCGCCGGAATCTCGACACCCATGTTGGCCGCAAAACCGCGCACGTCGTCCATGGGCGCCTGCGTGTCCTCGTCCCGGCAGCGGTCATACAGGTAGGAGAAATAGGTGTAGCTCGCATCGATGGCCTCCACGCCCTCCTGCCTGTTGCCCGCGACTTTGACCATGAGCGTCCACTCGCCCTGGTCGCCCTTGTGCTGTTCGGGCCGGTCCGTGGAGTCGGAGGGGCAGAAGACAAGGTTGAAATCGGTCAGGTACTCGGGATAGATGCTGTCCACGCGCGGGCCGAAGGCGGCGCACAGGCGCTCGTTGCATTCCCACTCAAACTCCATGGGCGGGAACTTGTTTGCCGGGCTCTCGTCGGCGTACATCTTGAACACGATTCCCCACTGCTTGAGGTTGTTCTGGCAGGACGCGCGCCGCGCCGCCTCGCGCGCCCGGGCCAGCGCGGGGAGCAGGATGCTGGCGAGTATGCCGATGATGGCGATGACGACCAGCAGTTCAATCAGCGTGAAGCCTTTGCGGTGCATGGTCAGTTTTCCTCTTGGGGTGGTTGGCCGCCGCCCGGCATGAAGCGGCGCAGCATGCCGCCGCCGGGTCCGGGCAGCTTGTCGTACTTCTCCTGCTGTTCCGGTGTGAGCAGCTCGCGGATGCGCTCGCGCGTCTTCGCGAAGCGCTGGGGCATGGGCACGGAATTGTCGGCCCCCGCCTTCATGGGGTTGGCCTCGCTCATGAGATTCCGGATACCCTTCTCCTGCTCGTCGCTGATGCCGACCTCCTTCTTCAGGCGGTCGATCATCCGGTCGGCGAACTGGCCCATGCGCGCGTTTTCGGCCTGGCCCATTTTTTCCTGCTGCTCGGGGGTGAGGATTTCGCGAATCTTTTTGCGCGCCTCCATCATGCCCTGCATGGCCTGCGGCGGCGGGGCGTTGAGCGCGCCCGTCTTCTCCAGAATGTCACGCACCTGCCTCTTCTGCTCGTCGCTGAGACCGAGTTTCTCGTTGAAGCGCTCGACCTCGCGGTCAAGCAGCATCTCTCCGGCACGCTCGGGATGGGCGGCAAGATTGGGCTGCCGTTCGGCCGTCCTGCTTTTCCAGTAGGCCTGCCCGGCCCACACCCCCGCGCCGACGAGATACACCACGCCGATGCCGGCCAGGATTAGTTTTAGTTTCGAGTGTTTCTTTGCGGGTTCTGCCTGCATGAGTCGTCTCCATGGTGGGAACTTCGGCCTGACGTCATTATTGTGGCGGACGCGCGGGGAAGTGTTACACCCCGCTTCACGGGGCCGGCGGCAGTTCGGGACCGCCTTCGTGTCCGCGCGGGGCAAACTTGCGCTTCATGGTGTCGAACCAGTTGCGCCATGCCTCCTGCTGTTCCGGCTTGAGCGTTTTCGAAACCTCCTCGAAGGTGGTCTGCATAATTGTCTCGATCCGCGGCTGCGCCTCCCCGCGGATGGCCCGGAGCTGGTCGTGGCCGCCCTCAAAAATGGCCAGCACCCGCCTCGCCTGGTCGTCGCTGAGCTCCAGTTCGCGCTGAAGCTGCGCCACGATCCGTTCCGGCATCTTTTCCGGGCCGTCGATGAAGCGCGGCAGGTGGTTGGACACATAGTGCAGCGTCCCCGCGACACCGACCAGGGTGCCGCTGGCGAACGCAAGAAGACTCACCGCAATGGCGGTCTTCCAATGGTGGACGAATTTGTTTCCGGACATGACTGGCCCTTTCAGAAGGTCGCCAGGGCGACGGTGTTGAAGAATTGCAGCAGCGGGTGGGTAATCATGCCGTAGTCCGAAAACACCCAGACCATGGCAATGCCGGCCGCCATCGCGTAGCCCGCCGTGACCGCCACGATGGGCCAGCGCGGGGCGGCGGCTTCGGTGCCGGCAATTTGCAGCAGCACCTCCCCGGCAAGGTCGGGGTCGGCGGCGGGGGTTTCCCCGCGCGCCCGGGCACCCAGGCGTTCAAAATTATCCAGGGGGTTGTTCATGAGGTGAACGCGTCCTTTCCGCCCTTGGGCAGTCCCGACTCGATCAGTTTCTTCAGCCGCAACCGGGCCCGGTGCAGGCGCACGCGCACCAGGGTGTGCGTCCAGCCGGTCGTCCGCGCGATATCCCCGGTGTCCAGGCCCTCCCAATAGGCGAGGGTCAGCACAAGCCGGTCTTTGGGGTCCAGCCGCTCCAGAAACAGGTACAGGGTTTCCGCCGCCTCAGGGGGTGTGGCGGCTTCCGGCGCCTGAATCATGGCCCACGCGCTTTCCGGAAGCGCGGTCTCCCACGCGCGGCGGCGGCCCTGCTCGCGCCAGTGCCGGTAGCCAACCCGCACGGCCACGGTCCGCAGCCATGCCCCAAAGGGCCCGCGCGCCCGGTACTTGCCCAGGCAAAGCCATGCCTCGACAAAGGCTTCCTGGGACAGTTCGCCGATGACGGCGCGGTCGCGGGAAAAGCGGGACATGAGCCGCCATACCTGGTCGGCATGACCCTCAACGACACGCCGGTAGGCCGACGGGTCTCCCGAAAGGCAGGCGCGGATGTCTTCCATGGCATCCGGCGCGTCCTCCATCGGGGGTGAGCTGTTCAAAGTGTCCCTGTCCATCCGGCCCGCGCCGTGCATTTTTCCATGCCTTCGGACCGGAGAACATCCCGCGGCCCACTGTTAATGTGCCGGTAAGGGCCGCATTTGTTACAGTCGGCGCCGGTTTTCCGCGTCGTGCCGCTCCGGACAGGCCCTTACGGCCTGCGTCCGATCAGGATGGACACGGAGGAGGTGCCCTTGTCGAGCGTGACCAGGTCCGCCACGCTGTCCCCCGTCACGTCCCCGACGACGCTCGCATTGGGCAGGCTGCCGGTCAGGAAGTGGTCGGGCGCGTCGAACTTACCGCCGCCCCGACTGAAGCGCACGGATACAAAGTCACCGGCGTGGGTGGCGAGCAGGTCCGCGAAACCGTCCCCGTTGAAGTCACTGGAGACAGCCCCGATGGGCCCCGCGTCCATGCGCATGCGGCTCCCGGCGCCAAAGCGCCCGTCCGCCGTGCCCACCGACAGATAGACGCTGTTGTCACTGGTCTGCACGGTCAGCGCGTCCAGCACGCCCTTGTTGGTGAATTCGTCCAGGATCATGTCCGACGGCCCGCCTCCGGTCGCGTAGCGCACCATGGTTTCCGCGTCGAGCGTGCCGTCACCGACGCCCAATACGCGCACAACGCGCGGGTCGGCCTTGTCGGTGGGCTGGTCGGGGTCATTCGTGCTAACGCACACCACGTCGAGTTTGCCGTCATGGTTGAAGTCGGCCAGATTCACCGCGAGGGGATAGCTTATTTTGGGAAACTCCACCGGCGCGGCAAACTTGCCGGTGCCGTCGCCGAGAAGCGCCGAAATGGAGTCCGAACCGGTGTTGCCGGTGACCACGTCGAGATTGCCGTCGCCGTTCATGTCGCCCAGCGCCAGCGAGCGCACCTCCGGGTTGTATTGCGAGGCGGCCGGCAGCACGAGCACGCCGAGTGTGGGGGTGAAACTGCCGCTGCCCTGGCCGAGGAACACGGACAGCGTCTTGGTTCCCAGCGTGCCCACCACGAGGTCCGCGCGGCCGTCCTTGTTCAGGTCGGCCGTGGCCATGGCGCGCGGTTTTCCCGCCAGCGCCAGCGCCACGGGCTGTTTGTTGAACCCGCCGGCACCGTTGCCGAGCATGATGACAACGTTGTTTCCGTCAAAATTGCCGACCGCAAGGTCAGCCTTGCCGTCCATGTTGAAGTCTTCAATGACGGCCACCCGCGGATTGGGCCCCACCGGGAAGCGCTGGTCGCTCTCAAACCTTCCGTCGCCCCGGCCCCGCAGCACGGAAACCGTCAAAGAGCCCGCATCGGCCACCACAAGGTCGGGTTTGGTGTCGCGGTTCAAGTCCGCCGCGGCCAGGCCGTAGCCCTCCGCGCCGGACCCAAAGAACAGCGGCTCGCCAAAACCGCCCGCGCCGTCGCCGGGCATCACCGCCACCACGCCCAAAGCGCCGGCCTCGGCCGACTCGAAAAGAATCGCCGCAAGGTCCTGTTTGCCGTCACGGTTAAAGTCGGCGGCCACGACCCGCGTGGGCAGGTAGCCCAGGTTCACGCGCGCCTCGGCGGCGAATCCGCCGCCCTCGCCCGCCAGCAGCGAGAAATCGCCCGAGCCCGCATTGGACACCAGCAGGTCGGCCTTGCCGTCCCCCGTGAAATCCGCCGCCACGGCGGCGCGCGGCGTGGTGCCGCAGCCCAGGCTCACCGGGGCCGCGAAGTTCGCGCCCGTGTTCACCAGCAGGGTCAGGTTGCTCGAGTCGCGGTTGACGGTGACCAGATCGGGCGCGCCGTCGCCGTTCATATCCTGCGCCAGCAGCCCGCGCGGCCCCGCGCCCACGGCAAAACGCACCGGGTCGGCGTAGGCGTAGTTTCCCTTGCCGACCAGCACAGTCACCGTGTTGGACGCGCTGTCCGCCGTGATGATGTCCACCTTGCCGTCGCCGTTCACATCGGCGGCGGCCACCGCCCTCGGCTTGGAACCGCTCACCAGCCCGAGCGACTTGCCCTCGGCAAAGGTGCCGTCGCCAAGGCCGGGGAGCACGACCACCTGGTCATAGGTTTCGTTGGTGACCACCAGGTCAAGATTGCCGCTTCCGGCAAGGTCCGCCGCGACAATGGCGCTGGGCAGCGCGCCCACGGCATAGTTCACGGCCGCCGCAAAATGGCCGTCACTGCGGCCCATCAGCACGGAGACGTTGTTGGTGTCGCGGTTTACCGCCGCGAGGTCAAGGAGGTTGTCCGAGTTGAAGTCGGCGACCACCACGTCAATCGCCTGGCCGGCCACCTTGTAGACCAGCCGGCTCTCGAACAGCCGGACCGATGCGTTCAACAAAGGGTCGGACGCCGTTCCCTCGCTGCTGGGGCAGCCGTACAATCCAAGCGCGGACAGCGCCAGCGCCGCGGGAATAAACAGTTTTCCAAGACCCATGGGACTCACTCCTCCTGCCGCGCCGCGCGCGCCTGTCTACCCGGCACTGGCGGCAACCGTTACTTTTGAAGACACCGGTTTTTCCCCGGTTCTGATAAGTATACACCCGGATGCGAAAAAAGACACGGGGTGCCGCGCGCCGCATTCTCTGTGGGAGGCGGGCGGTGTGGTATTATTTCCCCAATGTGCAGTGAATAAAAGGCATCCCCTCCGGCGCCGCGCGCCGGGGACTCGGAGGTTTCCGGATAATGCATCTGTTCCCCAGCCTGCGGCCCCTGGTGAGACTGGTCCTGGCCGCCGCCGTGGCAATGCCCGCCGTGGCGCAGACAGCGCCGCCGCCCCAGCGGCAGCCCGCCGCCGGGCAGGCGGCCCCGCCCGCCGCTGGCCAGAATCCACCGGCCGCCCGGGGCCGCAGAGGCGGCACTGTTCCCGCAAACAGGCCCGCAAAGGCCACCCAGCCCACCCGCTCAACAGATCGGAAGCAGAGTCCCAACCGTCCGCCGAAGGCACCTCAGCCCGGACAGCCAGCCCCCCAGGGGCAGCCGCCCGCGCAGCCCAACGCCCAAGGGCAGCCACCCGCGCAGCCCAACGCTCAAGGGCAGCCACCCGCACAGCCCAACGCCCAGGGGAAGCCGCCGCAGAATCAGCAACAGCAACCCGCCCCGGCTGCGGGACAGCCGCCCCAGTCGGAAGCGCAGGCACAACCCAAGACACCGCCCAACGTTCAGGGGCCGCCCCCGGCGCCGCCCGCCAAACGCCGCCCCAATTCCGCTGTCAGGCATCCCGATCCCGCCGACGCGCCGGTGCGCCCGGTGCCTGTGCCCAAAAAACGCGCCGTCAAAGAGGTTGCGGCGCCGGCAGCGCCCGCAGCACCGGCGGCACCTGCCGGCGCTCCCGTTGCGCCCCCGCCGCCCCCGGTCAATCCGTCCCCGGCCCCGCCACCCGCACCGGTCCCGGCGCAGCCTGCACCCGGCCAAACGCCCCCCGCCGTCCCCGCCGAAGGAAGGGCGCCCTCGGGGACACCCGCAGCGCCTGCGGGGGGGGCCGCGACACCCGTCGTCCCGCAACCGCCTTCGCCTGAATTGGGTGTCAAGCCCCCCGCCCCCGGCGCGGCCGTGTCCCCGGCACTGAGCGCCGCGCGCGGAGGCGAACTGAACCCCAACACCTATTTTGCCGACTGGAAAGGCGGCGCGCCGGCGCTGTGGATCGCGCAAAACGACGACAAGATTATTGCCGCTAAACAGGGGCCACCCGAGCCGAACGGCGCGCCGGTGCTGGAAATGATTCCTGACAAAAAGGGGTGGTCCGTTTTAACCTACCGGGTGAATTCCAAAACTGCGGGGCTGGTGGCGGGCGACTCCCTTTTGTATGAAGTGGAACTGCGCGCCGACGCCGAGGCGCCGGTCGACATTGTGCTGCGCATGATTGCGCCCGGCCAGAAGGAGCCGATGGTGGACCTGCGCCTGCCCTATGCCGGGGAAGGCATGTGGCGCACCTTGCGGCTCGCCGTAACCATGCCGGCCGGCGAGGTTCAGGCGGTTGATGCCGCCATACGTCTGCGGGGTGCAAAGCCGGGCAGCAACTGTTGGGTGCGTCGTGCAAGCCTGATTCTGATTCCCCCGGTCTGACCCCGGTTCACGGCCGAAACGCCGCGATGATGCCCCGCGCGCGCCTCATGGCGCAAGGGTTTCCATACCGTACAGGTCAAGGGCCAGGCAGCGCGTGTCCGTGCTGACCCCTTCCCGGTCCGGGCACAATTCCCTGCCTGCGGTGACAAGCACGGTTTGGCCCGCTTTTGGCGCATCCACCGTGACGGTGAACGGGGAGCGGTCGGTGAAACGGTGCGCAATCACCACGCCGGCACCCTCGCACCGCACCTCGATGTCGCTCGGATGCCCCGCGTCCACATTGGGCGGCGGCTTCAGTTTGAAAGAGCAGCGACGCAGGTCGCGGTTGAATGCAAAGCGCGCCTCGCGCGTAAGCCACACATGGGCGACTTCCGGCCGGTGGCATCCCTCCAGCAGCGTGATGGCGTTGCCAAACAGGGTGCTCCGCGCGGCGCGCTGTTCGCCGGGAACGGGTCCGGGATAGGCCTCCGGATGCAGCAGGGGCCGGCCGTCCAGAAATAGATCGACCGTCAGTCGCGCATCTCGGGGAATGCCCGCGCGCTGCACGTTCAGGGAGTGCTGGAAGGTGGTTTTCACATTGAGAGGAAGGTACTCCGCCTTCAGGTCCTGAAACAGGATCTTCCCGTCCCGCTGCCAGTACTAGCCAAACATGACCGGCGTGTCCTGGGTGTCGCAGGCGGAAAACGGCGCGCTTCCCCGGTTGGTGACGGTGACCGGCACGTTGTACACGAGCCTGGGAGGCCGCCGATAGTTGCTCAGCCAGCCGTCAATCAGGCGCAAAGAATCGGGCTGCTCCGGATATTCCAGCGAAACTTGGGCCGCCTGCCGCAGGATGTCCGCCCGGGGCGCCGGCACGACAGCCGGGAGAAACGCTTCCTTCTTGACGGGATACCAGGGGAGATAGGGCGACCGTGCCAAATCCCACTTCTTGCCGAAGATCCAATAGCCTGCCTCGTAGTTGGCCCGGGATATAAGGAGTGTGGATTGGGCCGGGTCGGCGTAGGACGTGCGGATGTTGGTTTCGTCCGGCAGGAAGCTTCGGGCGAAGCCGCGGGCGGCGTCGCGGGTAAGCCGCACGTCGTCCACAATGAACGCCCGCTTCCCCTCTTCGTACAACGCGCTGCAAAGGCGGGTCTGGAAAGCGCCGCGCTCGCGCAGCGCCGCCCGGTCCGCGGCCGTGCCCACAGCCGCCCAGACCAGCGCCACCGCCAGCATCAGGCGCGTCAGCACGCCCGCACCGGGCACCGTGCCGCGGGCGTCGAAGAAGACAACGGCCATGATGGCATACATCGGCAGCATGCAGTGCCACAGGTAGAGATGAATGAACCCCTCGTGCACGGGGGTGTAGGAGGCAATCACCGCGGCATAGCCGAGCGTACACAGCGCGGAAAACCAGCAGGCGCCCCGCCGGGGTGCATGGAACAGGCCCAGCAGGGCCAGCAGCAGCGTCCCGGCCAGCGCATAGGCATGGGCAAAGAGGAGATAGCGGGCAAAACTGGGGCCGTTCTTGCGCAGCATCTGCAGGCCGACCTGGCCGATCTTTTCGCGCTCGTACGCGTCCATGCCCGCCTTGTGCCAGACGTAGTAGGCCATCATCGCGACGGTCACCGCGGCCAGCGCCGGCAGCAGGCGTTTGCGCTGGTCGCTCATAAAAAAGGCATAGCCGCACAGGGCCAGCGACAGCGGCAGGCCGAACAGATGCGAGGACACGGTGACCAGCGCAAACAGCACCGCGCCCAATGCCACCAGAACGCGCGCGATGGGACGCCGCGCGGGCCGCTGCAGCACCGCCAGCATGCACAGGGCGTAGGGCACGATATGCATGCCGTCCACGAGAATGTAGAAATTGTTGTGCACCAGATAAATGACGATGACCAGCACCAGTAGCGTGGCCAGGTCGCGGCGGCGAAAACCGTAGTACAGTAGCAGCGCCATAAGGTAGTGGTACAGGCAGAATCCAAGCGAGTACGCCAGCGCCACCGCTTTGAGCGACAGGCCCATCTGCATGGCCAGCCAGGGCAGCACCTGGGGCGGCAGTTGAATGAAAGGACGCCCGTGCTCGATGAAAAAGGCGTTGTGCGCGAGCAGTTTGCTGCTCAGCAGCTTGACCGTGTCCAATATGATGCGGTCCTGGTAAAACACGGCGCAGTTGATGGCGTAGAGGAGGAAAAAGAGGTGCAGGGCGGTGGGGCTCAAAAAGAAGGGACGGCGCCAGTCTGTCGGCGATGGGCGCGTTCCCGTTTGATTTTCTGCTGGGGAGGAATCGCCGGAAGTTGACATCACAAATCTCCGTCTTTGGGCATTT
>CAIUWO010000984.1 GCA_903902895.1 Candidatus Hydrogenedentota bacterium | reverse complement strand
ATTGGATGGGGAGGGCAGGCAGGAATGCCTGCCCCACACTGGGGGGGGGTGGGGTATGGCCGGGCGGGACATGGCGGTGGTGGGCGGCGTGCGGGGCCTGAGCGCGGGCGGTTTGCGTTTGGGGACGGGGTGGGGTATCTTTGGGTGGAGGGCGCGGCGGGTTGGCGCGCGTATCTCGCCACGTCATTGCGAGGAGGACACGGTCCGACGAAGCAATCTCTTGAAACGACGGTCCTGACAGGGCGCGTCCATCGCGAGCAGGAGATTGCTTCGCTCCGCTCGCAATGACGGCGTGTCCTGATGTTTTGGATTACGGGCGCATCGTTGGCACAGTATTGCAAAGGCATGGCGTGAACTGGTGAGATATGCGGGTTAGCGCGCAAACCGATGGAAAGGGATTGGGTTGAACGAGGCCACGGAGCATATCCAGCAGGTGCTGGCGCAAGTCCGCCGGGAGGCGGCAAAGGTGATAATCGGGCAGGGGGAGGTGATTGACCTGGCGCTGGTCGCTATCTTCGCGGGGCGGCACGCGCTGGTGGAGGGGGTTCCGGGGGTGGCCAAGACGCTGCTGGTGCGCACGCTGGCGCAGCTGCTGGGGTGCCCTTTCCAGCGCATCCAGTTCACGGTGGACCTGTCGCCGACGGACATCATCGGCACGAACGCGTTCAACCCGTCGACGAACGCGTTCACGCTGCTGAAGGGTCCCATCTTCACGACTTTTCTGCTGGCGGACGAGATCAACCGGGCGCCGGCGCGCACGCAGTCGGCGCTGCTGCAGGCGATGCAGGAGCGGCAGGTGACGATTGACCGGGAAACCCATGTGCTGTCGCCGAATTTTGTGGTGTTCGCCACGCAGAACCCCATTGAGTCGGAGGGGACTTTCACGCTGCCCGAGTCGCAGAAGGACCGGTTTCTGATTAAGATTTCCATGGGGTATCCGGAGGAGGGGGAGGAGTTGGAGCTTGCGTCGCGGACGCTGACGCAGAACGCGCCGGAGACGCTGATTGACAGCGGGACGGTGCGGCCGCTGCTGACCGCGGAGCGCCTGACGGCGCTGCGGGCCTCGCTGGAGTCCATTGTGACGCGTCCCGAGATTGTTCGCTACGCCACGGCGCTGGCGCGGTTCACGCGCAACCACAGCGCAATCAGGGTGGGGGCGGGGCCCCGGGCGACGCAGGCGCTGCTGCTTTCGAGCCGGGTGCACGCCGCGCTGCGCGGCCGCGACGCGGTGACGGCCGAGGACGTGCAGCGCATGGCGCCGGCCTGCCTTGAGCACCGGCTGATTCTTAAGCAGGAGTTTGTGGAGAAGGGACTGACCTGCGCGGAGGCGGTGAAGCATGTGCTGCAGAGCGTGCCCGCGCCGCGGTAGGGGGGAGGGCGAAGGCAGTGGCAGACAGGAATGTCCGCCCCACATTGGGATGTGCCAGCCTATGGTCAGGGCATGACACAGTGACAGATGTCGAACGCCCGCCGCACGGGCGGGGTTGCGGGAAGGCTGTCTGGGAATTGGAGCTTAGGGGGCGGGTTCGTTTGCGGGTGAACTTTCGGAGGGGGTTTCGGGGGGCGGGGCGTCGAGGACCTCGCGCACGGCGCGCAGGAGGTCTTCCCGGCGGTAGGGTTTGCGGATGAGGCGAAGCCCCTCCTCGATGATGAAGTCCTTGTGGATGGAACTTGCACTGTAGCCGCTGCTGAATAGGAATCGGGTGTGTGGATTGGCGGCCCTCATCTGTTCCATGGCCTCCCTGCCGCCAAGTCCCGGCATGACCACATCGAGCACGGCGAGATCGACGTTGCCGCCCCTTTCGGTGAACACGCGCACGGCTTCGTTGCCGTCGCAGGCGGTTAGGACGTTGTATCCGACGGTCGTGAGGAGGGACGCGATAAGGTTGAGCACGGGGGGTTCGTCCTCGGCGACAAGAATGGTTTCGTTTCCGCCCAACACGGGCTGCTTTGCGGGCTCCCGCGCCTCGCGCGCGGGATGGTCGACCACGGGCAGGTACACGCGGAACACGGTTCCCTTTTGGGGCACGCTTTCGACGTGGATCAGGCCGTCGTGCTGCTTGACGATGCCGTAGACGGTGGCGAGCCCGAGGCCGGTGCCCTGGCCGACCTCCTTGGTGGAGAAGAAGGGCTCAAAGACGCGCGCGCTCATGGCCGCGTCCATGCCGCGCCCGGTGTCGGTGACGGTGACGAGCACATGGCGCCCCTCGACGGCCCAGGGGTTGTCGCGGCAGAAAGCGGCGTCCATGAGGGCGTTTTCCGTTCTGATGGTGAGCTTGCCGCCGCGGGGCATGGCGTCGCGCGCGTTGACGCTGAGGTTCATGAGGGCCTGCTCTATCTGTCCCCTGTCCGCGCGGACCATTTCCAGCGGATTCCCGGGGATGAAGCACAGCTCGATGCGCTCGCCGATGAGGCGCCGGAGCATTTTGAGCACGCCCTGGATCAGTTCATTGAGGTCCGCATCGACGGGCTGTATGGTCTGTCGGCGGCTGAAGGCAAGGAGTTGCTGGGTGAGTTCGGCGGCGCGCCCGGCGGCCCTGCGCACCTCCTCGACCTCGTCCCAGGCGGGGGCGCCGGGGGCCTGCATGCGCTGGATCAGGCCGACATTGCCGAGAATGACCTGGAGCAGGTTGTTGAAGTCGTGGGCGATGCCGCCCGCAAGCTGGCCGACGGCGTCCATCTTTTGGGCCTGGCGCAACTGCTCCTCAAGGCGCTTGCGCTCGCTGATGTCGCGGATGTTGCACTGGATTACGGTGGCGTCCCCAACGCCGTAAACATTGCTGACGAACTCCACCTTGAGCCGGCGGCCATCCCGCGCCGCCAGCGGCAGGTTCTCGTAGCGGATGTGCCCCTCCTCCTGGAGTTTCCGGAAAGCCTCCTCCGAGGCGGCAATGTCCCCGAACAAACCGAGTTCCCAGAGTTTCTTGCCCAGGAAATATTCCGGGGCAAAGCCCAGGAGCTCGACGAGGAAGGGATTGACGTCCAAGATTTGCCCCGTGCCGGTGTCAAGAATGAGGATTCCGTCCTTGGCGCTTTCGAAGAGCCTTCGGTAGCGCGTCTCCGAGGCCAGGAGGTCCAGCTCGGCGCGCTTGCGGTCCGTAATGTCCTGCAGGGTTCCGACCACGGAGGAGTGTTCGCCTTCGGTGACCCGTGCCAGCCCGCGAATCTCCGTCCACAGCGGTTTTCCCGTGGCGGTGACAATTTTGCATTCCACGACAAAGGGTGTTTCTGTGGCCAGACAGTCGGCGAGGCTCTTCTTGATCAGCGGGAGATATTCGGGCAGATAGTATTTCATTCCCTCCGCGAGTCCGGGGGCATAGTCGCGCCGCTCCTCGATGATGTCGTAGACGCCGTCGTTCCACTCGAGAGCGTCGGTGCTGGGGTTGGCCTTCCAGCCGCCCAGGCGGGCGATTTTCTGTATTTCCCGCAAGAAGAACTCGCTTTCGCGCAGGGCCTCCTCGGCCTTCTTGCGGTCTGT
>CAIUWO010000983.1 GCA_903902895.1 Candidatus Hydrogenedentota bacterium | reverse complement strand
TCGGCCTCCTCGATGGGCCGCATGAGCACGCGCAACTGCAGCGCGGTCTTGGCCATCTTGGCCATCATCCAGAGCGACGGACGGCCCGTGCGTCCCAGTGACTCGTAGACGCGGGTAAAGTCGATGCCCGCGGAGGAAAGCGTATTGAAGGCGGCCACGGCGCCCTCCATCCAGGCGCGCTGCGCGTCGCACCACGGCCCGTGGGGCGTGCGGAAACTGCCCGACAGTGCCTGGTGCGCCGCGGCGGACCCGCCGCCGCAAAGACCCCGCGCCCAGCAGGGAATGCATGCCGCCGTCGTCAGCGCGCCCACATCCTCAAAACGCCGCAGCGAGGCCTCGTCCAGCGGGTTTGCGCCGCCAAGCGCGCCCATATAAAATCCGTCGCGCCCCACAAAATGCCGGTTCGGCCACACCCCGCCCGATGCGTCCACTGCCAGCGCATGCAGTCCCGACGGGTCGGTGCGGAACATGGGGGTGCCGTGGAAGATGCGCAGGAACAGCGTGGCGAAGGGCTCCACGCGGAAGTAGTGGTTCTTGAGCAGGCGTTCGGCATAGTAGCCCGCATTGGCGCGCACGCTGTCCATCATCGCGGCGGCGTCCAGCCCGGGCGTCAGGGCAAAGGCGCCGTCCAGGTCCAGGTCGATGCGGTTGAAGCCCGCCGTTTCCAGCGCGCACACCGCGCCGTCAAACTTCACATGGCCGGGCCGCAGCACCACCCGGCCCGTGATGGTGTCATCGCCCGCGTTGAACGCGGCGGCGACACGGTCCAGTCGGTCCAGGCGCCTCGCGGCGGCGCTCACCAGGTCTTCCATCGGCGCGGGCTTGTCGGAGGAGGTCTCAAACCACACGCCGACGGCATGGCCGCGCAGCGCTTCGGGCAGCCCCGAGAGGGGCAGTTCGTCATAGCCGAGGGCCACGGTGAGGCGTTTGCCGGAAACCTGCGCCTGCCGCATGGTGCCGTCGAGAATGCGCGCCAGCGGTTGCGGGTCGGAGCCCGGCGCCAGCGCCACCTCAAGCCGGAGTTCCTTCTGCCGGCCCGACCGCGCGAACAGCAACTGCGCGGCCTGCTCTATTACAGCGCACGATCCCACTGTGGGGGCAGGATTTTCGTTTGAGGATTGCCGGGGCCACCAGCCGCGTTTGGAGGCGGGCTGGACCGGCGCCCGGCCGTCAAGCACCCAGTTCACGCGCACCAGGCACAGGCCCGGCTCAATCTCGTAGCGTTTCTGAAAGTCCTCCTGCCGGGGCGTCTGCAGGATGGACCGCGAGGCGCGCAGCCATTCCAGCTCGCCAACGACCTCCTCCAGTTCCTTCCGGGGATG
The DNA here is from genome assembly GCA_903902895.1 of Candidatus Hydrogenedentota bacterium. Lineage (GTDB taxonomy): Bacteria > Hydrogenedentota > Hydrogenedentia > Hydrogenedentales > CAITNO01 > CAITNO01. The sequence goes on along the minus strand of CAIUWO010000983.1, from coordinate 514 downwards.
CAGTTCCTCCAGCAGATGATAGATGCGGTTGACGGGCAGGACGGGGTAGTGTTCGAGCACGTCCCAGGAGGCCGCGTCGCACTCAAAACAAAAGCACGTGTCCGGGTCCAGCGCGTAGCGCTTCCCGTCAAGCATGAACCTATGCAGGCGCGGCCGCTCCATTGTTTCTCCCGCCGTCCGGCGTTTGTGCGGTCAGTAGGAGCCCAAGGTTCCCTTTGACCGGCTGTGGTCCTCCATCACCCTGAACACGGCCAGCCCGATGCTTGTCCACAGGAAGCAGCTTGCGACAAGCCAGTAGAACGAGGGGTGCTGGAACAGGGAAACATGCTGCCCCGCGGCGTCCATCTGTCCCTTGATCAGCACGTACTTGAGGCAGATGGCGGCGTCGGTCACGGGCAGCAGGTGCATGGGCAGCGTGACGAACCACGGCTGCTGCAGCAGCTCCTCGCGTGCGAACACGGCCAGCCCAAACAGGGCCATGCGCAGGATAAAGGCCACCTGCCCGACCTGTTTG
>CAIUWO010000982.1 GCA_903902895.1 Candidatus Hydrogenedentota bacterium | reverse complement strand
GTCGCACGCCGCCGAGTGCATGGAACTGGGGGCGGACGCGGTGCTGGTGAACACGGCGCTGGCCGACGCCCGCGACGCGGGCGCGATGGCCCGGGCCTTTGCCATGGCCGTCGAGGCGGGGCGCATGGCCTGGCGCGCGGGGCTCGGCCCCGAGCGCGGCAGCGCCGAGGCATCCTCTCCGCTGACCGGTTTCCTGTTTGAAAACGGGGGGAACACAAGTCGCCGGGGGGAGGACACCTCCCGCCATGACTAAACCATGCGCCTGCCCCAGTCCCCCTTCGAAGGGGGTGGCCCGAAGGGCCGGGGGATGTAGACCACCGCGCCATAGCCCAACCGCAAATTCTGTCCTCCTCCTTGTAGAAAAGTGATGCTGCCATGAGTTTTGTGGACGAAATCGGGCAATGGCCGCGCGAGCGCGTGGTCGCCCTGTATGAAAACGTGACCGAGGCCGACGTGCTGGCCGCGCTGGGCCGCGGGGAGCGCACCCTGCGCGACCTGGCCGCGCTGCTGTCGCCGGCCGCGAGGCCCCATCTGGAAGCGATGGCGCGCGAGGCGCAGCGCCTGACACGATGGCACTTCGGCCGCACCGTCGGCCTTTACGCGCCCATCTACATCTCCAACCTGTGCGCCGCCGACTGCCTGTACTGCGGGTTCGCCGTGTGTTCCGGGGTGCAGGATGAGCGCGTGACGCTCACCGACGACCAGATCGGGGCGGAATGCGTTGCCCTCAAGAACATGGGCTATGACAGCGTGCTGCTGCTGACCGGCGAGGCGCCCAAGGCCGTGCCGCCGTCGCGCATCGCCAGCGCCGTGGCCCTGGCCCACCGCCACTTCTCCAGCGTCTCCGTGGAGATCTATTCGCTCGACGAGGCGGATTACCGGCTGCTCTGCTACAACGGCCTGGAAGGCGTGACGCTTTATCAGGAAACCTACGACCGCGAGCTCTACCGCGAGGTCCATCCGCGCGGGCTGAAGCGCGACTACGAGTACCGCATCGACACGCTGGAGCGCGCCGGAAACGGCGGCGTGCGCAAACTCACCGTGGGCGCGCTGCTCGGTCTTTTCGACTGGCGCATCGACCTGCTCTGGACGGCGATGCACGCGCGCTATCTGCAAAAGCACTGCTGGCGCAGCGCCGTGGCCGTTTCCTTCCCGCGCCTGCGCCACACGCCGCCCCGTTTTCGCGTCGACTACCCCATGTCCGACGCCGAGCTGGTGCAGGCCATCCTGGCCATGCGGCTCTTCCTGCCCGAGGCCGGATTCAACCTGTCCACCCGCGAAAGCGCGGCCTTCCGCGACCGCGTCATGCCGCTGGGCATCACCTCCATGAGCGCCGGGTCCAGCACCCGTCCCGGCGGCTACGGCTCCAAGGGCGTGGAGGTCCTCGAACAGTTCGAGGTCGAGGACACGCGCAGCCCCGAAGAGGTCGTCGCCATGATCCGCCGCGCCGGATACGATCCCGTCTGGAAAGACTTCGACCGCGCCTTCCGCGCGTAATCATTCACCCTGCCGAACGACCGGCCTTTGCGGACTGCGGCCATGAGCGTCTATTTCTTCTGGCAGTCCCTGCACACGCCCCTGACCTCAAGATGCAGGGAGACAGGTTCTCCCAGGGCGGCGGCGGCATCCGCCCAGGCAAAGCTCGTGGTGTTGTCGGATGTGAAATCGACAATCTTCGAACATGCCATGCAGACAAAGTGGTGATGGGAATCCATGTTGGCGTCAAAGCGAAGCCGCTCATGGCTCATGCCAACGATCGAAATCAGG
>CAIUWO010000981.1 GCA_903902895.1 Candidatus Hydrogenedentota bacterium | reverse complement strand
GCTGGACCGGGCGCTGCCCACGGGGACCATTGTCATCAACGCCGGTGCGCCGTCCACCATGACGCGGTGTGTCACATTGGGGCTGAGCTGCGCCGATGGGACCGGTTCGGGCGTGTCGATGATGCGCTTCAGCGACAACGGTTCGACCTGGACCGGCTGGCTGTACCCCAAGACCTCCCGCACCCACTTGCTTCCGGTGGGCTTTGGCAATCACACGGTGCGCGTGCAGTATCTGGACGGCGCGGGCAACTACTCCACCGTATACAGCGACTACATCAAGCTGGTGGGTCCGGCTTCGGGCACCACGGAGACGGTGATGCTGCCGGGAAGCGTGCCTCTGACCATGGTGTGGATACCGGGCGGGACTTTCCAGATGGGCCGGTACGCGGGTGAGCAGGACAGCTACACCTACGAAGACCCGCAGCACGCGGTGACGGTGGGCGGGTACTGGCTGGCCAAGTATGAATTGACCAAGCGGCAATGGACGGCGGTGATGGGAACGACGCCGTGGGCGGGGCAATCCTATGTGCTTGCCGACCTGGACAGCCCGGCGGTATATGTGTCCTGGAACGACGCGCAGTCGTTCTTGACGGAGGTGAACAGTTACACGGGCAGGACGTTCCATCTGCCCTCGGAGGCGCAGTGGGAGTATGCCTGCCGCGGGGGGACGCAGACCCGGTTCTATTGGGGTGACGACCCCGGCTACACGGCCATCGGGGACTACGCTTGGTACGAAGGCAATGCTTGGTCTGCGGGCCAGCAGTACGCGCATGTGGTGGGCACGAAGTTGCCCAACGCCTTTGGCCTGTACGACATGAGCGGCAATGTGTGGGAGTGGTGCGAGGATGACTGGCACGGCAGCTACACGGGCGCGCCTGAGGGTGGCCAGGCGTGGGTGGATAGTCCTCGGGGTCCTGTCCGGGCGCTTCGCGGCGGTGGCTGGGACTACGGCGACCACAACTGCCGGTCGGCCAACCGCGACTACAGCACCCCGGACGGCACGTACAACGACGGCGGGTTCCGCATTGCGTGGACTCCGTAATACTGGGCGCTGTAGCCCTATTGCCCTCTGCGCTGTTTCCCTTTGCAATCACCGGTCCCGCGCCCCGCTCGGTGGCGGGCGAAGTGCCTATCCGCGCAGCGGGCCGGGTCTTGATGATTTCGGCATGGTCGCGCGGAAAGAACCGCCCATGATTCAGACGGCCTGTGACTGTCAGGCAAAACGTAAGCAGGTTTTGAAGCAGGTCCCAAACAGAGGAGTTTGTACGATGAAAAAGACGGCTTGTGTGTGCGCGGTGCTGTTGGGATTCGTGACGCTTGCGGCGCTGCCGCAGCCTGCGGCGCGCGCGACGGCGGACACCACCCCCCCGACGGGTTCGATAGTCATCGACGCCAACCGCAGCGCCACCAACTCGCGCAATGTCACGCTCTCGCTGGCCTGGGCGGACACGGGCGGTTCGGGCGTCGCCCGCATGCGCTTCAGCAACGACGGCTCCACCTGGTCGGCCTATGAGAGCCTGAGGGCGACCAAGTCCTACTCGCTGCCCTCGGGCACGGACAGCCACCGGACGGTGCGGGTCCAGTTTATCGACGTGGCCAACAACCGCTCGGCCACCTACAGCGACTACATCCGGCTGGACCGGGCGCTGCCCACGGGCGGCATCCTCATTAACGCCGGCGCGTCCACCACCCTGACGCGGTCGGTTGCCCTGAAACTGAACTGGGCCGACGCGGGCGCCGGGGTGACGCGCATGCGCTTCAGCGACAACGGCTCCACGTGGACCGGCTGGCTGTACCCCAAGACCTCCCGCACCCACACGCTGCCCGCCGGGCTGGGCAACCACACGGTGCGCGTGCAGTACCTGGACGGCGCGGGTAACTACTCCACCGTGTACAGCGACTATATCAAACTGGTGGAGCCCTCCCCCGGCGCCGTGGAGACGGTGATGCTGCCGGGAGACGTGCCCCTGGTGATGAAATGGATGCCAAGCGGAAGCTTCATGATGGGCCGATACCCTGGCGAGGTGTACGGCGGCACGAGTCAAGACCCGCAGCATTCGGTGACCCTGGGCGGGTACTGGATGGCCAAGTACGAGCTGACCAAACGCCAGTGGGCGGCGGTGATGGGAACGATGCCGTGGAGCGGCCAATCGAATGTGCTTGCCGACCTGGACAGCCCGGCCGTTTATGTTTCATGGGATGATGCGCAGGCGTTCTTGACGGCGGTGAACGGATACACCGGCAAGACCTTCCGGCTGCCCTCGGAGGCGCAGTGGGAGTATGCCTGCCGCGCGGGGACGCAGACCCGGTTTTACTGGGGGGACGACCCGAACTACACGGCTGTCGGGGACTACGCCTGGTACGACGGCAACGCCTACTATCTGGCAGGCCAGCAATACGCGCACCTGGCGGGCCAGAAACTGCCCAATGCATGGGGTTTGTATGACATGGCCGGAAATGTGAACGAGCGGTGCGAGGATGACTGGCACGCAGACTACACGGGCGCGCCTGCAGGAGGCCAGGCTTGGGTGGATAGTCCTCGGGGTTCTTACCGGGTGCTTCGCGGCTGTAGCTGGAGCAGCGGCGCCCAGTACAGCCGGTCGGCCTTCCGCGACTACTACTTCCCGACTTCGGACCACGCGAGCAGCGTCTACGGGTTCCGGCTTGCGCGGACTCCATAGCCCTTTTCACGGTTACCCTACAACCCTTTCCCTGTCGGTCTTTGCCATGACGCCGGTGCTGCCCGCGCGCTTTTATGGAATTTTTGCGGGCCGTGCGCGCGTTTATGCGCTATGACAGATGAAACAGGATTGGCCGCGCATGGGCGCGGCGGTTCACAACAGGGAGCGCTCATGGACACTTTTGCCGCCATCAGGGGCCGCCGGGCCGTCAAGCAGTATGATCCCAACCACACGATGTCCTGCGAGGAGGGGCAGAAGCTGTTTTCGCTGGCCGTGCTGGCGCCGACCGCGTTCAACATCCAGAACTGGCGCTTCGTGGTCGTGCGCGATCCCGAACTGCGCCAAAAGATCCGCGCGGTGGCCTGGAACCAGTCGCAGGTGACCGACGCGTCCCTGCTGGTGGTGCTGTGCGCCGACCTCAAGGCGTGGGAAAAAGACCCGGCCCGCTACTGGCGCGACGCCCCGCCCGAGGTGCGGGCCTTCATGGTGCCCGCCATAGACCAGTACTACCGCGGCCGCGACCAGGTCGCCCGCGACGAGGCCATGCGCTCCTGCGGCATCGCCGCCCAGACGCTCATGCTCGCCGCCAAGGCCATGGGCTACGAGTCCTGCCCCATGGACGGCTTCGACTTCGACGCCGTGGGCAAACTCATCAACCTGCCCGAAGACCACGCCGTGGCCATGTTTGTCGCCGTGGGCAAGGGGCTCGAACCAGCCCGACCGCGCGGCGGACAGTTGCCGCTCGACGAGGTGGTCATCGAGAACCGGTTCCGATAGGCGCAAGGCATCGGGATTCGACCGGCACCTTTTTCATCCCGCCGTTGGCGAAAAGCCCCCTCTGTGGCATTACTTGTACAGAAACAGTCCTTACGGTATTCTGAACACGGGCGCGTCCCGGAATATTGAGGGGTTCATGATGAAAAGGTACGGCAAAGCAGCCTCCCTGTTTGCGTTTCTGGCAATAACCGCGGGGTTGCTCATCTTTGTGTTCGGATCAGGCGGTGGAACCGAAAAGCCTGGCACACCCCCTCCGCCAAAACAGCCCGTACCTGCCAGGGCCGATGATCCCTTTGTCCCCGTGCCGGCGCCTTCCGCGCCGCCACCGTCATCCCCCAAGACCGACTCCCCGTTGCTCAAGGGCAGGGTTGTCGATGTCACCAATCACCCCCTGCCCGGGGCAACGGTAATTGTCATGGCCGCGGACCGCGGGCTGGCCACATTGACAGGCAGCACCAAGTTTACGGCAACCGCCGGGGAGGACGGAACCTTTGCGGTGCCCCTGCCCTCCGTCAAGCCGAAATATGACCTGTGGTCCGAGGCCGAAGGGTACACGTACAAGGAACTCCGCCAGAACGGAACGGTCGTGAAACTGCCTCTGGCCCTGTCGGCGGACGGCCTGGCCGATGCGGAAGTGGTGATGTTTCGTGTGGGCAAGATTTCCGGGCGGGTGGTGGACCAGCGGGGGAAGCCGGTGAAACATGTCACGGTGCATTATGGCCTGCGGGATGAGGTGGAGACGGGGAATTACATGCCCACACAGCAGGCCACCGACGCCGAGGGGCGTTTTGTGATCGGCAGCCTGAAGCGGGCCGGCGACTACCTGCTCTGGGGGCGCTACGCACCCTGGTCCACGGAGATGGGCGAAGGAGTCTTGGCGCTGGGGGATGAGTCGCACCCATTGACGGCGGTAACCCTGTTGGAAGGAGAATGGAAGGAGAACGTCGAGCTTCGGGTCACGTTGGACGATCAGCGTTTTGTGGAGGGACGCGTGGTTGACCCGGAGGGCAACCCGGTGGCCGGAGCACAGGTGTGGGCCTATGTCGCCGACCATGCGGGCGTGGGGGTGTCTCCCCCAAAAACTCCGGAGACAGGAGCGTTCAGGATAGAGCGCATCCTGCTGACGCACCCGCAGATATCGGAGACGGAAGCAATCAGCCAGGTGATAATCGCGGCGAATAAAGAGGGCTATGAGCCTGGAATCAAGCCGGATGTGGCGGTGGGCGCCAAGGGGGTGGAGATGGTGTTGCAGCCGGAACGCCGGGGCACACTGGTTTGCCATCTTTACGACGCCCAGTCGGGGAGCAACATAAGCGGGGCAGAAGTGTACCTTACAGCATCGGACACCGAATGGGGCGAGTACCGCAATAATATGTCTGCGGGGCTGCAGGTGTCACAGAAACGCGGGGCCGTTGCGGGCTGGTTTGGCAAGTACACGATCGAAAACGTGCCTGCGGGCAAGGCAACCATCCTGATCAATGCGGATGGCTATGGCACTGCGGAGAAGGGCGGTTTCGTGATCAAGACCGGCGAAACAACGGAGGCGGAGGTGCCGTTGGAGGCGGCCGGCTTGTTGTGCGCCCATGTCCTTCCCCCTGCCCAGAAGATCGAGGGGCTCGGCTTCTGGTGCCGTGAACTCGATGTTAAGACATCGTACCCGGACGTCAATCTGGGGCGGAATCTTCAGGGACGGCTGCATTCGGAGCTTCGCTGCTCCGTGGAAGAAACGGTCCCCAATGCGCACAAGGATTTCGTGCTTGCGCCGGGAAAGTACCGGCTGCAGATTGCCCTCGCCTTTCCTCCGGATGATCAGGACCTGTACAACAGTGTTCCCAGCGTGACCGTCTGGTATCACAACGAGACGGTGACCGTCGAAGCGGGCAAGGTCAGCAGCATCGTTTACGATGTCCCGGAGCAATTGCGCAACAGCGGCCGCGTTGAAGTGACCCTGCCGTCAGATTCACAAACGAGTGGCCCCATGCTGGTATCCGGTGAATACAACGGCTTCTTGGAGAAATCGCCGGTGGAGCGGTGGTACGGCTATTGGGACCCCGCCTATCGGCTGCAACCGCTGCTGTCAGGCAACCTGTGCACTTTTGACGTTGTGCCGTCCGGTCATTACACATTTGTGTATTACCCCTACTGGAGCAAACTCAGCTTTGGCAAACCCATAATCCAGACAGTCACGGTATCCCCCGGAGAGACGAAGGTGCTTGCATTGAAATAGACAGGGGAACTGGCACGGCAGCACCCCGTTCGGAAGTCTGTAACCTTTTTCGCCTGGTGACCACTATACTGAGGGTGCCATGGTGGTTGAAGCGAGAAGGATTCTGTTCATGCGTAATCTCCTGGTGATGACTGGCGTGTTGTTTTGCGGCTTCTCCGCCGTCGCGCTTAACCGACCCGCCGACCCCATCGTGTTGACCGGCGCCAGTGTCCCCACCCTTCAGGGGATCGCCCCGGGCAACCTTGTCGCGTTCAAGTTCAACAATGGCTGGACCCAGGTTCCCGTGCAGGTGGACGAGCGGGCGGTCATCAACTTCACCCAGGTGTACAACGGGAACACCACGAACGGGAGCCTTTCGCGGCTGGATTACACCGATGCGGGCACCTTCACCGGCCCCGACCCGGACGCGGCGCTGGATGGGGACGATGAGATTGTCTTTATGGTGAAGGATGCCGGGCAGGCCTGCGGGCTGCATGCCGCCCCGCCCGCCGGGGCGCTGGCCGACACGGCCATTCGGGTGGCCATAACCGACCCGGTGGATGCGACCGTGGGGTATGTGTACCTGTTTGAGCAGGACGGGACCCTGGACCCGGGGGCGGGCCGACAGTATGTGGATTATGCGTTTAGCCTGACTGCGGGTGACTACAAGACAAAATACAAACTGGGCACCGGGCCCAATCCGGAAAACTCGACCATCGACACGGACTATTACACCCGGCACTTTTCAGACCGGTGGAAACTGGACGGTTTGAGCATTCTGGCGGGCTCGTCCACGGGCGTGGACATCCTTGACCGGCACAAGAACCTGTTTGCGCCGGGCTATTGCACCCGCAGCGAGGACACCTTCAGCGCGGCCGAGGGCGCGTTCATTGTGAACAAGAGCGGCCCCGTGCGGGCGCTGCGCAGCTACATTGGCGCCAACAGCGGCCCGCGCACCCAGCGGCAGCACGTGTATTATGAGCAGCGCGAAGATGTCACCACCCACCTGCGGGTGCATGCGATTCCGGCGATCATGGACTTCCTGGACTACAGCCCCGAGGCCGCGGGCATGACCTACATGAACAACAACCTGCAGTCGGCGCTCACCATCGACGGCATCAGCGATGCGGCTACCCTGCCCTCGGAGACGGCGAACGCCGTGCAGTGGGAACTGGTGCGCGGGGAGCAGGGCGCCCTGGCCATGCTGCACAACTTCTCCACGAACGCGGCGGGCCTGACCGTCGGCTCCTACTATCTGGACGAACTCACCCCCGCCGTTACCCAGTGCACCGGCGACACCCACGCCTACGGCCAGAGCGGACACTTTATTGTCGGCGCCCCCACCTCCTCCCTTCCCGAAATTCCCAATACGGACCCGAAGACCGCCGGTTTCAAGCTGTTCTCCCTGACCAGAACGGTGTTCTACATGGCCCCCGGCACCACGGTCGCCGACGTGCTGGCGCTGCAGAACCTTGCCGCCCATCCGCTCACGACAGCCTTTCAGGCGCAGGCCTTCGACGCCGACGCAACCGTTCCCGATGTCGTTGGACAGACCCAGGCCGACGCCTCCACGGCCATCACCGCCGCGGGGCTCACCGTTGGCACGATCACGCAGGTGTACAGCGCAACCGTCGCGCCCGGCAGGGTTGTGAGCCAGTCCCTTGCGGCGGGCGCCACGGCGGGCTACGGCACCGCCGTGAACCTGACCGTGTCCCAGAGTATTACGGGCGGCATCGTGATTAACGGGAACCGCTCTGCCACACTGGACGCGCAGGTGACGCTGGCGCTGAACTGGTCGGCCGGCGTGACGCGCATGCGCTTCAGCAACGACGGCAAAATCTGGTCCGCCTGGGAGGCGCTGCTCGCCGCCCGCGCGTACGCGCTTCCGTCCGGCGACGGCTACAAGACCGTGCGCGTCCAGTACCGCGACGGCGCGGGCAACACCTCCTCCGCCTTCAGCGATTACATCCGCCTGGACACGACCCCGCCCACGGGCACAATCGTCATCAACGGTGACGCCCCGACCACGGCCACCCCATCGGTCACCCTGGGGCTGACCTGGGCGGACGCGGCGGGGTCCGGCGTGACGCGCATGCGTTTCAGCAATGACGGTGCGCACTGGTCCGCATGGGAGCCGCAGGCAACACCGCGTGCCCACACGCTGCCGGGACCCATCGGCTACAACACCGTGCGCGTGCAGTACCGTGACGGCGCGGGCAACACCTCCGATGCGTTCAGGGACTATATCAAGCTGCTGGCGCAGTAAGGGGTGTTGGGGGGCGCCCGCGGCGACGTGGAGCGCGCCCTTTCGCGGGAATGACGCAAGCCCGGCATACTCGGGCGCCGTAACCGGCGCCTTTCGCTTTGCTTCACCCACCCCACGGGCGGTATTCTGCGGACCTGTGAACCAACACGCATGGGTGGCCGCAATGAATCCTGCTCTTCACCTTCTCACCGTGTTCTGCGCCGCGCTTGCGGTATTGAATCCAAACTGTTTCGCCGCGGAGAAATCCAGGGTGGAAACGGTCATCATCGTCTACAAGACCCATTTCGACATTGGCTACACGGCCATGGCCCGCGACGTTGTTCACGAATACCGCACCGAAATGGCCGACCGCGTGCTTGATGCCATTGCGCTGAACAGCCGGCAGCCGAAGGAACAGCAGTTTGTATGGACGCTGTCAGGCTGGCCGATGAAACAGATTCTTTGGGAGGGGCAGACGCCGGAACGTCGGGAGAAATTGGAGCAGGCGCTGCGCGACGGCAACCTCACGGTGCATGCCTACCCGTTCACCACGCACACCGAGACGGCGGAGCCGGAGGACTTGGTGCGCGGGCTGGGCGTCTCGTCGGCGCTGGACCGGCAATTCGGCCTGCCGCTCTCCACGGGCGCGAAAATGTCCGACGTGCCGGGGCAGTCCTGGATTCTCCCCACAGTCTTCGCGCATGCCGGCATAAAGTTCTACCACATGGGCGGGCCGCTGGTGAACATGAGCTTCAACCTGCCGCTCATGTTCTGGTGGGAGGGGCCGGACGGTTCGCGGCTGCTAACGCTCTACAACAACGGCTACGGCAGCGACCCGATGCCGCCCGACAACTGGCCGTATAAGACCTGGGTCCAAATCAGCATGACCGGCGACAACCAGGGCCCGCCGGACCCTGAAACGGTCAAGCGCGACGTCGCGTTTTACGAGAAGCGGGGCGTCAAGGCAAAAGTCGGCAGGCTCGACGACTTCGCCGAACTCATCCTGAAGGAGGACCTGAGCGGCCTGCCCGTCGTGCGCACCGACATTCCGGACCCGTGGATTTACGGCGTCATGAGCATGCCGGAGGCCTGCAAGACGGCGCACTCCACGCGCCCCCAAATCGGCGCGCTGGACCAGTTGACCACGCTCGAAAAGTGCTGGGGCATATTCCGCGCCCCGCTGGGCGATACAATCGCCGAGGCGTACACCCAGAGCCTGCTGTTCAGCGAGCACACCTTTGGCCTTGCCAACCAGCACTACATCACGACACCCTTTGGTGACGCATGGGAAAAGCTGTGGAAGCAGGGACTGCCCCCGCAGTTCAAAACCATGGAGGCGTCGTGGCGCGAAAAGGCGGGCCGCGTGGCCGAGGCGGAACGGCTCGTCGCCGAGCCGTATCAGGACGCCCTGCGCACGCTGGCGGACAACGTGAGCGTGCCGGGGCCGCGCATTGTTGTGTACAACCCGCTGGCCTGGCCGCGCGACGGCGAGGTCACGCTCAACGTGTTCCATCTGCCCGAGGGTGTTTCGCTTAAACCGGTGGACGGCGGACCGCTCATCCCCATGGCGCACGAGGGCCCGGGCAGCGAAACGCCCTACCGGGTCATCCGCTTCACCGCCAAAGACGTGCCGCCCATGGGTTACCGCACCTATGAAGTGTCGAAGCAAGAAGCCGAACCCGTCGCGCTTTCCGGCGACGCCGCAAGCGGCGTCATTGAAAGCCCCTTCTTCAAGGCGACACTCGACGCCCTACGCGGCTGCATCACCAGCCTGATCGACAAGCGCAGCGGCCGCGAACTGGTGGACCCGGACGCGCCGCAGGGTTTCGGACAGTACTTGTACGAGCGTTTCGGAAAGAAGGACCTGGTCGAATGGACCGAAAAGTCCCTGTACCCGCAGTACGAGGCGCACAAGCAGATGTTCTCGGCCTACAGCATGCCCGAGGACAGCGCCCACGTCGCCGCGCACGCCGAGAACATGAGGCTCGACGTGAAGGTTTCGCCCATCGACGTGACCGCCGTCATGACCGGCGAGATTGCCGGGCCCGGCCAACCCCAGCAGATTTCCATTCGCCTGACGCTTCCCGGCGCGATCCCCGCCGCAGACCTCGAAGTGGGCTGGCAGAAACAGCCCGACACCTGGCCCGAGGCGGGCTGGATATGCCTGCCTTTCAAGTGTGACCACCCCAAGTTCCGGCTGGGCCGTCTCGGTGCCGACCTCGACCCGGTAAAAGACATGACCCTGGACTACGCCAACTACCACTGGTCCTGGGTCAACACCGGCGTGGCCGTGTATAACGGCGACACCGGCGCGGGCGTTGGCGTGTGCCCGCAGGATTCGCCGATGGTAAGCCTTGGCGAACCGGGCGAGTACAAGTTCGACAAGCGCTACACGCCCGAGCACCCTTATGTTTACGTCAACCTCTACAACAACCACTGGCGCACCAACTTCGCGGCCTGGATCGGCGACGGCCGCCGCATGACCTCGCGCGTGCGCGTCTGGGCCTTTGACAAGTTCAATTCCGAGTCGGCCCTGTATACGCCCGCCATGGAGGCCCGAGTGCCGCTTGCCGCCGCCCGCACCACCGCCCGCCCGGGCAAGTTGCCGCCTGCACAGGCGGGCATCACGCTGTCGCGCAAAGGTGTGGCCATCACTGCGTTCGGCCCCAACCCCGACGGCACGGGCACGATCCTGCGCGTGTGGGAACAGGGCGGCGTGACGGGTGAACTGACGGTTACCCTCCCGGCAGGCCTGACGGCAAAGCAGGCCCGGCCGGTCACCCTGCGTGGAGAGCCTTTGCCTGACCATGTTGCTATACCGATTGCCACCGGACAATTCAGCTTCCCGCTCCACGCTTACGCACCTGCCAGCTTTGTGCTGGAATGACCAGGGAACGAGCGTTCTTGTTTGATGAAATCGGTGAGATTCTTTGGCGTGCCAACACAGACGGAGTTTGCCATTGATTACGATCCTGCTACTCACCCTTCTGGCCGCATCCGACGGTCCGCCACTTGAGTTGGTGACTGCTGGCGTGGACGACTACCGGGTCGTTGTTGCCGATGACAGGAAAGAGTTGGCTGCATTGCGTCCCGACGCGTGGCAGGGGAACGTGAATATCCTCTCCCCCAACGGCCGACTTGTCGGCGTGAACTGGCCGCACTTTCTTATGAACAGCGAAGGGCGCTGGCTGACAGACCGGGTCGAGTCGGAAGGCCAGCAGCTCGCGGAGTTTAAAGTGCTCGTGCCGTCGGGGCCGGTGGTGGGCTATCGCGGCACCTGGAAGTTCCGGGATTACTTTGTCAGCCGGGAGACGCACCGCATATGGTACGAACCGGACAGCCAAGTGCAGGTTCACTTCATCCAGACGGAACTCGAGGTGATCAAGGACTTGCCGGAGATCAGCGCCGTTTGGGTCGAGTTCATGACGCAGGAGAACAGCTGCGCCACCGCGGCCGCGAAGATGAAAGACGGGACGGTGGCGACCATGGACGTAAGCAAGACGGGGCCTCTCGCGAACATGCACTACTGGGACGGCCAAGAACTCGCCCGCGACGGATGGATTGCCATTTACGGTGCCCGGCAGGGACAGGGCGGTTGCGTGGCGCTCGCGCCCCGGGATCGCGCTTCTGGTCCCATTCACCCCAGGGTGAACAACGGACACGTGGACAATATCGAACTCCACATGCTGGACGCACGGGAGCGGCATCTGTTGCAGACCGGGCAGCGCTTTTCCCTGGAGTACCTGCTCCTGGCCGGGTCTGACCGGTCGGACACGGATTGGATAGCGCCCGCATTGGCCAAAGCCGCGAACACGGTTGAGACGCTCCGGAAATCCGAAAAGTGAACTCGGTACCACCCAAGGCCTGAACTTGGACGGTTGCACCGTACTGGAACTCGTCTCTGCAGATTGTCGGGTGTTCACCCTCGTGATTCAGGAAGACGACAGGTGGTTTATGTATTTCGCCGAGTTTGTCCGCCCCGGCTGCAAAGGCTGTTGGACGGGCTATGCCACCTCGACCGACGGACTGAACTGGCAGGCGCAGAACCGCCGGTTGCTCAAAGGCCAGGACGGCGAGATTCTGAAGCTCGCGGACGATCTTTATCTCATGTATTACGGTCCGGACGGCTATTCCGACCAGAAAGGCTGCGACATTCGCCTGGCCATTTACGCAGGCCGACTCAACGCACTAGCCAATAAAGCGGCAAAATAGTCAATCCCGCCGCAAAGAGGCTTGTTGACATTTTGTTCAGCATGGTATACAATAGATTAGCATGGCAATGAAACAGTGCAGGTGAAATGACGGACAGAATGCATACAGAACTGGCGCGCAGCGCCGAAGAACTCCGCGTCGTAGTGGAAAAACACCGGCGATTGCTGGAGAACGTGGACGATGGCGCCTGCGCCGACGTGGCGGGACAGACCTGCGCGTCCTTGGACTGTTCCTGCCGCAAGCGGCTGCGCGAGACGTTGCATGAGACCATTACGGTGCTGGAGGGAACGCGAAAGACGTTCAAGTCCAGGCAACTGGCGGAACTGAAGGAGCGTCTGCTTCAGGTGCTTGCCGAAACCGGCTAGACAAGACAAATATGAATCCGTCCACCTGACGGTTCAGGCTTCGGGCTTGAAAAGTGCGGGTGCACAACCCACGGAAAGAATGTCTTTCCAACGGATGTGCGCCCGCATTTTTCGTATCTGGAAAGGATGCCTTGAATGAACACGAAACCGCCCCGCACAGGATTTACCCTCATCGAACTGCTTGTTGTCATTGCCATTATCGGCATACTTGCGGCGGTGCTGCTGCCGGCCCTCTCCCGGGCGCGGGAGGCGTCCCGACGAGCGGCCTGCCAGGGCAATCTGAAACAGATGGGCCTGGTCTTTCACATGTACAGCGGCGAGGATCGGGGGCGCGCGTTCCCGCCGCGCAAGACGCACAACTGCGACGGCGCGCTGAGCGCGACCATGATCTTCAGCGGGACCGCCCTCCTGCCCGAATACCTGTCCGATGTGAACGTGCTCTGGTGTCCTTCGTGGTCCGAGGGCCGGGGCCCATTGGACCGTTACGATGCGGACGGCAATGCAGACGGTATCGTGCAGCCCTGCGAACTGCTCAAGGAACCCTACGACTACACCGGCTGGCTGGTTCTTGACGACACCAATGTCCTTGGCAACGCCAAAATCGGCCAATTCGGCACCGGCCCCAACGGGCGCTGGGAAGAGTCTGAATACGCCGACACGCCCTGGGGCCTGCTTGCAGCCGCAAGCGCGGCAACGGACGGTGCCGCCAGTGATGCCGATTTTGAGATGCCCGCCGAACACGGGGGCACCCAGGCCGGCGGCGGAAACACGCTGCACCGTCTGCGCGAGGGCATCGAGCGCTTCCTAATCACCGACATCAACAACCCGGGCGCCTCCCTCAGCGCCGCATCGGAGGTGCCGGTGATGTGGGACCATGTCAGCGTCAAAGCGGGCGATTTCAGCCACCTTCCCGGCGGTGCCAACATCCTGTACATGGACGGCCACGTTGCCTTCGCGCGTTATCCCGGCGAACGCTTTCCCATGACCGCCGACAGCGCGCGCATCTTCGGCCGCTACGACAGGCCCTTTGACGGAATCTGAGGCGGAGCGGCCGTGGATAAGGATTTCGCTCAGACGGAAAACCGCTTCCCCTTTGTGCTATACTTCGACAACCCCAACCCAGCCAGAAGGGACGTAAAACGCCGTGAAAAAAGCGATTCTTGCCATAGCAGACGGGAGCGTGTTTGAAGGACGGGCGGTCGGCGCCGAGGGCGAATCGACCGGCGAACTGGTGTTCAACACGAGCATGACCGGCTACCAGGAAATCCTGACGGACCCGTCCTACGCCGGGCAGATCGTGACGATGACCTATCCGCACATCGGCAATTACGGCTGCAACGAGGCCGACACGGAGTCGAACCACCCCTACGTGTGGGGCTTCGTGATGCGCGAATGCTGCTTTGAGCCGAGCAACTGGCGGGCCACGTCCACGCTGCCCGAATACCTGCGCAAGCACAACGTGGTGGCCATCGACGGCGTGGACACGCGCCAGATCACGCGGCTGCTGCGCACGAAGGGCGCCCAGAAGGCGGTCATCAGCACCGTCGATTTCGACCATGAATCCCTTTTGAACAAGGCGCGCAACAGCGCCGACATGGCGGGCAGTGATTTTGTGAAGGAGGTCGCCGTCAAGGAGGCCTACGAGTGGCCCGCCCCGGCCGAGGTGAAGTACCGCGTTGTCGCCATGGACTACGGCATCAAGCACAACATTCTGCGCCTGCTGTCCACCCACGGCTGCTCGGTGCGCGTGCTTCCGGCCACGGCCGGCCCGGAGGAGGTGCTGGCCGCGCATCCCGACGGCGTGTTCCTGTCCAACGGCCCGGGCGACCCGGCCGCGCTGCCCTATGTGTACCCGACGGTGCGCGCGCTGATCGACCGCAAGATACCGATCTTCGGCATCTGCCTGGGCCACCAGATTCTGGGCCATGCGCTGGGCGGCACCACCTACAAGCTCAAATTCGGCCACCGCGGCGGCAACCAGCCCGTGCTCAACCAGCCCACGGGCTGCGTTGAAATCACCGCGCAAAACCCCGGCTTTGCCGTGGACACAGCGTCGCTCAACCCGGACGAGGTGGAGTTCACGCACGTCCACCTCAACGACCGGACCTGCACGGGCATGGCGCACAAGACCCTGCCCATTTTCAGCGTGCAGTACCATCCTGAAGCGTCGCCGGGCCCGCACGACAGCCGCTACCTCTTTGAGAAGTTCACCAAGCTGATGGACGAATACAAGGCCGCCCAGAGCGCCTGAGCCGTCTCGTCATTGCGAGGAGGCCCACGGCCGACGAAGCAATCCCTTGAAGCGGTTAACTTCGCGTTTTAAGGTCTTGGCGGCAAAGAGATTGCTTCGCTGCGATCGCAATGACGGCATGGTTTGGACCTTTTCCGGCCAAGTGCACGAGTCAGAAACTTCAATTGGGAATTCCCATGCCCGCGCTCATCATCTTCGACATTGACGGCACGCTCCTCGAAACTGAGCGCGTGACCGTGCCGGCCGTGCAGCGCACCTTTGCCGCCCACGGGCTGCCCGTGCCGGACCACGGCACCATTTGCGGCTTCTTCGGCAGGCCGGTCGAGACGTATGAGGCGTGGCTGGCCGAACAGTGCCCGCCGGGGATGGCGCCGCAAATCGTGGCCGAGACCAACGCGCTCGAACTGCGCCTCATCGGCAGCGAGGGGCGGCTCTACGACGGCGCGCGCGAGGTGCTGGAGGAGCTTCACGCGGGGTGCGTTCTGGCCGTATGCTCAAACGGGCCCGACGACTACGTGAACGAGTTTCTCGACGCGCACAGGGTGCGCCAATATCTGGCCGCGGTGCGCGCGCGCGGCACCCGCTACAGCGGCAAGGTCGAGATGGTCGCCGAAATCACGGCCATGGGCCTGGGCAGGCCTGTCATCGTCGTCGGCGACCGCCATGACGACATCGAGGCGGCCCACGCCAACGGCGCGCTGGCCGTCGGCGCGGCCTACGGATTCTCGGGGGGGGAGGAATTGGCCGGTGCCCAGGCCCGCATATCCTCCATCCGCGAATTACCCGCGGTCATTGAGCGCCTGCTTGCCTGACGAACCCGCACTTGCGCCACGTCCCCGCGCGCGGCACCGTTTGACCGGGAATGTTAAGGCGGCTAAACTTGTGTTAGTCTGTGAGCGTGTCCGAATAGCAGGTCTCTGAATGCACGTCGTCTTTGTCATTCCCCCCTTTGACTACGCGCGGTCCGTCGGCAATGTCCGGCGGCGCTCCCGCAGCGGCGTCCTGCCGCCGCTGGGCGTGGGCTTTCTGGCCAGCGCGCTGGGCGCGCGGGGGCACACGTCGGCGCTTGTCGACGCCATGGCCGAGCAGTTCAATGTTGAGGAGACCGTGGACGCGGTGCTCGCGGCAAAGCCGGAACTGGTGGGCCTGTCCATCATGACCCTTCTTGCCCGGGACGCGGCCCGCGACGTTGTCGACGGCCTGCGCGGGAGACAGCCCGGTCTTCCCATCGTCCTCGGCGGCCCGCACGTCATGGCCGCTGGCCCGCAGGTTCTGGAGGACATTGCCGCCGACTATGCGGTTCCCGGCGAGGGCGAGGCCCCCCTGTCCGCGCTGGTGGACTGTCTTTCGAAGGGGGAAAACATAGCCAACGTCGCGGGGCTGTACTACCGCGACGCAACCCTCCGGGCGGTCGAGACACCCGCCCGGGCGCACGAGCGCAACCTCGACGTGTTTGCGCCGCCCGACCGGCGGCTCTACAAGCCGGGGCTCTATCAGGCACTGCCCAGCCTGAACCTGGGCAGGCATGTGACCACGGTAATCACCTCGCGCGGATGCCCCTGGGCGCGCTGCGCCTTCTGCCACCAGGGCAGCGGGTGCTCCGTGCCGTTCCGCCGGCGCTCGCCGGAGCACGTGGCCGACGAGGTGGAGGCGCTGGTACGCGACTGGGGCGTGCGCAGCGTGGTCTTCTGGGACGACAATTTCTGCGTGATGCCGCGCTGGGTGGACCGTTTCTGCGGTATGCTCGACGCGCGGGGCCTGCGCATCACCTGGTCGGTGCTGGCGCGGGCGGACACGGTCACACCCGACATGCTCCGGCGCATGGCGAAGTCGGGCTGTTACAGCATCCAGTTCGGCTTCGAGTCGGGTGTCCAGGAGACGCTCGACATGATTCGCAAGGGCACCACTTTGGAGCAGTACCGCAAGGCGGTGCGCTGGTCCCGCGACGCGGGCCTGGAGGTGCGGGGCTCGTTCATGCTCGGCTTCCCCGGCGAGACCCCGGAGATGAGCCTGCGCACCATCGATTTCGCCTGCGAACTCAACGCCGACTACATGCTGTTCTTCGCCTACCATGTGCTGCCGGGCACGGCGCTCGAGGAGCGCGCGCTGGCCGAGGGGCGGGTCGTGGCGCAGGAGGGCGAGTTCAATATCCACATGCCGACCTATGTGCCGTATACTTACCCGGACGCGGAGACGCTGGCGGACATGGTGCGCCGGGCCTACCGCCAGTACTACATGCGGCCGGCCTATGCGGTCCAGGCGCTGCGGCGCCTGCTGCGCCGGCCATCGCTGATTCGAAACCACCTTGTCGGGCTGGTTTATTGGGCGGGCCTGGCATTGCGGCCGTAACGGGCCGCTGGAGCATACTTCATGGGCGTTTTGCTGATCTCGGTGCAGCGGGACCTGGATATCCTCGGTCTCAAGCACCTGCACCACTACCTGCTCGCCAACGGGCAGGCGTCGCAGCTGCTGTTCATGCCGACCGCCGGCCGCGACGGGGACCGGCTTCACCCCGGCCTGGAACGGTTTATCGCGGAAACGCGGCCCAGCCTGGTGGCGCTCAGCCTTATGTCACTCGAATTCGCCGATGCGGCCGCCGTGACCCGGTTTATCCGGGGAAAGTTCCCCGAGATCCCCGTGGTCTGGGGCGGCATACAGCCGACCAGCGACCCCGAAACCTGCTTCGACGTGGTGGACCACATCTGCGTCGGCGAGGGTGAGCGCACCATGCTTGACCTTGCGCGCGCCGCGGAGCAGCGACAGCCTTTTGACGGCATTCCCAATATCGGCCGGCGTGTCGACGGAAAGTACGTGCAGAACGAGTGCTATCCGCTTATTGAGGATTTGGACTCGCTGCCCATACTGCGCCGTATCGCGCCGGAGAGTTACATTGCCTTGAGGAGCGGCGTGGCCCCGCTGGACGAGAAACTGTTCCGCCGCTTTGCGCGGCATGCCGGCCGCAACTACATCACCATTTCGTCGCGCGGCTGCCCCTTTGGCTGCGCCTACTGCTGCAACAACCAGTTCCGCAAACTCTACAAAAACTGGAACGTGCGCCGCCGCAGCGTGGGCCACATCATCGGCGAGTTGGAGCAGGCGCTCGCCGACTTCCCCGGCGTCGAGTACATGAACTTCCACGACGACTGCTTCCTGGCCTGCCCCATCGAGTATTTGAAGGAGTTTTGCCGGGAGTACAAGGCGAGGATCAACCGCCCGCTCATCGCCAAGAGCACGCCCACCTACATCACCGACGAGCGGCTCAGCCTGCTCAAGGACGCGGGCCTGTCCTGGATCAGCCTGGGCCTGCAGAGCGGCAGCGAGCGTGTGTGCCAGGAGATTTACAACCGCAAGTCCCTGCCCAAACATTTCGTGGAGGCGGCCAAGACGATTCACCGCTACAAAATCGCCGCGTTCTACGATGTGATCCTGGACAACCCCTGGGAGACCGAGCAGGACCAGCTCGACACGGTGCGCGCGCTCATCGACACGCCCAAGCCCTTCTACCCCGAGATATTCTCGCTCGTCTTCTATTCGGGCACGGCGCTGCGGGAAAAGGCGGAAAAGGAATATCCCAACGCGATCGAGGACCCGACGACCAAGGACTACCGGATCCGTCACAAGCGGCCGGTCAATGATCTCGTGGAGATTGCCACCACCATGCACGCGCCGGTGATGCGTTGGCTGGTGCGGTGTTACGAGAAGAATCCCAAGTCCATGGGAACGCGGGTTATTATCCAGTTCGCCAAATGGTACAGCCGCGTGGTGCTCACGCCGCTGTCCTACCTGCTGGTGATCCGGCTTTCGCAGGGCGGCTCATGGGTCAAGACCCTGCGCGTCCTGCCCAATTACTTCAAGGTCGGCTTCACCTACTACTGGCACCTGTTCCAGAGCCTGTAGGCTCACGTCATTGCGAGCGAAGCGAAGCAATCTCTTGCTCGCATTCATCCAATGACACGCCCGACATTGTTTCAAGAGATTGCCGCGTCGGCCGTTGGCCTCCTCGCAATGACGACATGAATGGCGCGCGCTGGCGGCTATTTCCGCGCCGCCGCGGCCTGGATCGTGTTCTTCATGAGCATGGCGATGGTCATGGGGCCGACGCCGCCCGGCACGGGCGTGATGGCCTTGGCCTTCTTTGCAACGCCCTTGAACTCCACATCGCCCACGAGCCGGTAGCCGCTCTTCTTCGACGCGTCCTCGATGCGGTTCACACCCACGTCAATCACCACCGCGCCGGGCCGCACCATGCGCGCCTTCACAAACTCCGGCACGCCGATGGCCGCAATGAGGATGTCGGCCGTGCGCGTGATGGCCGCCAGGTTCTTCGTGCGCGAGTGGCACACCGTCACCGTCGCGTCGGCGCCGCGCGCCTTCTGCATCAGCATGGCCGCCACGGGCTTGCCCACGATGTTCGAGCGGCCCACGATGACCACGTGCTTGCCCCTGGGATCGTTGCCCGAGCGCAGCAGCAGCTCCTGGCAGCCCGCGGGCGTGCAGGGCTTGAGGCAGTCCTCGCCGTTGAGCAGGCGCCCCACGTTCATCGGGTGGAACCCGTCCACGTCCTTGTCCGGGTCGATCGCGTTGAGCACGCGCTGCTCGTTGATGTGCTTGGGCAGCGGCATCTGCACCAGAATGCCGTGCACGCGCGGGTCGGCGTTGAGCTTGGCGATGAGCGTGAGCAGTTTCTTTTCCGTCGCGTTGGCGGGCAGGTCGTGGCTGAAGGACTTGATGCCCAGCTCCACGCAGGTTCTGCGCTTGGCGCCCACATACACCTGGCTCGCCGGATTCTCGCCGACCAGCACCACCGCCAGACCGGGCTGCACGCCCCGCTTGCGCAGTTCGTCCGTGGTGACTTTCAACTCCGCCAGAATCTCGGCCGCAACCTTCTTGCCGTCGATAATCTTGGCGCCGGTCTTGCGTGTTGCCATGGGGGGTGTCCTTCCGTGAAAGGCGCGATGCGCCGGGTGGAGCGGTCTGTGAATGGGCCGAATTATAGCGGTTTTCCGTCAATTTACGCAAGAAGCGGGCGATTGCCCAATCGGCGGACAAGGGCCCTGTGTCAATGGTGACGCATGAGGATTGTGCGCCCTATGCGCCCCCTGAAGGGCGGCCAACCGCGCCACGGCGCCGGCGGCCTTCCCGCGAACACGCCAGGCTATCCCAGCGTCCAGGGCGCGCGGTATTCGTAGTGGAGCAGGCTGTTGGCCTGCTCGTTGTTGGTGATCCGCTCCGCCTTGCCGTCCCACTCGATGACGGAGCGGGTGGCCAGGGCGATGTTGCCCAGGTGCGAGAAGGTGGTGGATCGGTGGCCGATTTCCACGTCGGCGTTGGGCAGGGCGCGGCTCTTCACGCAGTCGAGGAAATTGCGCAGGTGCGCCACCGTGAGGTCGCCCTCGCCGCTCTTCTCTTCGACGGCCTCCATGCGCGGTTTTTTGTCCTGGAACTGGCCGCCGCTTTCCGGCAGGATTTCGTAACCGGTGTCGTCAACGTAAAGGGTGCCCTTGGTGCCGCGAAACTCCACATAGCCGCGCCTCATGGCCGGATTGCCGCTGGCCTCGTACTGGCCGAAGAGCGCCAGCGCGCCGGAGGGCAGCTGCCAGGTGACCTCCATTGTGTCGGGGATGTCGCGGTCGTCATCGACGGCGAAGCGGCCGCCCAGCGCGGCCACGGCCTCGGGCGCCTCCTCGTTCATCATCCAGCGGATGACATCGATGAAGTGGACGCCCCAGTTGCCCAGTTGGGAGCTGTAGGCCTTCCACCAGCGGAACTTGTAGGGGGCAATGGTGTCGTGGTAGGGCCGCTCGGGGCTGGGACCGAGCCACAGGTTCCAGTCCAGGCCGGCCGGCGGCGCGGCATCCGCGCCCCTGCCCATGCCTTTTGGCCACATGTTCTCGATGCGGTAGCACCGCGCCACGGTGACCTTGCCGATGAGTCCCTCGCGCACCTGCTGTGCCAGCCTGGCGTACATGCCGCTGGAACGCCGGTGAATGCCCATCTGCACGACCCGGTTGGTTGCCCGGGCCACCTCAACCATGCGGCGGCCCTCGTGGATGGTCAGCGAGAGCGGCTTTTCGATGTACACGTCCTTGCCCGCGTTGCAGGCCATGATCGTCTGCGCGGCGTGCCAGTGGTCGGGCGTGGCGATGACCACCGCGTCCACATCCTTTTGCTCCAGCAACTGCCGAAAATCCTGGAAGAGTTTCGGCTTGCCGTCGAGTTTCGCGGCCCACTTGTCCAGGTGCGGCTGATAGACGTCGCAGAGGGCGACGATTTCGGCGTCCTGGTGCGGGCGCAGCGCGTCGATTAGCTGCCCGCCGCGGTTGCCCGTGCCGATGACGCCCAGGCGTATCGTTTCATTGGCGCCCGCGGCGCGGCCCGCGGCGAGGCCCGCGGCCACGGTGGCCGCCCCGGCCTGCCTGAGAAATTCCCTGCGTGACTCGTGCATCCCTTCGGCGCTCCTCTCCGCCCCGCGGGTCCCCGGCCTCCCGATGGTCCGCAGGCGTGATTACGGCATGCGCCTAGACTACCACGCCCCCGGTTTTCTCTTCAAAGACAGGGAGTACGGAAGGTGCGGTTGAGCTATGGCGCGGTGGTCCACATCCCCGCCAGAGGCGGACAAGCCCCTTCGAAGGGGGATTGGGGCAGGCGCGTGGCCTGGTCGTGGCGAGAAGGACTCCCGCGTCTTCAAAGCCGCCGCCTGCGACGCTACTGCTGCTGTTCCGGCTGCTGTGCCTGCATGTTCAGCGCCTCCTGGATGTACTGAATGTTGCGCGCGGCCTGCACGCCGGCGTTTGAGCCGGGCTCAAGGGTGGCAACGCGCTGGTAATTGGCGGTGGCGCCCTGCAGGTCGCCCTGCTGCCGCTGTATGTCGGCCAGGCGCGTGAGCGCCTCCACATCGTTCGGGCGCACGCTCACGGCGGTTTCAAACTGCGCCTGCGCGGCTTCAAGCTGCCCCATCTGGCTGTAGGCGTTTCCCATCTGCAGGTAGGGCGTCGCGGTGTTTGGCTGCAGCTTGGCCATTTCCTGGTATTCCGCGATCGCCTGGTCGCCCTGTCCCATGCGCTGGTAATAATCGCCCAGCACACGGTGCGCGTCGGGCGAAGTCGGCGCGGCGGACACCCACTGGCGCAGCGCATCGCCCTGCTCGGCGGTCATGTTCATCTGCTGGTAGATGCCGGCCGTCATGGCGTAGGACTGGGGGTTGTCGGTGCTCATCGACTCGAAATCGGACAAATAGGCCAGCGCCTGGCTGTCATTGCCGTTGCGCGCGTAGGCCTCGGCCGCCATGTACCGCGCCAGTTTGTCGTCGGGCCGTTCCTTGATCCACTGCGCGTACGTGTCCAGCTCCTCCTGGGTGTTGCCCAGCTGCCGTTCCACCGAGGCGAGATTGCGCCATGCGTCGGTGTTCTTCGGGTTTTCCTGGACGCTCTGCTGGAGCATCGTGCGGGCCTGGTCGAGATTGCCGTCCTTGATGGACTGCAGGGCGGACCGGGCCAGTTCCTCCGACCGGGCCAGGGCGTCCACGGGTTTGCCGTCGGCGCCGACCGCCGCCGCGGCGGCTATTGCGTCGTCGGGGCTTCCCGCCGTCCGCTTGCCGTTGGCCCCTTTCTTTCCGGAAGCGCCCAACGCGGCGCTCTTTCCGTCCGGGGCCATGGCGCCGCCGGTCTTTTCAGGCAGGGCGTCGGCCAGATTCTTGCCGTCCTTGTCTTTTATGGAGCCGCCTGCGATGGGATTCCAGTCGTCATCGCCCAGGCCCGCCTTACGCGGGCCGGCCGTCTTGTGCGCATCCTTTTGCGGCCCGGCGGCGGCGGTGCGCAGGGCCTTGGCCTCGCCCTTCGCCTCCCAGAGCCGGAAGGTCTGCACCGCGGTGGCGACCGCAAAAATTACCGCGAAAACGCCCAAAGCCATTGTCAGTCGGTTTGTCATGATCAAACACCTTTTGCTAGGGTACAAGTCACTCCGGTAAGTATAACATCCGCACCATGCAGAACGATCCGCACCCGTTCCAGCGGGACAGGCGCCCGCGGGCCGTGAAAATCTCATTGGAACCTGGGAGCTTACCTGCTACACTAGAGAATGCTTGGAGCAGGACAGCCGAAACCCAGGAAGACCGAAGACGGAAGAGAAGGCGGCAGACAGGAATGTCTGCCCCACATTGCCACGTGTCAACTTATGGTCCGGACAAGACTGTCTTCGAAAAGATGAATAACGTTGACAGACAATAGTATGGGGTCCCCGGCCGGACGCCGGCCATGAAAGGAAGAATAATGCGAACGCTGGCACTTAAACTGTTGAGTCTGCTGGTTCTTCTGGCGGGACTGCTACTTGCGGCGGCGGTGATGGATCCCACCGGGACCGTGATGGGCATGCTGTACCGGCTGCCTGACCTGGCGGCCGCGCCTGTTGAAGGCGGGGTCATCGACTGGCGGCTTGTGGGCGCCGTCGCGGGCGTTTCCTTCGCCCTGCTGGGCCTTACGGGGCTGCTTCCAGCGAGACGCCGGGGCGCGGGAACCATCTCGTTTCGCGGCGACCGCAGCGAGGTTGTCATCGAGCTTGGACCCATCCAGAAGACGCTTGCGAAGGTGATTTACAGCCTGCCCGACGTGCGCCGCGCGCGCGTGCGTGTCAAGCCGGAGAAGGATGGGCGGCGGGTGCAGGTGCGGGCTGAGGTCACGCTGCAGAACTGCTCCGAGCATGGGCTGCGCAAAACGGCAAACCTGGTGTCCGCGTGCATCTCCGAGGCGGTGGGCAAGTCCATGGGCCTTGAGGACCTGGCCACGGTGCAGCTTGTCATCCGGGGGGTGCATGTGGACGCGCGGGCGACGGCCCGGCGTTTGCACGACGAGATGGAGTCCCGCGCGGAGCAGGAAAGCACCACTCTGGAAGTGGCGGTGGCGCACCCGCCCATATCCTCCGTCACGATGGAAGATTTGAAAACCACCGACCCGGAGCCCGCGGCGCCGGTTGTCCTGGAGGAGGTGCAGGCGGTAGCGCCAGCGCTTGAGCCGGAGCCGGAAACGCGGCCGCTGCTGGCCCCGATCAGCATCGAGGAGCCAACGGCGGCCCTCCCGGAGCCCGCGGCACCGGTTGCAATGGCGGAACCGACGGCCGACCCGGAGCCCGCGGCAGCGGTTGCGATGGCGGAACCGACGGCCGCCCCATGGGAGCCCGAGGCGGCCGCCGAGCCTGTCGTCGAGGACATTCCGCTGGCCGTGGCGGCGCCTGAAGAGGCCCAGGAGGCCTCTTCCGAAGCGTCACCCGAAGACACCGCGTACCGGCCGCAGGGCTAGTGTTGTGAGTCCTCCTGATTGAGTCTTATGTTTGAGCCGCCAGCGCCAAAGGAATGCCGTCATTGCGAGGAGGACGCAGTCCGACGCGGCAATCTCCTGCCCGCGTCAGGCTGTGGGCGCAGGAGATTGCTTCGCTTCGCTCGCAATGACGGACTCTCGGTTGTTGCCTTATTCATGACCCACTACAAAAGCCTGCAAGAATTATCCGGGTCGCCCGCCCAGACGGCGCGGCTGTGTCGTTTGGTGATGCTTGCATAACCGTACGAATTGCGCCCTGCCATGTCCACCATTGATGTCCTGCAGTTTCTCAACCACCTGAAGGTGGAGCGCAACTGTTCGCGGCACACGCTGCGCGCGTACATGCTCGACCTGCAGCAGTTCTGCGACTTTTTGGAAAACGGCCCGGCCGCGCTGCGCCGGGAGGACGGCGAGGCGCGCCCGCCCGCGTCGCTTGACGCGATGCGCGCCGCCGACAGGGAAAAGGTCCGTGCCTTTCTCGCGCATGTGCAGACGGCGGGCGGATCGCCGCGGACTTCGGCGCGCAAGCTCGCCGCCATCC
The DNA here is from genome assembly GCA_903902895.1 of Candidatus Hydrogenedentota bacterium. Classification (GTDB taxonomy): domain Bacteria; phylum Hydrogenedentota; class Hydrogenedentia; order Hydrogenedentales; family CAITNO01; genus CAITNO01. The sequence goes on along the minus strand of CAIUWO010000981.1, from coordinate 8,637 downwards.
GCGCGGCCTACAAGTTCTTCACCCGCACCGGCCGCATGGACGCGAACCCGGCGATGGGCGTGCGCTCGCCGAAGCTGGCGAGGGACCTGCCGGAGGTGCTGACGATTCCCGAGGTGACGGCGCTGGTGGAGGCGCCGGACCTGTCGGAACCGCCGGGGCTGCGCGACCGGGCGCTGCTCGAAACCCTGTATTCGACGGGCATCCGCGCCGCTGAGCTGGCCGGGCTGCGCATTGAGGACATGGACCTGGCCCACGGCATGCTGCGCGTGCTGGGCAAGCGCAGGAAGGAGCGGCTCGTGCCGCTGGGGTCGCTCGCGGCCCGCGCCCTGGAGGACTACCTTGCCGTGCGCGGCGGGTTCGGCCAGCCCGGGCACCGGATCGTTTTCGTCAACGCGCGCGGCGGCCCGCTCACCACGCGCAGCGTGCAGCGCATCGTCGAGCGCTATGTCCTGCAGGTGATGCCCCTGCGCCGCGAGGTGTCGCCCCACACGCTGCGCCACACCTTCGCCACGCACATGCTCGACGCGGGGGCCGACCTGCGCGTGGTGCAGGAGCTGCTGGGCCACGAAAGCCTGTCGAGCACCCAGATTTACACCCACGTGAGCATTGAGCGGCTGCGCCAGGTCTACCGCGACGCACACCCCCATGCGTGAGCGCGACCGGCTGCCCGCCTTAGGTTCCCGCCCCTATTCCGGAAAATTAATCTTGACGACTTCCGGCTTGCCGTCATGGTCGACTATCAGCAGGGCGCGGCATTTCGGGTGCTTTTTGCAGTAGTCTTTCGCGCCCTCGACGCCCAGAATAAAGAAGGCCTTGGTGATCGCGTCGCTTTCGGTGCCGGTGGGCGCGACGGAGGTGGCGCTGACGATGTTCGTCTCGGCGGGCATGCCGGTGCGCGGGTCGAAGATGTGGCCGTACTTCTTTCCGTTCATCTCGATGAACTTCTCGCTGTTGGACGAGGTGGAGAGCGCCTCATCGCGGATGACCACCTTGGCCAGCGGCGGCCGGGCGATGTCCCCGCTGACATAGGGATCGCGGATGTCGATGGTCCAGCCTTCGCCGTGGGGCGGAGATCCCCATGCGATGATGCTGCTGGTGCCGCCGCTGATGCGGCCGCTGCGGATGCCCTTTTCCTGGAGAATCCCGGCGGCGCGGTCCACGGCCAGCCCCTTGCCGATGCCGCCGAAGTCGACCCGCATGCCGGGCCGCGCAAACCTGACCGAACGGTCGGCCTTGTTGAGTTCCACGCGGTTCATGCCGACCAGTTGGAGCGACTGTTTTATTTCCTCCGGGGACGGCACGCCGCCCGACTTGCCATAAAACCCCCACAGCTTCAGCAGCGGCCCCACGGTCACGTCGAACACGCCGCATGTTTCCTCATGGAATCTCTTCGACGTGACCATGAGCGAAAACAGGTCGGGGGGGACCACGACGGCCCGGTCACCCGCGTCGCGGTTCATGACCGCCGTCGGGCTGCCGTCAATCCAGTTGCTGATGGTCTGCTCCATCGCGTCAACCGCGTCGAAGGCCTCCTGCGCGCACTCGCGCATGTATTCCGGCTCCATCCCCTCATCACCGAAGAGCAGGAAGTCGAATTCGGCCGTCATGGCCGTGTGGGTGAGATGCACCGAAGGCGGGGGGGCGGGCGCAGGGTCTTGCGCCCATGCCAACTGGGCCGCGCATGCCAGCAAGAGCATGACGGACAGGGAACGCACAGAAACATTCTTCATGGACACTGCCTCAGTCTCCGGTGGGCAACCCCACAGGGTTATGTGATTGGGGAGAAACCGGTTCCCCAGCGCAGGCGCCCGCGCATTCCTTGCGGCAGGCCGCCGAAGCCATGTGGAAACGTCATGCCGCAACGTGAACCGGCTTGCCGTGCTCCATGCAGGATTCGGCGATCTTGCGGGCCGGACCCTGCGCCATCTCAACCGTCTCGGTCAGGCTTCGTCCCGGACCGCCAACCCGGGGACTTCCGGGCTCGTCGCCAGGCAACCGCCTTCTTCCAGCGGTTCAACGTGCAGCCGGATGGTGGTTTCACTCATCCGCAAAATACTTCTCTACATGCAATTGTAACCGCCCCCCGAATGCAAGGCAAGCGCTCCAAACAGGGCGGCATTGAACTGCCCCATCTTGCCAGCATAGATTAGCGGCGGACACACACGAAAGGTAAGTTTATGCATACGGCACGATTCACCGCAGGATGGATGCTGGCGGCGATGGTTCTGGGAGGGGCGTTTTCCGCGCCGGCGTGGGAAGATGCCGATGCCAAGGCATGGGTGGACCGCTTTGCCTTTGCGCCGCCGCCGGTGGGCGAGATGCCGATGGACGGGCAGGCGGGACGGCTGCCGGTGGTGCGCCGGGCGGAGTTTCCCGCCGAGGGCGAACTGGTGCGGATGGCGCTGCCCTTTCCGCCGGGCGCGCTGCCGCAGGGCAAAGGGTTGCTGGCCAACCTGGGCGATGTGACGGTGCCGGCCGATGTACGGGTGCTAACCGTGCATCCCGACGCGGCCCATTCGGTGCGGCGGGCCATCGTCACTTTCCCGATGGAGCGGCTTGCGCCGGACTATTTCAGCCCGGTGATTACGTTCCGCCTGGGCGATACGCCGCCGCTGGCGCCCCCCGCCCGGCAGGAGGGCGCTTTCGCGGGTGAACTGGGCGAATACCGGCTTGAGGTGGACGCCAAAGGCGTAACGCTGAAGAAGAACGGGACACAGTGCTGGAACGCCGTGGCGGTGGCTCCGCCCCTGGTCAACGCGCCTCTGCTGACGGCACCGCGTGGGACCACCACGGAAGTGGTGGAGCAGGGCCGGTTCTTCCTGTGGGTGCGCGTACTGGTGCCCGACCCGCAGTGGCCGCGCATTCTTGAGGCGCAGCTGGACCGCCAGGGCAGGGTCCGGCTCACGCTGCATGTGCAGCGCTGCGCGCCGGGCGACGACTATGCGCCCGAGTTGGGGTGGAAACTCGACGGCGCACCGGAGCCCGCCGCGGGCAGTCTCCCGCCGGCAGAAAGACTGCCGATGCAGTCGGCCGCGTGGCGCAGCGCCACCACGACCGTCACCCAATCGGACAGCGCGCAGTTCCTGTTCGGCACAAAAATCCGCTTTGCCGACGAGGACGCGGCGTTCACCGTCACCCCCGGCGTCTTTGATGCACTCTACCATTGCGGTGTGCCGCCGGTGCTGGACCGTCCCTTTGAGGAGGCGCGCCAGCAGCACCAAAACGCGATGGCGGCCGGAACGCTGACGAATCCGGAGGACCGGGGCAACGTGACGAGCATGCCCTCCGCGGGCGTGTTCGGCATGAACCGGCTCAACCATTGCCCGGCGATCTTTGACGAATACCACCGCAGCGGGCGGGCGGACATTCGGCGGGTGGCGCTGGACTGGTGCGACAACTTTTACAACCTGAGCGTCTGGTGGGGCACGGACCGCAAGGATGAATTTGGCGGCACGCGCTACAACAACAACGTGGCCAACGGCGACAAGACCCACGAGGGCGACCAGAGCTTCATGTGGCGTTCCAACACGGCGGTGCATTTCTGCACGAAGGGCTACGACTCCTTCTTCCACGCCTACGAGGAAACGGGCGACCCGCGCTACGCCGCCGCGCTGCGCTGGCAGACGGAGTATGCGTCGCGCATGATCCACACGAACCAGGGCGAGTGCCGCAACATCGGCGACGTGCTCGATTTCGTGCGGCTCTACGAATTCACCGGCCACCGCCCGTGGCTCGACGAGGCGCTGCGGCTGTTCCGCGAGCTGCGTGAGAAGCTCGGCCCCGACGGGCTGTTCAGCCAGGGCGGCCAGCCCATCGAGCCGGACCTCACCTTCATGGACAACGACTCCCTGGGCTACAAACATCCCTTTGCCAAGCCGTACATCATCGGCTACGCGCTGCAGGGGCTGCCCGAACTGGCGCGCCACGCACCGGAGGAACCGCGTCTCGCAGAGGTCATTCGCGCCGTGGCGAAATTCCTGGTCGAATCCCAGGATCCCGCCGGCGGCTGGCGCTATCCGCACCCGCGGTCGAGCACCCTGCTGCTCGATCAGGCCATGGAGCACGCCATGCAACTGAGCCGCGCCGCGGTGTTCCTCGAAGTGCAGGGCGACGACATCAACCCGATACTGGATGCCGTCGAGCGCACCCTGCGCGCGCGGATGCTGGGATTGCAAAAGACCGGCGCGTTTCTGTGCGGGCTGCAAGGCTGGGAGAAGGCCGCCGGCGTGCTCAAGGACGGCAAGGACATCCATGACCTGTACGAGAAACCGACGGACCGCGACGGCACCCGTGACTATGCGGAAGGCCTCGTAAGCGCCGGAGCTTCCAGCCCGGAGGCGGTCGTCTATTTCTCGGAGGTGCTCGACTTCTACGCGAAGCACCGCGACCCAAAGCGGTTGCTGGAGGCGGGACCGGAACTGCAGCTCCTGTTGGACCGCGTAAAGCCGGTGCAGCTTGCGGCGCTGGCGCTGCGACCCGAATTGCTGCCGTCCGCGCCATCGGCCGAATACGCGCCCTACGGGCTGGAAAAAGGTCTGCCCAGCTTTGCCGCGCCGCGGGCCGACGCCATTGCGCGGAACCATTTCACCGGCGCGGGCGATCCGGCCGCGTTTGCGGCGTGGCAGCGGCAGGGACGCGCCAAACTGATCGCGTCGCTGCAGGAGGCGCCCAGGCCGCCGGCCGACACCGCCTATGCCACGCTGGGCGAGGAGGACCGCGGCGCCTATGTGGCGCGCAAGATCGTGTTCAGCCCGTCCGCCGAATACCGCGTGCCGGCGTACCTGCTCGTGCCCAAGGGCAGGGGGCCCTTCCCGGCCGTGATCGCCCTGCACGACCACGGTGCCCATTTCAGCATCGGCAAGGAAAAGGTGGTGCGGCCCTTCGGCGTCGATGGCGCCGTCGAAAGGGACGCCCGCGAATGGGTGGACAAGTACTACGGCGGCCGCTTTCTCGGCGACGCGCTCGCCGAGAAGGGCTATGTGGTGCTGGCCATCGACGCGCTGTTCTGGGGCGAGCGGGGCCGAAAGGAGGGGGTGGAGTATGAGGCGCAGCAGCAGTTGGCCGCGAACCTGCTCCAACTGGGCATGACCTGGCTCGGCGTGATCTCCTGGGACGATGTGCGGTCGGCCGAGTTTCTGGCGTGCCAGCCCGAGGTCGATCCGGGGCGCATCGGCGCCGTGGGCCTGAGCATGGGCAGCCACCGCACGTGGATGCTCAACGCGCTGTCGGACCGCGTGGCGGCGGGCGCGGCGATTTGCTGGATGGGCACGACCGACGTGATGATGGCGCCGGGCAACAACCAGACCAGGGGCCAGTCGGCCTTTGCCATGATGGCGCCGGGCCTGCGCCGCTGGCTGGACTATCCCGCCGTGGCCGCACTGGCCGCGCCCAAGCCGATGCTCTTCTACAACGGCGACCAGGACGCGCTCTTTCCCGTTGAGGGCGTGGAAAAGGCCTGGTACATCATGCGCGATGCGTGGAAGGAGGCCGGGGCCGGGGACAAGCTCGAAACGCGCATGTGGCCCGTTCCCCACGAGTTCAACCGCGAGATGCAGGATGCGGCCTTTGCCTGGCTGGAGCGGCAGTTGAAGCCCTCCGCACCGCAGTGATTCTATCGTAGCTCCCGGAAGACGTTGCCGAAGCGGCGTGCCAAGGCCGGCGACCGCAGGAATAGCGCAACCGTGCACCTTCGTTCCCTTAGCAGGTGAAGGTGTGCTGCCAGTAAGCGCGTTCTGGCTCCGTGCAATGTCCACCAAATAGGTGGTGATTTTTGTGCGAGTGGGATATACTGTTTTACACCATAGGGTTCCGTAGAATAGCCGTGCAGACAGGGCGGACGCGGGAACCGCATTACAGTTGATGATAAAGTGAACTTTCCGGAATCCCGGCAAGCCCCGCCGCCGTCGCCCCCAATCCGTGTCCCTGGCGGACATCGCGTGGCTTTGACTCTGGCAACGCGGCGGCGGTGGCCTCATACATCTGTTTAAGGCCTGCTTCCAAACCGGTTGAAGCGGGCTTCACATGGCAGCACAAGACTACCAAGGAGAGGCACAATGCGAAGCAACAAAGACGGTTTTACATTGATTGAGCTGTTGGTGGTGATCGCAATCATCGGGATTTTGGCGGCGATTCTGCTTCCGGCCCTGGCGCGCGCGCGGGAATCCGCCCGCCGCTCCAGTTGCCAGAACAACCTGAAACAGATGGGCGTTGTCCTGAAGATGTATGCCAATGAGGCGGGCGGGACCTTCCCCCCAATGCAGGGCATCGCACCGTACTACACGGACGGGTCGGGGGGTGTGCCGGCCGGATGCACCACGCAGGACGAGCCGGAAATCAGTGTTTCGGTGACGGCCATCTACCCCGAGTATTTAAGTGACTGGCAGGTGCTTGTTTGTCCCTCCGCGCCGGATGCCGGTCCGGCGAAGGACGCGCTGGCCATCATCTCCGATGCTCCGGGGCAGATTTGCAGCAGCCCCTACAAGGGCCTGGCGGACAACCCGTCGGACCATTACCAGTATTTTGGCTGGACGATTGACCGCGTTGACGGCACCTTTCCGCTGACAGATCTGGCCGGGGTTGCCGGGGTGCTCGGCATCACACTTCCGGCGGGCGCTCAGGGGCCCTCACAGATTCTCAGCGTCGCGCTGCCGCTGTTCTCCGGCGGCGCGTTTGGCCGAGGCTCCGTTGCCAACGGCGCGGCCATTCGGCAACTGTTGGACGGCGACATTGATGTCACCAGCAGCCCCCTGGCGGGCATCATCACCGGCGGCGCCACCTCCGGCAACGGCGGCGGGAAGACCGTATACCGGCTGCGCGAGGGAATCGAGCGTTTCATGATTACGGACATCAACAATGCGGGTGCCAGCGCGATGGCGCAGTCCAGCCTTCCCATCTTCTGGGACAGCGTCAGCAGCACCCCCGGCGCGGCGGCCGCGTTCAACCACATTCCCGGCGGCGCCAACACGCTGTATCTTGACGGACACGTGGAGTTCATAAAATATCAGGCGAACGGCAAATTCCCCGCCAACGGGCCCTGGGCCTACACCTACGGCATGATTGCCGCCGCTTTCTAGACAAGAACAGGAATGCGTTATTGAAAGGCGCGGGCTCCGGCCCGCGCCTTTCCCGTTTCCCGCGCCATGGGAATGATTCCGCGTCCCGCCCCGTGCGCTGCGGACGCCGCCTTCGACCCGCCGGGCGCGGCAATTGACGCCCGTCCCCCTTCAATGATGCTACAATAGCGCCCGGAAAAGGACACCTTAGTTTCATGGCCGAAAGAGACGGTGAAAAAATAATAGTCAGCAACCGCCGCGCGTTTCATGACTACCACGTGCTGGACCGCGTTGAGGCGGGCATTTCCCTGCAGGGCACGGAGGTGAAGTCGCTGCGCATGAAGGGCGGCATGCAGCTCAAGGACTGCTACGTGAACTTTGAAAAGGGCGAGGCGTTCCTGGTGGGGGCGCACATCAACCCCTATGAGATGGGCAACATCTACAACCACGCCCCCGAGCGGCCGCGGCGTCTGCTGCTGCACAAGCGCGAGATCGTGAAGATGGCGGCGCGCGTGGCCGAGAAGGGGCTCACCGTGATCCCGCTGGGCGTGTATTTCAAGAAGGGCTGCGTCAAGGTGGAGCTGGGCCTGTGCCAGGGCAAGCACACCTTCGACAAGCGCGCCAGCATCAAGGACCGCGAGAGCCGCCGCGAAATGGACCGGGCCGTCAAGGACATCCGCCGGGCCTAGGAGACCGTCATGCTACGCGCCGTTCCGGGCGCGCGGCCGCTGCTCACCGAGATGGGCATCACCGTGCAGCCCTACGACATCGACTTCGCCGCGCACGTGAACAACGTTGTGTATGTGCGCTGGCTTGAAGACCTGCGCCTCGAGTTGCTGCGGCGCCACTGCCCCATGCGCGTGCTGGTCGAGGGCGGCATGGCCGCCGTGGTTGCCGACACGCACATCCGCTACAGGAAACCGGTGCGCCTCTTCGACGAGCCCATCGGCCGCGTTTGGAGTTCTGAACTCGGCAGGGTCTCCTGCGTGCTGCATTTCGAGATTGCCGCGGACGGACAACTCTTCACCGAGGCAACGCAGCGGGTCATGTTTGTGGACATGAACACCATGAAGGCCATGCGCTCCCCGCAGGAACTGCGCGACTCCTTCGTGATCGAAAACACGCCGCCAACCGAAAAGGAGGCTGGGCCATGAATTTCTTCAACGGAATTGTGTACGTCCTGGAGCAGACCTGGCTCTATTTGAGCCACGCGTTTGAGTTTTTCTTCGGCTGGCTTTTCTGAGCGGCGAGGCCCCGCTCGGAAAAGGGACAATGGACAATGGACAATGAGGGGCGGGGCGCCTTTCCGTCATCCCCGCGAAAGGGATGTTCCAAAAAGGCCTTTTGCCGCACGAAGTGGGTATCCGTGCGGATCGTTTTCCGAACAGTGTTACTATACGCGTCCATTATGCGCGAACTTTTCCTGTGCGCTTTTTTTTGTGCCCGGCGCCGGTTTGCGGTGCCCGGTGCGGCTCTTTGGTCTTCTTTTTTCGGCTCCTATTGTGTTCCGTCCGTCAGGACCAGGGGTTTCCAGGTTCCTGTCAGCAGCATCAGGTTGTGTGTGAGCTGGCGCCACAGCAGTTCG
>CAIUWO010000980.1 GCA_903902895.1 Candidatus Hydrogenedentota bacterium | reverse complement strand
GCCCGCGGTTCCAACCAGTGCGAGAGCCTGCTGCTGGCCGCGGAGACCCTCTGCGCGGGCGGCGGCGCGGCACCGGTGGCGGCGCGGCTGGGCGGACGCTTGCGCGACCTGTGGGCGCGCCTGCTCGTGTCGCAGAACCACGACCCCTATCTGGCGGGCTCGGTGCCCGCCTATGTCGACGGGCTGCGCTCGTTCCAGAGCGAACTGGCCATCCAGCAGCTCGCCAAAGTGCAGCGGGTCTTCCGTGAAGAGGGCGGCATGGACGCGCCCCTGGCCGCCGCGGATGAGAACTTTCAAGTGTTCAACCCCTGCCCCTGGCCGGTGGCGGTTCCGGTGCTCTTCGAACTGGACGAAACGCGCTGGCCGGCACAGGCGTTCACGCTGACCGACAACCGTGCCGATACGCAGCTCCCGCCGGTCTTCCGCGCCGACAACGGCAACGTGCTGGTCGGTCCGGCCCTCATGAAGATGGCGTCGTACGAGACGCGCGCCCTGCGCCTGAAGCGGAGCGACGGGGAGGCGTCAGCGCTTCACGCGCCCCTGGGGCGCCTGAGTTCCAAACAGGACGGACACGCCTGGGAACTTGCGCAGGAACTGTTCGCCGGACTGGCCTTTGAACCGCTGGTCGGCGAATGGAAACAGGTGCCGTCCTATTTCACGAACGACCATCCCAACAAGAATGTGGAGGCGGCGCACAAAAACATCGCAGACGCACCCTTTACCGTCACGGCCCAGGCGGTCTCCGACGGCATGGAGGTCGCCCGGTGGCGCACCGACCTCATGCGCATCCGCGAGACGGAGGAACCCGCTTTGTCCGTGGAGGGGCTCGTGTTCTCCGGTGTCGAACCGGCGCCCTTTGTCCACTTCAAACAGCGGCTGACCAGCATCATCCGTTTCGAGACCGGCAAACGTCCCGCGGGCACATGGCGCTTTCGGTTGCATGCCGGCAAGACGGCGCCGGTCGTCTTTGCCGATGCGCCCTTCTCCGAGGAGCGGCGCGACGCGGAAAGCTTCTACTGCGCCCGCTACGTGCGCCTCGAATGGCCCGGCCGGCACCTGCTCTGGTGCCCGTCGCAGAACACGCTCTTCCGGCGCGTCCAGGAAAACGGCGAGACGGTCTTCGAATGCACCGTGTTCGACTTCAGTTTCACTGGCACAGCGAACTGGGACATGCGCTTCCATGCCGCCCCGTCCTTCTCGGCCGCCGATTCCCTGCGCATGGCCGAGGCCTGCCACCGCAGGCCGGTCCGGGTCCCCATGGAAGTGACGGCGGGCCGGGTTGCGGGCGTGACCATCGACAACCCCGACGTGGTGATCACCCATGCCTTTCCCGCCGGGCCGGATGCGGTGGGGGTGCGCCTGCTCAACGCCTCGAATGCGCCCCGGACGGCCACCGTCGCATGGCCGGACAGCTTTGGCGGCGTGACCGCCGCCGATACCGAGGGCACCCCCCTTGCCGATGGTTGGCACCACACCGGAACCTCGCGCCACGAATGGCAATACACCTTCCGTCCCTGGGAAATCGCCACGTTCCGCGTGAGTTGAACTGGGAGCGCCGGCATCCTTGCCGGCTGTTCGGAAAACCAAGGATGCCGGCAAGGATGCCGGCGCTCCCAGTAACGACATCTTTCCCGGCGCGCTCTTCCGCTTATCGCCGCCCCTCGGTGGTGATGACCCGTTCATCGAACGACGCCACGATGGTTTCGCCGGGCTGCACCATCAGGAAATCGTTATCGTCCCAGGGGCCTTCGAGGAAGCGGCGCAACAGTCCTGGGTCGCCCTGCAGGAAATCGCATTTCCAATTGAGCCACTCCGCGCACTCGCGGGTATAGGCCTTGTACCGTTCCGTGTCGCCGATGCCGAGGTCCACATAGGCCGCCGTGTTGTAGGCGGTCATCCAGTTCTCCGACGCCTCCATCAGGTACTGGGCGTTCTCCTCGCCGTAGGTCTCGACGTAGTGGGCCAGCACGCGCTCGTAGCGCTCCTTGCTGGGCTGGGTGCTGGTGTCGATCCAGCCGGGGCTGTACCAGTAGGTGCCCGGATGGGCGTCAAAATACTCCCGGTAGCGCTCCTTGGACCCCAGCAGCAGCGTGATGCAGTCGTGCCCGCGCGGCACGACCAGCGGCAGCGTGCGCGCCTGAATGCCCACCAGCCCGTTGCTGCACAGGCCGTAACCCACCAAAATGGCGTCCACATTCTCCCGCACGCCGTCCTGGCCACCGGTCAGGTGGTCCTCCTCCACGGTGTCAATGGCGCGCTGCAGTTCGGTGCGCAGCGTGTCGGGCACGCAGTGCAGCCCCTGCTTGAGAAAATGGAACTGAAACACCTGCGGCGCCAGCGCCGCGTGGTAGCACAGTTCGCGCCAGAACACGTGGCAGGCGATGATGTGCCGCTTTTCCTTGGTGTAGATGTTCGTGCCGTACCAATCCATCGCCTTTTCCTTATGGTTTCCGTCCGCGCTGCGGCGCGGCGCCGGGGGGTCCGCGGGAACCGTCCCGCGTTGGCGTGTAGTATTGCGGGAGATGGGGGCGTGAGTGCAAACAGAGACGGGCTGGCAGGCAAGTCGGACTGGCAAAGCACCACCCTCCCGCGCCCCCCAAAAGGGGTGTGCATTATTGCACACACAGCCCCCTGCCAAATGGCATGAACACCGCATTTGGCCATGACTTAGACAGCCCGCCCTTAAAGGAGTGTCGCAAACCGCACACCCCTTTGTTTGGGCAACCTTCTTTAACTTGTATACAAACAGACCTGTTAGACGGCCTTTTTATTCCCCCCCCGGTGATGGCACGGGGTTTGCTTAATCAAAGTGTTCGGCCAAGCTTCTTTAGCGCGCTGTTTGCGGAATAGCAAACGCGTTGTGCTGCAAGGATGGGCCAAAACGAGACTAGGAGGGTGTTGGCAATGGAGAACAGCAAGATTACCGGTGTGGTGTGCGCAGGGCGTCCCGCCTTTCTGCCGGAGATTGAGCGGGAGCTTCTGTCCCATGTTGACATGTGCTATTCCGTCGCGCTCGCGCTCACCCGCGACCCCCTCCTCGGACAGCGCCTTGCGCGGGCAACCCTGCTTTGGGCATGGCAGCGCCAGGCGGAGGGGAAAGACCTGGACGCGGGGGGTGTCAAGATGGCCCTGCTCAAGAATCTGCGCGGCCGGTATCTGCATGACTTTTATCCCGCCTGCTCCCGGGATTTCCGGCCGGCGGCGGTCGTGTTTTCCGAAAAGGGGGCGTCGGCCCTGTGTGCGGCCGGGACCCCCGGCCATGCCGAAACTTGCACCGGAGGGTGAGGCGATGGGAACCACCGAACGGCGGGCGGAAATACAGGGGCTGGAGATTCAAATCGGCCGGGAGGCCACCATCGCGCGCATACCGTGCTTGGAATCGGAATCCGACTATCTTGTCATTGAGGAGCTGCTGCTGGCGGAACTTTGCCGCCGCCCGGCGACCAACTGGATTATCGACCTGTCCGAGCATGCGGAGGGCATCACACTCGTCCTTGCCGGTGTGCTGGCGCAACTCGGCGAAGAGGCGCGGCGGTCAAGGTGCACCATTAGGTGCGCCGGCCTCCAGAAACCCGGCGAAAAATGCGGGGCCGGTTGCCGGACGGCATCCGTTTCCACCGGCCGCGCCGCGCGAAGAGGCTGGATGGGCGTCACAGAGGAACCGTCATATCTTCATGGCTAACGGTGGCGGCACCCGCCGGCGCGCGCCGGCGGGAACACCATTGGGGGCGGCCATGAAGGAGCCCGCGAAGGCGGCCTGACAACCGGTCAGGCCGCCGTTGTCATTCGGCAAACAGCTTCTTCAGGGCCTCCGCAAGCTGCTGCCTCTGGTACGGTTTGTGGATGAAGCCGGCCAGTCCCTGCCCCTCGAAACGGGCCATGACATCCTCCACGAGGTACCCGCTGCTCAGGAGCACGCAGACCGTGGGGTCAATCTTGCGCAGTTCGTAAAAGGTTTCCTCCCCGTTCATGCGGGGCATGGCAAAATCGAGCAGCACACAGCGAATCCTGTCCCGGTTCTTGCTGTAGACTTCCAGGGCCTCGCGCCCGTCCTTGGCGGCCAGCACGTCCAGGCCAAGGTTCTCCAGCATGCGCCGGCAGACATTCCTGACCGTGTCCTCGTCATCCACGACCAGCACCACGCCTTTCCCCTTCCAAGGCCCGTCCAATGGGGGCGGTGCGGGCGCCGCCGTTTTGGCGGGCTGCGCGGGGGGAAACAGCAGGGTGACCGTGGTGCCCGCGCCCGGCTTGGTGTCAATGCAAATCCCCCCGGCGTGCGCGTGCATGATGCCCATGACCACCGAAAGCCCCAGCCCCCTTCCCACAGATTTCGTGGAAAAGAACGGGTCGAACACCTGCCGCACGGTGGCCGGGTCCATGCCGCATCCGGTGTCGGTCACCTCCAGAAACACATAGGCCCCCTCTTTGAGCACGGTGGCCGTGTTCGCCTGGCTGAAATACTCCCGGCTGCATTCCCTGACGCCGGTGCTGATCGAGACGGAACCGCCGGCGTCACCCGTGGCTTCGGACGCGTTCATAATCAGATTCATCAGCACCTGCCGCATCTGGGCCGCGTCCGCCCGTATCGCCGGGAGGTTCGCGTGAAGGCGGCAGGAAATGATGGTTTTCCTGGGGGTGGAGACCAAAAGCATCTGACTCATCTGGGCCGCCATTTTGGAAAGGTCCAGGGGGACCATTTGGAAACGGCCTTTCCCGGCGCAGGCGAGCATTTGCGCGCACAGCTCGGCGGCCCGTCCGGCCACGGTGACAATCTCGTGCATCATGGGCAGTGCCGGGCTGTCTTTGGGGATTTCCTCCAGCACGAGCCCCGCATTGCCGGAAATCGACATCAGCAGGTTGTTGAAATCATGGGCAATTCCGCCGACCACCACACCCAGGCTCTCCAGCCGCTGCGACTGCTGCAATTGCTCCTGCCGGACGGCCTGATCCTGCTCCGTTTCCCGGAGCGCGGTGATGTCCGTGACGGCGATGCGGCACCGGCGCGGCTCATTCTCCTTAGCATCCTCGGTGCCGCCGTGAATGCGGACATACAGGGCATGCGGCGGCCCCCCCCATAGCGCCGCCTCGCAGACCGTCCTTTGCCCGCCCGCCAGCGTGTCGGCGAGGAATGCGTTGAATGCGGCCCGCGACGGCTCGGCAAGAAAGGCGCTGAAACGATGGCCCACAAGCTGGGAATGGACCGTGCCCAGCAGGGTGGTTCCGGTGTAATTGGCCTCAAGGACAATGCCCTTGTCATCGAGGGTGAAGTAGCCCATGGGGGCGAAATCGTACAGGTCGGCGTACTTTTCCAGCGCCGCCTCCAGGGTCAGCCGCACCTCCCGGAGCTCCTCGTTCTGCATTTCCAGTTCAACCTGGTGAACCCGCAATTCATGGAGCAGCCGTGTGTTTTCCTCCGTTTCGTGCCCGTCGCGCGGTTTCGGGAGGCCCGTGGCGCCCCGCTTCCGCGCGGGGGGGGGCGGTCCGCTGTCGGCTGGTATTTGTTCTTTGTCCTGCTTCATTGTCTTGCCCTCTCCCTGTTCGTCAGCCCCGCATCTCACTGCCGCGATTGCGGGCGGACCACCGGCCATAGTAGCCTCGTGGCAATTCCCAATCAAATTATTTCTTCTTTCGCGCCTTTGCCGGCACCGCCCGGTTACTGCGCCAGCACGAGCCCCCCCATTTCCTTTATCGCCCGGATTCCCAAGGTGCCGTCGGAGCCCATACCTGAAAGGATGACGCCGACACTGCGCTCCCGCTGATCCTCCGCCAGCGCGCGAAAGAAGTGGTCTGTCGGCAGGCGGAATCCCCGCTGCTCCGAGGGTGCCAGCAGATGCAGCACGCCGCGAAGAACAGAAATGTCCTTGTTGGGGGGCGTCACGTAAACGCAGTCGGGCGGGACCCGGACGCCGTCTTTGACCTCAATCACCCGCATCGGGGTGATGCGCTGCAGCAGTTCGGGCATGAGGGTCCTCTGGGTGGGCTCCAAATGCTGCAGGACCACAAAGCCCAGACCGCTGTCCCGGGGCACGTTGCCCAGAAGCTGCTCCAACGCCCCCAACCCCCCTGCGGACGCGCCAATGCCGACAGTCGGGCATGGAAGAACGGCGGGTTTGGAGGGCGCAACCTGGCCCGCATCCGTCTTCTTGGAAATCACCGGGGACTTCTTGGAAGGCTTGGCGGCCATTTATGCACCCCTTTGTGTCTGCTGAACTGCCCAACGCACGCACAGTAGACGGACGCATCGTCCGTAATCGGAATATAGCACGCTAATTATGGAAGCCGTGCGCCCCGCTGTCAATGCTTATCTTTTGCTTCGGTCCCCATTGGCCGCGCGGGCGGGAACCCCGATATTTCACCGGTTCTCCCCGGCCGCCTGTTAACGTCCTGCCGAGCGCCCCACCAGTCTGGGCCGAAGTTTCCCGGCAACCGGGGCGGGGAAAGGCAATACCGTCTGGGCGGGGAAGAGATCCGGTGCGCACTGCGCATTCATGCGCAATCCCTCAAAAACACTTGCCAGGCAGGCGTTGATGGTGTGATGGCGCAGGGGGTTGGCTTTTTTGGCATGTTGAAAGGAGACTTCCACAGGTCCTCCGTCGGCTGCTTTCACGTTGAACTTTACCGTCTCTCCGGGCCTGGGCGCCGCATCCGGGTCCCGGGACGCCTCGGTGGAGCATACGCTGGCGTGGCCGCAGTCAAAGCGAAGCTCCAGAAACAGAAGCTCCAGTTCGCAGACCATCAGGTCGAGAACGCGCTGCGCCTCCTGAAGCGTGGTCTCCGGTCCCAGGCTCATGGCGGCATAGCGCGACAACGCCATATAGCGCATGGTGTCCCTGCGGAAACCGTACTTGTTGATAATGGACCTAGTGTAGCCTGCGACGGCAACAATTCCGCCCAGGGTAAACGCCATGATGACCACCGGGATCAGCGATCCAAAAGACTCCATGGAGAAGATGTTGCCCAGTATGGCGGCGAGCATGCAGCCCAGGGAGGCCGTGTAGAGCAGGACGGCCGCCTGCCGCTGGGTGAGCCCCCTGCGCAGCAGCCGGTGATGGGTGTGCAGCGAATCGGCGCCGAACAGCGGGAAGCCGCCAAGATAGCGCCGCGTGATGGAGATCAGGGTCTCGAAAATGGGAATGCCCAAGGCCATGACGGAACTGCACAGCAGCACCGCGCCGGTGGACTTGCAGGAGCCCATCAGCGAGATGGTTGCCAGCGAATATCCCAGAAACAGGCTGCCCGTGTCGCCCAGGAACACCTTCGCGGGATGCCAGTTGTGGCGCAGGAAAGCGAGCAGGCTGCCAACGAGGGCAAGGTCCAGCAACACCACGAAGGGGGACCCGTTCAGGGCGGCGATGACGGCCAGCGAGGCGGCGGCGATAAGCCCCACCCCGGAGGCCAGGCCGTCCATGCCGTCGATGATGTTGACCGCATTCGTGACGCCGACCACCCACAGCACCGTCAGCAGTGTGCCGATGCCGACCGCGCCGCCCAGGTCCAGCACGCCGACCAGGGGCAGATTCACCGCGGAGATGGCGTTGCCGGAAAGCGCGACCAGGAGGCCGACCATGATTTCAACCAGCAGCTTGTGCCGGGCGCGCAGGCCCCGCACATCGTCCATCACGCCCAGCGCAAGGATGATGACCCCGCCCGCGACCAGAATGAGCAGGTCTGACCTGCGCTCGCCCAGTACCCGGAACATTCCCGCGGCTTCTGTGGTGCAGGCCAGGGCCACCGCCAAAACGGGAAGCGCGACGGCCAGCCCGCCAAGACGGGGTATGGCGCCGCTGTGAATCTTGCGGTATCCGCTCCCTTCCACCGCGCCCACCCGGTGCGCCAGCCAGATGGCCAGCGGAGTCAGGCAGGTGGTTGCCGCAAAACACCCAAGAAAGATTACCCAGCACGTCGGACTGAGCAAGTAACTCTGCAAATAGGACACTTCGGTACTCCTGCTATCGCTCCTGAATCGCGGCAGGGGCGATGCCTTGCCGCGATTCAGGGTCAATCTGCTCTCTGACCCTGTGGCGAATGGAACTCATCTGCCTTCCGAGCTACATTTTCTCTGTGCCACACAAAACCTACGGGAGACCAATCAACACCCGCTACTCTTAAGGTCACCCTGTTATGAAAGTATGCGCCATCTGCGCCGGGCAATGAATCGGGAATTCCCTGATTTATTCCCTCGATATTCCTTACCCCTGATAGGACGCGGGAGGAAAGGCCGTGCCGCCCGCCAAACGGCGTCAGGCAGGACTGGAAAGGGCTATTCCACAGGTGTGAAGATGCGCTGCACGGCGGCCTGCAGGTCTTGGGCAAGCGTGAATCGGTCGGTTCCGGTGAGGGGTGCCTCGCCAAAGCGCACCGTGATTTCGTGCCAAGGCAGCGCCAGGACCCGCAGCAGATGGGGAAGGAAGGGCCGTTCCGGCCCCCATGCCTCGATTTCAGACGCCGGAATGCGGCCGTCGGCGTCCCGGCAGTAGGGGTCGGGGCCGAACAGCGCCACTTTGGAGGGCGGCGGGCAGCCCGGCGGGGTGCGGTAGTTAAAGCTGAGGTAGTGGACCGGGCACTGGGTCTGCACGGCGGCTTCCAGCAGTTCGGGATGGAAGGTGCGCACTTCCCGGCCGGGGCCCACAATACCCTCGGGTGCCATGACCAGGCTTTCCCCGGCCTGTATGGCCCGGACCATGTCGGCGACACAGCGCGCCGGGTCCTGTCCCATGAGGGGGGCGGGAATAATGCGGATTCCCTTCATAAGCCGGCCGATGACCGGGATCGTCTCATCCGCCGCCTGCACGACAATGATGGCGTCGCAGGAGCACACCAGCGCGAAGAAGTCCTGCCAGGACAGGTGGTTGGTAACCAGGAAATAGGGCTTGGCCGGGGGTGAACCGACCCAGTTGACCCGCACCCCGGCGAGGGCGCGCATGCCGCCCGCCCAGGCCAGGGAAACACGCCGGCGAAAGGCGCCGCCCTTTTCCGGCGATGTGAGCATCAGCAGACCGGCGGCGCAGGAGGCCAGGTAACACCCGGCGACCCACAGCAGCGCGCCGCCCAGGCGCACGGCCACGCGCAGCGGCGCCCACAGCGGAAACCCCGCCACAACGGTGCCGAAAGCGGTGCTTTCCGGCGAGTTATTCTCTTTGAGCCCAGTTTTCACGCGCCCTTTCGCTCCTGTTTGTCCGGTGCACGGCGAATCCACATCGTACCATAGTACCTTGGGAACGCCTGGGCCATCGTTGCGGCCGCGCCAAATTGCGCTTGGGTGTATGTTGGGCTAGAATGGTCTTCGGAATCTAGTGACACGCCCGGGTGGGAACCCTGAAAGGCAGGGGTCATGTTCGCCAATCCATCACGGCACTTTTCGGCCTGTGGGGCGGTGCGGAATTTTGAACCGGGTTAATGCGTTGACGAGACGCGTTTTAAGCGATTTGGCGGGCGACAACCAGAAGCACCTTGGAGAAATCGGTGGAAGAACCGGTGGTGACAGCAACCGTCTATTGGCCCCTGTGGATTTATCTGGCAGGGGTGCTGGCCGTCATTGTCGGGATGCTCTCCCTGTCTTATGTGCTGGGCCAGCGCAGCCGCAACCTGTCCAAGAGCGTTCCCTATGAATCGGGCATCTCGTCCACGGGCTCGGCCCATGGGCGATTCTATGCCGGTTTCTTTCTGATGGCGATCTTTTTTGTCATTTTCGACCTTGAATCCGTCTTTGTCATCACCTGGGCGATTGCCGCCGGCGAACTGGGATGGGCCGGATATGCGGCCATCTGCACCTTTGTCGGCTCGCTTTTTGTCTCGTTGATATACCTGTGGCGCGAAGGCGCGCTGGAATCCTAAACCGGCCCGCGAAGGAATCTGGACCGCAAACCGTGAAACCAAGCCCAACCCAAAACACGGACCTGTCTCCTGCCGATGAGTCCCCCGCCCTGTTCGGGGACTTCCTCGAGAAGAACTTCCTGTTCACGCGTCTGCAGGACCTGGTGGCATGGGGCCGGAAGAACTCGCTCTGGCCGTTCAACTTCGGCCTGTCCTGCTGCTATGTGGAGATGGCCACGAGCCTGACCAGCCGCTACGACCTGGCCCGCTTCGGCGCGGAGGTCATCCGCGCGACGCCGCGCGAGGCCGACATGATGATCGTTGCGGGCACGGTGTTCATCAAGATGGCCCCGGTCATCCGGCAACTGTACGAGCAGATGATGCAGCCCCGCTGGGTGGTCGCCATGGGCGCCTGCGCCAGCTCGGGCGGCATGTACGACATTTACAGCGTGGTCCAGGGTGTGGACAAGTTCCTGCCCGTGGACGTGTACGTGCCGGGCTGTCCGCCCCGGCCCGACGCCTTCCTGGAGGCCCTCACGCTGCTGCAGGACGCGGTGGGCAGGGAACGGCGCCCGCTGAGCTGGGTGGTCGGTCCGCAGGGCGTGGTCCAGCCCGAACGGCCCAGCCAGCGCGATCTCAAGTGCGCCCAGCGGCGGCAGGCAACCACGCTGCGCCCGGTGGACGGCGTGCAGGACCCCGTGTCCCCCGCCCCCCCGGTCCGGCTGGAAACGCCGGTCGAGCACGCTTCCGACGAGGTGCTTCAGGCATTGCGCGAACGCTTTCCGGATGTCCTGGTGGAGGACCGCACCGTCCGGGACGGCACGCCGACCTACTGGGTCGCGCCGGACCGGGTCAAGGAAGTGCTGGCATTTCTGCGCTCGGGCGTGGACCGGCCGTACCGCATGCTGTACGACCTGTTCGCGATTGACGAGCGCACCCGCGTCACGAGGCACGCCTCGGCGGGCGATTTCACCGTGGCCTACCACCTGCTGTCTTTGGACCGCAGCCAGGAGCTGCGCATCAAAACGCCGCTTCAGGGGGAGCACCCCGCGCATCCCAGCGTCACGGACATTTGGCCCTCGGCCAACTGGTACGAGCGCGAGGCGTGGGACATGTTCGGCATCAAGTTCGACGGGCATCCGCATCTGTCGCGCATCCTCATGCCGCCGACCTGGAAGGGCCATCCCCTGCGCAAGGAGCATCCGGCCCGGGCCACCGAACTGCCCCCGTATCAATTGCCCGACGACAAGATGGCCTTTGAACAGGACGCCCTCCAGTTCCGTCCCGAGCAGTGGGGGCTGGAGAAGCACACCGAAGACTCGGATTACATGTTCCTCAACCTGGGGCCGCACCATCCGGGCACGCACGGGCTGCTGCGCATCATCCTGCAGTTGGATGGCGAAAACATCGTCAACGCCATTCCCGACATCGGCTACCACCACCGCGGCGCGGAAAAGATGGGCGAGCGGCAGACCTGGCACTCCTACATCCCCTACACCGACCGCATCGACTATCTCGGCGGGGTGATGAACAACTTCGCCTATGTGCTGTCGGTGGAAAAAATGGCGGGCATCGAGGTGCCCGACCGGGCCAAGGTCATCCGCATCATGATGGCCGAACTGTTCCGCATCTCCAGCCATCTGGTGTGGTACGGCACCTTCGCCCAGGACCTCGGCGCCATGTCGCCGGTGTTCTTCATGTTCAACGACCGCGAGCACCTGCTGGACATCGTGGCGGAAATCACCGGCGGGCGCATGCACCCGAGCTGGTTCCGCATCGGCGGCGTGGCGCAGGATTTGCCCAAGGGCTGGGAAAACAAGATACGCGAGTTCATCAACTACCTGCCCGCGCGCCTGACCGAGCATGACCGGGCGCTCATGCAGAACAAGATCTTCCTGGGCCGCACCAAGGGCATCGGGGCGTACACCCTGGAGCAGGCCGTCGAATGGGGTGTTACGGGTCCGGGGTTGCGGGCCTGCGGGAGCGACTGGGACCTGCGCAAGAAACGGCCCTACGCCGGGTACGACTGGTTCGAGTTTGACGTGCCCACGGCGCAGCACGGCGACTGCCTGGACCGCGCCCTCGTGCGGGTCGAGGAGATGCGCCAGAGCCTGCGCATTATTGAGCAGTGCCTGAACAACATGCCCGAGGGGCCGTACAAGGCCGACCATCCGCTGACCACGCCGCCGCCCAAGCACCGGACCCTTCACGACATTGAAACGCTGATCACCCATTTCCTCAGCGTGAGCTGGGGCCCCATCCTGCCGCCCGGCGAGGCGTGCGTGCCCATCGAGGCGGCCAAGGGGCTCAACAGCTACCACCTGACCAGCGACGGCACGGCGATGTCCTACCGCACGCGCGTGCGCACGCCGAGCTTTGCCAACCTGCAAATGCTGCCGCTGCTGGGCCGGAACGTCCGGGTGTCGGACATGCTGGCCATTCTGGGCAGCATGGATTATGTGCTGGCCGATGTGGACCGTTGATGTGAGAAAGATCGTCGTCATTGCCTGCGAAGCGAAGCAATCTCTTGCACGCATTGCCCTGAATGCGGGCGATGGATTCAAGAGATTGCCGCGTCGGGCTTTGCCCTCCTCGCAATGACGCGGTTAGAAACGCTGTTTGTGAAAGAAAGCTTAGGAAACTGACACCGTGCTGACTGCGGACTCGAGAAACGAAATTCTTGCGGAACTCGCCCACAGCGAGACGAACCGCATGGCCTGCATCGAGGCGTTGAAAATCGCCCAGCGCGAAAACGGCTGGGTGAGCGACGGGCAGCTCCGCGAGGTGGCGGACCTGCTCGAAATGACGCCCGATGAGGTGGACGGCGTGGCGACCTTTTACAACCTTATCCGGCGCCGGCCCGTGGGACGCCATGTCATCCTGCTGTGCGCGAGCGTGAGCTGCTGGGTGATGGGCTATGCCATACTCCGGGCCCGCGTAAAGCAGACGCTCGGCATTGAACCGGGCCAGACCACGGCGGACGGCCGCTTCACAATCCTGGAAAACCAGTGCCTGGGCGCCTGCGACCACGCGCCCGTGCTGATGATCAACGACGATTTGTACCGCGATGTGGACCCGGAACAGCTGGGCGACATTCTGGCGAAGTATGCATAGGAGCCGATGACGAAGCGCATGACCGCATTCAACCAACAGCCCGATCCCGACCGGCGGCCGCTGACATCGAAGATTCAGCCGGACGGGCAGCCCCTGTCGCTGAAGGCCTGCGAAGCGGCGGGCGGCTACCGGGCGGTGCGCAGCGCGCTCGGCGCGATGTCCCCCGGCGACGTGATGCAGGCGGTCAAGGATTCAGGCCTGCGCGGCCGCGGCGGGGCGGGCTTCCCGACCGGCGCCAAGTGGAGCTTTGTTCCCATGGGCGACAATGCGCCCCGCCCCAAATATCTTGTGGTGAACGCCGATGAAATGGAGCCGGGCACCTTCAAGGACCGCCTGCTGCTGGAAGGCGACCCGCACCAGCTCATCGAGGGGGTCATCCTGGCCGCCCACGCCATCCAGGCGGACATTGCGTACATCTTCCTGCGCGGCGAATACGTGCTGGCGGAAAAGCGGCTGGCCACGGCCATCGCCGAGGCGCGCGGGGCCGGGCTGGTCGGAGAGAACATTCTGGGCTCGGGCTGCAGCCTTGAGGTGCATCTGCACACCAGCGCCGGCCGGTATATCTGCGGCGAGGAGACGGCGCTTATCAACGCGCTGGAGGGCCGCCGCGCCAACCCACGCTCCAAGCCGCCGTTCCCCCAGGTCTGCGGCCTGCGGGGCAAGCCCACCATCGTGAACAACGTCGAGACGCTCTGCAATTTGCCGCACATCCTGAACAACGGCGCCGACTGGTTCAAGGGGCTCAGCCTTACCCCCAACGGCGGCACGAAAATGTACGGTGTGAGCGGCAAGGTCAAACGCCCCGGCCTCTGGGAACTGCCCATGGGCACGACGGCCCGCGAAATTCTGGAGGGGCATGCCGGCGGCATGCGCGACGGCCTTAAACTGCGGGCCATCATCCCCGGCGGCGCGTCCACCGACTTTATGCTGGAGTCGCAGCTGGACATTGCCATGGACTTTGACACGGTGCAGCAGGCGGGAAGCCGTATGGGCACGGGCACAATGATTGTGCTGGACGACCGGACCTGTCCGGTCGGCATGGTGCACAACCTTATCCGGTTCTTTGCGCACGAATCCTGCGGCTGGTGCACACCCTGCCGCGAGGGGCTGCCGTGGCTTGAGAAAATTCTGGCGGCCATGGAGCGCGGCGAGGGCCAACCGGGCGACCTGGAACAGCTTGCGCGGCACGTGACCTCGCTGGGCATGGGCCTCACCTACTGCGCCCTGGCGCCGGGCGCCATGGCGCCGCTGGGCAGCGCGCTCAAGTATTTCCGCGACGATTTTGAGAGCCATATCCGCGACAAGCGGTGCGGATGGAGTTGACGGATGCCGACGCTGTACATAAACAATGAACCCCACCCCGTCAAGGACGGGCTCAACCTGCTGGAGGCCTGCCTTTCGCTGGGGTTCAACGTGCCCTATTTCTGCTGGCACCCGGCCCTCGGCTCGGTGGGCGCATGCCGCCAGTGCGCCGTGAAAGTCTTCCAGAACGAGCAGGACAAGCGGGGCCGCATTGTCATGGCCTGCATGACGCCCGCAGCGGAAGGCACGCGCATTTCCACGGACGACCCGGAGGTGAAGGCCTTTCGCGCCGGGGTCATCGAATGGCTCATGACCAACCATCCCCATGACTGCCCCGTGTGCGACGAGGGCGGCGAATGCCACCTGCAGGACATGACGGTCATGTGCGGGCACAACCGCCGCGACTACCGCTTTCCCAAGCGCACGCACAACAACCAATATCTCGGCCCCTTCGTCAACCATGAGATGAACCGGTGCATCCAGTGCTACCGCTGCGTCCGTTATTACCGCGACTACGCGGGCGGCCGCGACCTGGACGTTCACGGGTCGGGCAACCGCGTTTATTTCGGCCGCCACGCGGACGGCGTGCTGGAAAGCGAGTTCAGCGGCAACCTGGTGGAGGTGTGCCCCACCGGGGTGTTCACCGACAAGAGCCAGAAGAGCCACTACACCCGCCGCTGGGATCTGCAGACGGCCCCGTCCATCTGCGTGCACTGCGGCGCGGGCTGCAACATTACGCCCGGCGAGCGCTACGGCATTGTGCGGCGCATCCGCAACCGGTACAACGGCGAGGTCAACGGCTACTTCCTGTGCGACCGGGGCCGCTACGGCTATGACTTTGTCAACGGCACCCGACGCGCGCGGCTGGTTCTGCGCCGCGCCGAGACGGGCACCCTTGCGCCGGCGGCCAAACCCCTGGCACTGCCGCGGGCGGGCGCGTTGCTCGCCGAAGGCGTCCGGGCCATCGGCATCGGCTCGCCGCGGGCCTCGCTGGAGTCAAACTTCGCCCTGCGGGCGCTGGTGGGTCCGGAACACTTCTTTGCCGGAACCACGGCGGCGCACCAGTGCCTTGCGGAGCTGGCCATCGACCTGCTCCGGCGCGGTCCGGCGCAGACGCCGTCCATGCGCGAAATGGGCCTGTCGGACGCGGTGCTGGTGCTGGGCGAGGATGTCACCAACACGGCGCCGCGCGTTGCCCTGGCGCTGCGGCAGTCCGTGCTGAACGCGCCCATAAAGGCCGCCGCGGCCATGGGCATTCCGGACTGGAACGACGGCGCGCTGCGCGTGGCGCTGCAGGACCAGAAGGGCCCGTTCTTCATCGCCGCGTCCGACGCGACCCGGCTCGACGACATAGCCACGGAAACCTTCCGCGCCGCGCCGGACGACATCGCGCGGCTGGGCTTCGCCATTGCCCACATGCTGGACCCGAAGGCGCCCGAAGTGGCCGGCCTTGCCGGGGAAACCCGGCAACTGGCGGAGCGGATCGCGCGGGCGCTGGCCGCGGCGGAACGTCCGCTGGTGGTGTCCGGTCCGTCGCTGGGCGACGCGTCCATCCTGGCCGCGGCCGCGGCGGTGGCCAACGCGCTTTCGACCGGGTCGCGCCGCGCGGGACTTTCGCTGATGGCGCCGGAATGCAACACCCTTGGCGCGGGTTTGCTGGGGGGGGGTTCGCTCGAAGAGGCGGCAAAGGCCGTTTTGGAGGGCGGCGCGCAGGTGGTGGTCGTGCTTGAAAACGACCTGTACCGGCGCGCGGACCACGCCTTTGTGGACAGCATGCTCAGCGCCGCAAAACATGTAATCCTGATCGACCACTCGCTGCATGACACGGCCGCGCGTGCGGAGTATTTTCTGCCCGCCGCCACCTTTGCCGAGGGCGACGGGACGCTGGTAAGCAGCGAGGGCCGGGGCCAGCGCTGCATTCAGGTCTTTGTGCCCTCCGGCGACGTGCAGGAGAGCTGGCGGTGGGTGCGCGATTTGGGCGCCGCCGCGGGACGGTGGCCGGCGGGACAGTGGGAAACCATTGACGCGATTGTGGAGGACCTGGCCGCGGCTTTCCCCGCGCTTCAGGATGTCCGGGACGCCGCGCCGCTGGCAAGTTTCCGCATCGCCGGGTTCAAGATTCCCCGGCAATCGCACCGCTACAGCGGCCGCACGGCCATGCGGGCCAAGCTCGATGTCAGCGAGCCGGGCATTCCAAGCGATCCCGACTCCCCGCTGACCTTTTCCATGGAAGGCTTTGCCGGTCCCGCCCCGGCCTCGCTGGCGTCGTTTTTCTGGGCGCCCGGCTGGAACTCGGTGCAGTCGATCAACAAGTTTCAGGAGGAGATTGGCGGCGCGCTGATGGGTGGCGACCCCGGCGTGCGCCTGATCGCGCCCGAGGCGGAGCCGGGCGGGGCGGAATATCCGGCCGCGGTTCCCGAACCCTTCGCCCCCCACGCGGGGCTATGGCTGGTGGTTCCGCTGCACCACATTTACGGCTCCGATGAAACGAGCATGCTTTCGCCCCCCGTTGCGGAGCGGGCACCGGCCCCGTACATCGCGCTGTCTCCGGAGGACGCGCGCGCGCTGGGAATCACAGAGGGGGACACGGCGGAGATTACCCTCGACACGCACAGCCTTTCATTGACGGTTGCCGTGCATGCGGCCCTGCCCGCGGGCGTGGCGGGGCTTCCGGTCGGTCTTCCCGGCATGGAGCCCGTGGAGCTTCCCGCTTGGGGCGGCATTGCGCGGAGGGCCGGTTCATGAGCGGCATCCTCTGGCATCTGGCAAACGTGGCGGGCGTGCTGGGCGTGCTGCTGACGCTCGCAGGCGGGCTGATCATGGTGGAGCGGCGCCTGCTGGCGCTCTGGCAGGACCGCTACGGCCCGAACCGCGTGGGACCCTTCGGCCTGCTGCAGGTCGTCGCGGACATGATCAAGATCTTCACGAAGGAGGACTGGATTCCCCCGTTCTCCGACAAGCCCGTGTTCATCATTGCGCCCTGCATCATCATGGGCACCGTGCTGATGTCGTTCGCCGTGATCCCCTTCGCGCCGACGGTGGGCGTGGTGGACCTGAACATCGGACTGCTGTTCTTCCTGGGCATGTCCTCGCTGGGCGTGTACAGCGTGGCGCTGGCGGGCTGGTCCTCCAACAACAAGTACGCGCTGCTCGGCGGGCTGCGCGCCACGGCGCAGATGCTGAGCTACGAGGTGTTCATGGCCCTGTCGCTCATGGGCGTGGTCATGCTGGCCGGATCCTTCAACCTTCGCGACATTGTCAACGCCCAGCAGCACATGTGGTTCTGCGTGCCCCAGTTCCTCGGCCTGGCCGTGTTCACGATCGCCGGCATCGCCGAGACGCACCGGGTGCCCTTTGACCTGCCCGAGGCGGAAAGCGAGCTGGTGGCCGGGTTCCATTCCGAATACTCCGGGATGAAGTTCGGCATGTTCTTCGTGGGCGAGTACCTGGCCATCACGCTCATCTCGGCGCTCATCGTGACGCTGTTCTTCGGCGGGTGGCAGGGGCCGCTCCTGCCGCCGCTGGTGTGGTTTGCGCTTAAAACGGCCGTGCTCATCTGCGGCTTCGTCCTGCTGCGGGCGTCGCTGCCCCGGCTGCGTTATGATCAATTGATGTCCTTTGGCTGGAAGATAATGCTGCCCGTGGCGCTGTTGAACCTTTTGGTTACCGGCGCCATCGTGGTGGCGAGGCATTAGAGAAACAATGAAGATCAGGGGCATAGACGGCACGATAAGCCTGCTGCGGAGCATGTGGATGGTGTTTCTCCACGCGTTCCACCGCAGGGAGACCGTGCTGTATCCGGAGGAGAAGCCGCATCTGCCCGCGCGGTGGCGCGGCAGGATAGTGCTCACCCGCGACCCCGACGGCCAGGAGCGGTGCGTTGCGTGCCATCTCTGCTCGGTGGCCTGCCCGGTGGGGTGCATCGCCCTGCAGGCCGCGGAGGACGCCGCCGGCCGCAGGTATCCCGAGTTCTTCCGCATCAATTTCTCCCGGTGCATCTTCTGCGGCATGTGCGAGGAGGCCTGCCCGACCAACTCCATCCAGCTCACGCCGGATTTCGAGATGGGCGAGTTCAACCGGCAGAATCTGGTCTACGAGAAGGAGCACCTGCTGATCAGCGGGACGGGCAAATATCCCGACTACAATTTCTACCGCGTCGCCGGCGTGGCGGTTGGGGGCAAGGACAAGGGCGGGGCCGAGAACGAGTCGCCGCCCGTGGACGTGAGGGACCTTTCCCTATGAACGCTGTTTTCTACATAGCCGCAGCGGTGGCCGTCGTGTCCACCGTTATGGTCATCACGCGGGCGAACGCCGTGTATTCGCTGCTCTACCTGATCGTGTCGCTGCTGTCGGTGGCCCTCATTTTTTACGTGCTTGGCGCGCCCTTTATTGCCGCGCTGGAGGTGATCATCTACGCCGGCGCCATCATGGTGCTGTTTGTCTTCACGATCATGATGCTCAACCTCGGGCCGCAGACGGTGCGGCAGGAGAGCCAGTGGCTCAACGGACGCATGTGGATTGGCCCCGGCATCCTTGTGGCCGTTCTCATGGCCGAAATACTGTACGTCCTGTGGGGGGGCGGTCCGCCCGTGGAGGGGCGGCACATCGTGGAGCCCAGGGAGGTCAGCATGGCCCTGTTCGGGCCGTATATCATGATTGTCGAACTGTCCTCCATGCTGCTACTGGGCGGGTTGGTGGCCGCCTACCACCTGGGCCGCCGCATGCGGGGAGACGGGAAGGAGCCGCAGCCATGATGGCCACGGTGCCCACCGAATACGGCATGCTGCTGGCCGCGGCGCTTTTTGGCACCGGGCTGGTCGGACTGCTGGTCCGGCGCAACGTGATCTTCATGCTCATGTGCACCGAGATCATGCTCAACGCGGCCGGGCTCGCCTTCGTGGTGGCCGGGTCCCGCTGGCACCAGCCGGACGGCCAGGTCATGTTCATCGTCATTGTCACGATGGCGGGCGCCGAGGTGGCCGTGGGCCTGGCGCTGATCCTTCGTTTCTACCACCTTTTCAAGACGCTTGACGCGGACGCCGCCGATACCATGAAAGGCTGATGATGCTGAACCTGCTGTGGACCGTGCCCGCGCTTCCCCTGCTGGGGTTTGTGCTGCTGGCCGTCTTCGGAAGAAGACTGCCGCGCGCGGCCGTGTCCGTCATCGGCGTCGGTTCGGTGGGCCTGGCGGCCGTGGCCGCGGGGTTGGCGGCGTGGGGGTATGCCGCGAAGACGGGCGTTGGCGCCTATTCACAGCACCTCTGGACGTGGATCGAGGTGGGCGGGCTGAAAATCGACATGACCCTGTGGCTCGACCCGGTCTCGCTCGTGATGATCCTTGTGGCGACGGGCGTCGGGTTCCTCATTCACCTTTACTCGGCCGAATACATGCGCGACGATCCGGACTATGCGCGCTTCTTCGCGTATATGAACCTGTTCGTTGCCGCCATGGTGGTGCTCGTGCTTGCCGGCAACCTTCCGATGCTCTATCTGGGCTGGGAGGGCGTGGGCCTGTGCAGCTACCTGCTCATCGGTTTCTGGTATGACAACGACGACAATGCCCGCGCGGCGGTGAAGGCGTTCCTGGTGACGCGCATCGGCGATGTTGCCATGCTGATCGGTCTCTTTGTACTGTATTTCAGCCTGGGCACGCTCGACATGGCGCCGCTCCTGGAGCGGGCGCAGGCGCAGTGGACGCCCAACTCGGGCGTGGCGGTGGCGGCCGCCGCGCTGCTGCTGTGCGGGGCGCTGGGCAAGTCGGGCCAGTTGCCGCTGCAGGTGTGGCTGCCCGACGCCATGGCCGGCCCCACGCCG
>CAIUWO010000979.1 GCA_903902895.1 Candidatus Hydrogenedentota bacterium | reverse complement strand
CTATCCCGGCGGTTCCGGCGCAGGCATCCCCCTCAGCATCAGCCCCGTCGGCGGCGGAAAGTGGGACATCGTTCTCGCGGGCGGCCGCGCCATCGATTCTGGCGACGTCATCTACAAGTTTTCCTACAACGCCAGCCTGCTTGATTCGGGCAACGCCGGCGTGACCGTGGCCGATCAGGGACCGCTCGCCTATCTGGACTGGTCGCCCTCGCAATGGGACGAACCATTGGAGCACTACACAGTCCGCGTCTTCTATCCCAAAGAAGTGCCGGCCGGTGACTTCTCCATCGAGGACATGAACGCCCACAAGTTCATGACCGAGCCGTTCATGAACGAGGAATACCTCATCTCCTACTACGGCCAGCCCAATGAGGGGAAAAACTGGCTCACCGTCCGGCTTCACCGAAATGATGTTCCCGGCCAGTACCACTTCCGGGTCCGGCAGTACATTGATGCCGCCCTGTTCCCCACCATCACCCCGCAGGAGACGCCGCCCTCGGAAAGCACCGAATACGCGCCGCAGTCTTACGACCCGGACTACAACAACTTCGAATTGCCGGTCGATCCCCTTTTCACCCCCGAAGGCAGGGCGCAGCATCGGAATATTGTTATCGGCTTTGGCGTGATCCTGGTTCTCCTGGTCATGGCGGTTGCCTTTTTTAAGCAGCGCTCCATGCTTCGCGCCCGCGAGGGCCTCAGGGAAATCCAGTGGGCCCGCGAGGACTGGGTGCCGCCCCAAATTGAAGTGTCCACCTTCCGCAAGCCCGGCAAGGTGGCCAAACTCGATCTCTACGAGGCCTGTGCCCTGTGCGAAGTGCCCTTCGGCGACATCCTCAGCGCCATCGTGGTCCGCCTCGAAACCCTGGGCGCCATCGAGGTCACCGCCACCGACCCGTTCCAGTGCAAGGCGCTCCAGCCCAATCCCGACCTGGCCAACGCCTACGAGAAGGCGGTGTTCCAGTTTGTGCAAACCGACGGCGACCTGACCCGCCCCGAGATGGACGAGGTCTACCGGAACCTCTGCAAGAACCTGCAAACGGAGGCCTGGGACTGCGACATTGAGGCGACCAAGGCTTTTTACAAGGACATGGTCGGTGAGCTGAACGCCCCGCCGCAGCAGGATGATTCAAAGCCTGAAGAGGACACCCGGCGGCGCGATGAGTGGGATGACTACCGCCATTGGTCACGGCGGCCCTACTACTACGGCAGTTACTTTGGACGCGACCAGGACAGGATGACCTACGGCCAGTACACCACCTCCAACGCCTGTTTCACGGGGTGCTTCAGCCATTCCGCCTGCCACGACGCCTGCCATTCGGCGTGCCACTCGGCCTGTCATTCCGCGTGCCATTCGGCATGCCACTCAGCATGCCATTCGGCCTGCGTCAGCGGGGGGTCGCACTGATGGATGACGACCGCGAACAGCATCCCCTCGATTGGATCGACGGCTATGTGGCGCGGCTGCGCGAGTTCATTTTCGTGCGCGAGGAGGACTGCCTGCTCATCAAGGTGCCCAACGAGGCCCACAAGCTGAACCGCGCCGGTGTGCGCATGCTCAAGGCGCTGCTGGACGGCGAGGGCATTTCCGATTTCTGGAAACGCCACGGCGGCACCCCGGAAGCGCGCCGCGACATCTATGACTTCTTCATCGCGCTCAAGCGCCTGCTGCAGGGCTGCGTCAACGAGCAGGACCCGCCGCGCGCCGTCACGGTGCGGCCCTTCGCACTGGGGTTCAACAGCCTGCCCGTGCTCAGCGAGATTGCCGTCACCTACCGCTGCAATCTCGCCTGCCGCTTTTGCTACGCCGGATGCTCCTGCAAGAAGGGCGTTGCCGGAGACATGTCCGACGCCGAGATTCGCCGCATTCTGCGAATTATCCGCGAGGAGGCCCAGGTGCCCAGTGTCAGCTTCACCGGCGGCGAGCCCACGCTGCGGCCCGAACTGCCCGCGTGGGTGCGTTATGCGCGCCATGAACTGGGCATGCGGGTGAACCTGATCACCAACGGCACCATGATCGACGAAACCCTGGCCGGCGCCCTGGCGGACGCCGGGCTGCACAGCGCCCAGGTCAGCGTCGAGGCGCCGCTGCCCGCCGTGCACGACGCGCTGGTGCGCTGCGACGGCGCCCATGACCGCGCCGTGCGCGCCGTCCGGCTTCTCCTCGACCGCGGCGTCCTGGTGCACACCAACTCCACGCTCAATCGAATGAATCTCGATTTCGCGGCGGGCATGCCCGCCTTCGTCAAGGGCCTTGGCCTCAAGCGGCTGTCCATGAACCTCGTCATCCCGACGGCGGCCGCCGAAACCGGGGACGACATCAACGTGACCTATACGGAAATTGGCCCCCACATCCTGAACATTCAGCAGGCGGCCGCGGCGGCCGGTGTGGAGTTCATGTGGTATTCACCCACCCCCGTCTGCCTGTTCAACCCGATCCTGCACCAACTCGGCAACAAGGGCTGCGCCGCCTGCGACGGGCTGCTGTCCGTGTCGCCCTCGGGCGACGTGCTGCCCTGCTCAAGCTGGCCCGAACCTGTCGGCAACCTGCTCCGCGAAGATTTTCGCTCCGTCTGGGACGGGGTGCGCGGCAAATGGCTCCGGGAAAAACGCTTTGCCCCCGACTCCTGCCAACCCTGTGAGGACTTCGCCCTTTGCCAGGGGGCCTGCCCCCTGTACTGGCGCCATTTCGGCTGCGCCGAATTAGAGGAGCTCTGCCATGCTGTCGTCCAAGGCTGAATCCAGACAAGTCATCATCTTCCACGTCCTGCCCAGCCTGCCCTACCCAAGCCGCATGCTGCTGTCCGCGTTGTTTTTTTTCTCGGGCCTCATGCTGCAGTCCTTCGGCTGGGTCTGGCCGGGGGTCATTGCCGTCTTCGCCGGGGCCGCCCTGCTGACCGTCCAGGGCTACGAAAACACCGTCCGCCTGCGCAAGGGAAAGCAAGAATGGCGCCCCGTGCGCCCCGAGGAAATGCAGCGGATCATCGAAATCAACAAGAAGCAGCGCAGCTGGGACGTCGATGCCATTGACATCTCCAACAAAATGGGTTTCTTCACCCTTGTCGGGCTGGTGTTGCTGCTGGGCGGCCTGTCCCGCTATTACGGCGGCCTGGGCACCACCCTCGGCCGTGTGATTGCATACGATTCCGCCGCCGCCCTGCTGCCCTTCTGGCTGACCGGCATCCGGTCCCTCCTCAAGAACGACGTCCTGGTCATCAAGACCAGCATGCTCCTGCAGATGAGCGGCAAGTTCAGCGCGAAAGCTTCCGCCGACGAGAAATTCCTGTTCCAAATGCAGACCGCCCCTGCCGACAAGGGGGGGGAGGTACCCCAGGACGTCAAGGCCATGGTCCGGTTCGAAAAGGGACCGGAGGGCCTTATGGGCCTTCAGATCCAAATCGCCATCAACAGCGTCAAGGGCACCGACTATCCCTACGCCTACTGCGTGCTCGTGGCCAAGCCCGGTTTCGGACTCTCCGACCGGCTCAGCCGACTGAACGTCTGCCCCGGTGCAACGGTCAAGACAGCGGGTGTCGAAATCATCGTTGAGTCCGAGGTGAACGACGAGGCGGAGGTTATGGTTTTCCGCCAGGAGACCGGCGGCGGCGGTTACCACACCAACGCCAAACAGGCCCAGAGCATTTTCGACTTCACCCTGGCCGCCGCCCGCAAACTAAGCCAGTCGACCTGACATCCTCCGAAAAACAGGAACAGACCCGTCTGCGCTTTGCCCGCGACGCGGGCAAGCTTCGCTTGGGCCAGTCCCAGTTTTTCAGACGGGGTGTGAAAAAGTAGCGCCCGCCCTTGTGGCGGGCGTTCGGCGGTGGACGCCGCCGTTTCTTTTCCGATGTGGAAAGCACCGCTTCCGCCACCTAAAGCGGCGTCCTTGCCGCCGCGCTCTCTGTGACATGCTTCGTTATGGAATGTCTGCAGAAGTGCTTGACAAGCACGGGAAGACAGGGTATATTTTTCACAGAGGAAGTTGTTTCTAACAAGCAAGTGTTTGTTGGACTGCTCTTTCATGAAAGGTGGGGCCATGAAGACTTCTGGGGTGTTCTTTAATCTCACGCTGCTGCTGTCTGTGCTCATGCTTGCCGGATGCTCTCGCACACCCGACAAGGTGCCCGATGTGGGGGGGATGGCACTGGCCGATGCGCAGACGGCGCTGGCCGATGCAGGCTTCACCGTGGGCGTGGTTTCGCAGGCCTACAGTCCGGCAGTTGCCGCCGGCAATGTGATCTCCCAGACGCCGGGGGCGGGCACCGCCTCGCCACCCGGTTCGGTGGTGGACCTGACCCAGTCCATGGGCCCGCAACCCGTTCCCAATGTTGTGGGCATGGTGCAGTTGACGGCCTGCACGGCCATCCTAAGCGCGGGATACAAGATCGGCACAATAACGCAGGCATACAGCACGACAGTCGATCAGGGCATGGTCGTTGCCCAGTTGCCCGAAGCCGGTGCGGCGGTCCCCCCCGGCGAAGAAGTGTCCCTGACCGTTTCCGGTGGTCCGCCTCCGGTGACCGCGCCCGATGTGGCGGGCCAGACACTGTCGGCCGCGTCCAGGGCCATCACCGATGCGGGCCTCAGCGTCGGCACCGTGACCCAGGCATACAGTGCCACCGTGGTTCCGGGCGGTGTTATGTCCCAAGAACCTGAGGCGGGCGCCATCGTTCCCCACGGGTCAGCGGTGTCCCTGACCCTCTCCAAAGGACCGCGCTTTGTCAAGGTCCCCAGCGTTGTCGGTCAAACACCGGAGATGGCGTCCACCATATTTTCCGGGGTCATGCTCACGATCGGACAGGTGACACAGGCGTACAGCTTCACCTTCCCGTTGGGGTGCATCGTCTCCCAGCTTCCCCAGGCGGGTGCCTCTGCGGAGTCCGGGACGGCGGTCGCCCTGGTGGTGTCGCAGGGTCCGCGAACCGTTTCGGTCCCCGACGTGGTCGGCATGACGCAGGCGGCGGCGCTTACTGAACTTGCCGTGGTGAATCTCACGGTCGGCGCGGTGTCGATGGAATACAGTTCCGCCATTTCATCAGGCAGCGTCGTTTCCCAGGATCCGGTGGCGGGTGCGGGGGCGCCGGAGGGGAGCACTGTCGCGATTGTCCTTTCAAAAGGCCCGCGCCCCGTTGTGCCGAACGTGGTGGAAATGTCGCTGGCCGAGGCGCAGACCGCGATTGCCGACGCCCGCCTGGCCTTGGGCACCGTGACAGAGGACTACAGCCCCAGTATTCCCGCGGGGCGGGTGATCAGCCAACTCCCGGCGGCGGGGATGGGGGCCGACATCGGAGTGAAGGTCTCGCTGGTCCTGTCGAAAGGTCCCCAGCCCGTAGTGCCCAATGTGGTGGGGCTGCTGCCGACGGAGGCGGAAACCGCGCTCCGGGAAGCCCGTCTGGTCTTGGGTGCGGTGACAGAAGACTTCAGCCGGAGTATTCCCGCGGGCCGGGTTGCCGACCAGCTTCCGGCGGCCGGAACGGCGGTGGAGCCGGGAGCGGAGGTGTCATTGGTGCTGTCCAAAGGCCTGCGGCCGGTGATCGTCCCGGGCGTTGTTGGCGCAATGCTGGAAACCGCCTCTGCGGCCATCGTGGGCGCGGACCTTGTGGTCGGCTCGGTGATCTATGTGTACACCTCCAACGTGGACACGGGCAGGGTGATTTCGCAGACACCGGTCAGCGGCACTTCCGTTCTTCCCGGTTCTGCGGTGAACCTGACTGTGTCGAAGGGCCCCCTGCCCGTGACGGTTCCTGATGTTGTTGGCAAGACGCAGTCCGCCGCGAATGCCGCAATTGTCGCCGCGGGCATGGTTCCGGGCGCGGTGACAGAGCGCTACAGTGACACTGTTCAAGCAGGCCTGGTCATGAATCAGAACCCCGCGGCGGGTCAAGCCGCGCTGACCGGCGACGCGGTGGACCTGGTCCTGTCCATCGGTGATGAATTCATTGCTGTCCCGGCGGGCAAGTTCACAATGGGCAACACCGGTGTCGGAGACGACAAGATTTATGGTCAGGCGAGCGAACTTCCCGCCCACGAGGTGACCCTGTCCGCCTACCTGATAGGCAGCTGTGAAGTGACCAACGGGCAGTACTGCGATGCCTTGAACTGGGCGATGGCCCAAGGGTTTCTTAAGACCCAAATGGGCGCGCTATGGACGGGCAATGGTGACATCTACGCCGGGGAAAACCTCCAGATAATTCTTTCCTTCACTTCCTTTTACTGCGACATTGAGTATCGCAACGGGATGTTTAAGCCCGTGACTCGCGGCGGGCTCCCGTCCCCGGCAAGCTACTCTATGGACAGGCATCCGGTTGTCCAGGTCTCGTGGAACGGTGCTGCGGCCTACTGCAACTGGCGCAGCCAGTGGCAGGGCCTTGCACCCTGCTATGACATGAGTGCGCCGGACTGGCCCCTGACGGCCGTGCCGCCCGCATCGGGCGGTTTCCGCCTGCCCACGGAGGCCGAATGGGAGCGCGCGGCCGCATGGGATGGCGGAAAACACTGGATCTACGGGTATGCCGATGACAGCTTCTCCTGGATGACAGACGCCAATCGCTGCAATTCTTACGTGGTGAACAGCGAGTATGACTATCGTTACGCCAATCCGCGCGGGCTTCTTGCCTATCCCTACACGTCGCCTGTGGGGTGGTTCAACGGGCAGAACACGAGCCCCAACGGAAGCATTAGAACAGTCAACAGCCTGAGCCCCGTGGGGTGCCGCGACATGAGCGGAAACGTTTGGGAATGGTGCCAGGACTGGTATCTGGACACGTACTACAACGGCGGGGCGATGACAGACCCCACAGGACCCGCCACAAGGCCCGCGCCGGGCTCAACCAGGGTGCTCCGGGGAGGGGCGGCGGTCATGGACTACAAGTATTGGGGCTTCCCAATATTGAGCTACCTTCGGACTGCGGCCCGTGACAATTACTATGAGATAAGTTACGCGGAAATGGCCCGGGACTATGTCGGCTACGGATTCCGCCTTGCCCGAACTCCGTAATTCCCGGACTGTTGGAGCGGTGGCGGCTCGTCAAGTATGGTACGGGCGTCCAGCCCGTTGTCCGCGCAGTCCGTCTTTTTTGTACTACTGTCTGTCAAATTCTTCAATCTTTTCGAAGAATTTTGGCCTTCACGGCCAAAAGGCGTTGGGATAAAAGTAGATGAACCACAGAGGCCACCGGGGAACACAGAGAAAAGAAGCCGCCCCGCTGCTTCAATTCATCCTGTCCATCCTGTTCATCCATGTCAATTTGTAGTCTGCCTTTTCCGTACTACTATGTCCCAAAATCGTTGCAAGTCGCGGTGATTTCATCCAGCGTGGGGCAGAGATTCCTATCTCCCCATCTACCTTGCGTCGTTGCGCCTTGGCGGCGTTGCGTGATCCCCTACCGATCCCCTCCATCCCTTCATCCCTGTTAATACGCCTTCTTCCCACGTTCGCATAATTCCGTG
>CAIUWO010000978.1 GCA_903902895.1 Candidatus Hydrogenedentota bacterium | reverse complement strand
CGCCGGGCGCGGCGGCGTGCAGCGTGGTTTGCCGCATGCCGCGTGCGGGCGTGAACCTTCAAAACAGCAGGGACACGAAGTTCATGAAGAACAATCCGAGCCGTCGCGATTTTATGAGGAAGACACTGTTGGGTTCCGCCGTGGCGGGCGGGGCGCTGGGGTACGGGCGCATCGCGCTGGCAGCCGACGAAACGGAGGCTCTGCCGACGCCGATGGAATTCTCTTCCAACAAGAACGGGCTCGGGCAGGGAAAAATAGGCAACCTTTCGGTGAGCCGCATCCTGCTGGGCGGCAACCTGCTGACCCATTTCACCCACAGCCGTGATCTGAAGTATGTGTACAACCTGTGCGCCCACTACAACACCGACGAGAAAATCATGGAGACGATGCAGTTGGCGGAGCAGAACGGGGTCAACACGCTGGTGATCCACACCAAGCCGGAGGCCATGGTGGTGTTGGGGCGCTACCGCAAGGAGCGGGGCGGCAAGATGCAGTATTTCATCTGCCCCACCACGCAGGTGGACAAGGATCCCGTCGGGTACGCCACCGAAATAAAGCGACTGCGGGACATGGGCGCCGAGGCGGCCTATCTGTGGGGTGTGACGGCCGACCGCCTGGTGGAGGAGGGGAAGATTGACGCCATCGCCGAGGCGGTGGAAATCGCGCACAAGCACGGCATGCTGTCCGGAGTGGGCGCGCATGATCTGCGCGTCATCCAGGCCTGTGAGGAGCACAAGATTCCGGCGGACTTCTACATCAAGACTTTCCATCACCACGACTATGCCACCGCGCCGCGCCCGGACGAGATCAAGGGCATAACGGAGGAGGTGCCCGGTTACTGGTGCAAGAGCCCGCAGGAAACCATCGACGTGATGAGCAAAGTGGAGAAGCCTTGGATCGCATTCAAGGTGATGGCGGCCGGCGCCATTCCGCCGGAGAACGCACTGCAATACGTGTTCGACAATGGCGCCGACTTTTCGCTCATGGGCATGTTCGATTTCGA
This sequence comes from Candidatus Hydrogenedentota bacterium, assembly GCA_903902895.1. Classification (GTDB taxonomy): domain Bacteria; phylum Hydrogenedentota; class Hydrogenedentia; order Hydrogenedentales; family CAITNO01; genus CAITNO01. Next base: position 8,358 of record CAIUWO010000978.1, on the reverse strand, counting down.
GATCGCGGAGGATGTGGCCATCGCGCGCAAGGTGCTGGCCAAGGTGAACCGCACCCGGCCCTGGCGGGCATAGAACAGAATTTAACATGGATGAGCAGGATGGACAGGATAGGGCCGGAAAACGGTCCGCGTTATCCTGTCCATTCTGTTTTGACGCTGGAGGATAAGCCATGCGGATGATTCATGTAATGACGGTGGGGTTGATGGCGTTTACCGCAACCGTGGCATTCGGTGCCGAAAAGGCCCCGTTCCCGTTCTTTACTTTATGCATGGACACCCATGACAGCAGGCACCGCACACTGACGGAGCAGGCGGCGATGCTCAAGGAACTGGGCTACGACGGGGCGGGGCATCTCTGGCTGGACAACGTGAAGGAGCGGCTGGACACGCTGGACGCGGCGGGGCTCAGGCTGTTTCAGATCTACTTTCGGGTTGACCTTGCCGCAGACAAAACACCCTATGACCAGCGCCTCAAGGATGTTCTGCCGCTGTTGAAAGGGCGCGAGGTTCAACTTGCACTGCTCATGACCGGCATGCCCCCCTCGGATGTCAAAGGGGACGAGAAGGCCGTGCCGATTATTCGTGAGATTGCAGACATGGCGCGGGACTCGGGCACAAAGATTGTGCTCTATCCCCACTCGAATGACTGGCTCGAAAAGGTGGGCGATGCCGTTCGGTTGGCGAAGAAAGCGGAGCGGACGAATGTGGGCGTCATGTTCAACCTGTGCCACTGGCTCAAGGTGGACAAGGAGGAGAATCTCAAACCCGTACTCGAATCCGCGATGCCCTACCTGTGGGCCGTGAGCATCAATGGTACGGACAAGGCCGACGCCATCCGCGCCGGGACGGGCAACTGGCTGCAACCGCTGGACAAGGGCGACTACAACGTGTTTACGGTGCTCAAGACCCTGAAAGACCTAGGATACAAGGGACCGGTGGGGCTGCAATGCTATGGTATTGAAGGCGACGCCCGCGATCATCTTGTGCGGTCCATGAACGCGTGGAAGAGGTATGTGGAGCGGTTGGGGAACTGAGGGGGAAGGTCCAAAGTCGGCAAGATCAGGCGACGCTGAGTACCGTCAGTAAGCCGCCGAAGGTCCGGTTTTGAGTGCGGTGGCCATGCCACCGCTTTTCTTCGCCGGGGCCATGCCCCGGTATTTGCGAGGCACAGATTGAGCGAGCGTCGCTTTTCAAGGCTTACCAGCTACCACCACCACCTTGGCTCGATGGCATTTCTGATGAGCCCGAGTATGGTCCATTCCCGACGGGGCCTGGAACCCCTGCTGAAGCGGGACACCGTTTTCCTTGCGTCTTTCTCGGTTCTGTATAGCTCGCCCCAGGAAGCCATCTCGTAATCCGCTTTTGACAGTATAGTTATCTCACGGCCTGTGTCGTACATCGGAAGCAATATGTACACATACAGCGGCCACCCGCTGACTATTGGGTAGATGCTCGTCCCTTGGAATCGTTGAGTCAGAATAAAGTACTCAATTACAGGTTTCTGTTCGCTTGAAGGGAATTCTTCCTGAGAAACCCCGGGGGAAATCCGCACAAGAAGCGCATGCCTGGTTTCACGATCCATCCACAGGTGGCGTACAACATAACATGCTTGTGGTTCCGCGAAATCACGGTAATCACATGACGCCAGATAGAAGTCTGGAGCATTCATTGGCCATCTTCCTTTGCCGACGCAACGAGGTGAGTACATCTTACCAAATCGAGGTGCGTGAGTTTCCATATTGCGATGGGAAAGCTCTTCACCACGAAGCTGCGCTTTGCGTCGCCGGGGCATGGCCCCGGCCAAGAATAGCGGCGGCTTGTCCGCCTCTGGCGTGGCATGGCCGCACGCACTCAAAAAGAAGAACCGTTTACTCCGCCAAGTTCCACGCGGTGACCGAGACCTTGGCCAGTCCTCCCTCCAGGGCATGGTTTGGCACGGTGGCCGTCAGGTTGCGGGTTTCTCCGGGGAGCAGGGCGAAGTAGTTGTCGCTCCAGAAAGTCGGGCCCGCTTCACGGTCGGTGGCGCTGTTGACCACCGCCAACTGCACGAGAAACGCGATGGTGTCGCCGGGGTTGTGCACGGTGGCGGCCAGATGCTTCTCGTCGCCGTCATAGGGCTGTGAGGCCACGGACATTTCCACGCGCGCGGACTTTAGATTCTGCAGATTGGTGAAGTCGGCCCGGCTCTTGGGCAGGGTGGCATAGACGTCGCCCCGCTCGCTGTCGCGGCCGGGGATATCGGGCGTCCTGGAAAGCCAGTAGAAGTTGTCGGACAGGGCATTGCCATCCTTGTCGGCAAGGTCGAGCCGGAGGAAATAGGGGTCCGAGATGTCCGCGGGAACGTCCACGGCGAAGGCCTTGGTGACGCCGTCCTCGCCGACATCCACGGCAGATTCCTTGGACCACAGCTGCCTGCTGTCCACGTCATAGAGGGTCGCGCGGAGCCTGAGTCCGGAGAATGGCTGCCGCAGGCTGTTTGTCACGTAGACGGTGTTGTCGTTGTAGGCGTAGAGCGCGTGGACGGGGGTGCAGGCCTTCTTGGCGCCGTAATAGGCGGCCGTGCCGCGCAGGTACCAGTCCACATACTGCCAGGTCATGGCCGCGGGCCAGGCCGCATCGTATTTCCACGTGGTGATGCCGGTGGCCTCGTACTTGTTCTTGGCATAGGCCTCGAACATGCCGCGGGCGCTGCTGTAGTTCATGGCGTAGGCCTTGTTGCAGAAGTCGTCGAAGTTGCCCGGCGCGCCGTATTGCAGTTCCATCGACTTCATGACGGCGTCGAAGTATTCAGCGCCCTGCGTGACGGTATGGAATGACCACGCGTCGGTCTTCATGGCGGGCCAGAGCTGGTCTTCGGGCATCATCTGCCGAATGCTGTCGCGCACGGCGACGATGCCGCCGATGCCGCCGGACTGGGCGAAGCCCCAAGCCACGTCCTCCTTGCGCTCGGTGTAATAGTAGTGGGCCGGGCTGGCGTAGGTCCACAGTTCGCGCGTTCCGGTACGGGTGCCGCCCGTCTTGAGGCGTGTGGCGATGTTGAAGGTGCCCGAGTGGGGCTGGTAGGTCCGGTCGACGCGGTATTTGTCGATCAGGCCGCGGTAGGCGGTGTCGAGTTTCTCGGTGGGGAAAGTCTCATCGTGGGCCAGGAAATGGGCGAGACAGGGGTGCGTGCGCACGCGCAGCATCATGTCGTCGATGCAGGCGATGGCGAGGTCCTCGTCGAGGATGCTGCGGCCGAAAATCTGCTGGGTGACCATGACGCCCATCTCATCGCAGAGATTGTAGAAGTCCTCGGTTTCGCGGATGGAGAAGCCCTCGGAGCGGAGCATGTTGAGGTTGGCGTTGCGGGCGTAACCGATCAGCGCGGCGTAGCGGTCCTTGGACAGGTTGAGCATCATGTCCGAGGTCATCCATGCGCCGCCGCGGATGAGGATTGGTTTGCCGTTGACCTGGTATTCGCGCCAGTTGTCCTTCCTGATGACCGAGGTGATGTCGCGTATGCCGAAGCGGACCCGGGCGGTGTCGGAATTGCCCTTTCCAGCCTTGAACGCCATCTCCATGTTGTAAAGTTCCTGCGGCCCCAGGGGATGGGGCCACCAGACGCGCGGATTGGCGATGGTCAGTTCCTTGCAGTCTTCGGGCTTGAAGAAGATTTCCCGGGTCTCGCCGGGCTGCAGGGTGACCTCCTGTGCGAGCGTGATGTTTTCGATGACGGCGGACAGGGTGCCGGTGACAGGCTTGTCCGTGTTGTTGCGCGCATAGGCGGACAGCGTCAACCGGGCCGAGTCGAGGCCGGGCAGGGAAAGTTTGGGCTCGACGTAGGCGTTGCGCAGCGAGACGGGGCCCTGCTCGCGGAGATACACATTCTGCCAGATGCCCATGTTCATGTCGGGCGGCTGCGGGTTGTGGTCGTCCCAGCCGGTGGTGGCCTCAACCTGCTTGGTGCGGGGCAGCTTGTCCGTGCGCAGTCCGGGGGGGATTATTTCGACGGCGAGCGCGTTAGCCTTGCCGGGATTCAGCAGGGCGGTCACGGGGAACTCAAAGCGGCGGAACATGCCGCGCACCTGGTCGGCGCCCGCGACCAGCTTGCCGTTGAGCCAGATGTTTGCCTCGTAGTTGATGCCGTCGAAATGCAGGGTGAAGACACGATCTTTGCCGGCTTCCGGAACGGTGAATTCCGTGCGGTACCACCAATGGGCGCGGAAGGGGCTGTCCTCCTTCATCACGAGCCAAAGGCCGTCCTGGTATCCCGGAATATCCTTCATATTGGTGGCGTAATAGGGGTCGGGATAGACCTTGTTGTCGACCAGTGCGGCCAGCACGGTTTTAGGCACACTCGTGGGATACCACGTCTTTGCGTCAAAACCCGGCATTGAAACGGTTGCGCCGTCGGCGGAAAACTGCGCCGCCGACTGCAGGCGCCAGTTGTCCTTGAGCGCCATTGCGGCGTCATCTGCCACGGCAAGCGGGGCTGCAATGGCCAAGAGCACTGCGAACAGTCCAAGACGCGTCATTTTCATGGGAATCTCCTCTTTCCAATCCAAGTCTATTGCCGTCATTGCGAGGTGGACTCAGTCCGCCGAAGCAATCTCTTGAAACGACAACCACCATTCCATAGGGCTTCGGCGGGCAAGAGATTGCTTCGCTTTGCTCGCAATGACGATGCTTTATTCGGTCTTGATGAACGACTTCATCCGTTCTCAAACTCCATACATCTGGCCAGATTTCAGACCATTGCGGATGTCCGTCGGTGTCGGTGGTCTCATAGGTTATTGATAACCCTTCTCCTTCAGGCGCCGGTTGGCCTTTTCCAGTTCGTCCAACTGCCAACTGCGCGCGTTGGTTGGCGAGACGTTGACGAAGGATTCCTGAAACGGCAGGTCGAACACCCACAGCGCCGACAGTGGCACACCGGCCTCCTCAATGGCCGCAAGCAACCCGGTGAATTCCCTACGGGCCTTTTCGGGGCCGCCGTTCTTCTCGTCATCGGCCGCGCCGAATTCGCCGACAAAGAGGCCCTTTCCGGACTGTGCGGAGGCTTTCATGCACAGTTGGAGAATCTCCAGGTAGGACGTGTCGGGTTGTTCAAACCGTTTCTCATGTTCCTGCGGATATACGTGAACGCTGATTAGGTTGTTTGGGTCGGGGGTGATATCGACAAGGTTCTGCACCAGTTCCTCGCGGGAGTCTTGTGCCCAGGCATGCTCGCGCCGAAGGTGCTCGGCGGAATTCCGGGGCAGGCTGTTTCCGGTGGTGACGGGGTGAACCTTGTCAATCTGCCGGACGGCATTGCCGAATTCGCGGCAGGCTGCCACAACCATGTCGTGGGTCAGGTCGTCGCCGGGGCCGCGCTCGGCGCGCGTGCCCAGGTTGGGCACGACCCAGGGCCGGAATTGCGCGGCGTTGGGCAGGTCCGCGCCGAGGCTGTATTCGTTGCCCAGTTCCCAGGCCCAGAGGGCGGGGGAATTCATGTAACGGGTCACAACTTCGGAAACGTACTGGCGCATGAACGCGATGGTCTTGCTGTTTGGATCGCCCCAAGCGCTGCGCGGCTCGTCCATCAGGTCCGGCACGGTGGCGTCGTACCAGCACAGGCTGGGGATGAGCCCGATGTTGCGCTGTTCGGCGGCCTTTACAAATACGTCCATCAGGCGGAAATAGGCCGCCGGGTCGGTCTTGTACAGGTCGTATTCTTTCGGCCAGAATGGGCATGCCATAAAACGGATGAAGGGGATGCCGCGCTTGACCAGTTCATCCAGGCCCGCCTCGTAACTGGTGTCGTCCGCCTTGACGAGCATGCGGCTGAACGCACTGAAGTAGTTGATGCCCACGGCGCGGTAGGGCTTGCCGTCGCGCAGCACGACGCCCTTCTCGCCGATGGTGATGGGGACCTGTGCGGTAGATGAGGGGGGTGGGGAATCCACCGGAGACGCTGTTATCAAGAAGCAGACCAAGCCAGTCATTAACATGGGGTATTGCTTTCATGGGTTGGATCTGAACGAAAGAAGGGAACCCCACCCCAGCCCTCCCCTTGCCAAGGGGAGGGAGAAGAGAAGGCAGGCACCGGGGTCTTTTCCGGAATGTGTGAGGAAGAATCGCATTGGCTGAAACTGGGGGCAGAGATAACGCTGGAATAGTCGTCCATTTCAGGAATCTGCCGGAGGAGCAGGGGGTACGCATTTCCGGCGCTCATGCTGTGGATATAGGTCGGGGTCGGACATGTTTCCTCCCTCCCCTTGACAAGGGGAGGGGCAGGGGTGGGGTTCTTGCAGTTTCTCATCGTTAGACAGCCAGGCACGGTGAGAACACCCCCAAGTCTGTAAACATGGACGCATATCCGGACACAGTCACGCGCACGCAAGGGAGGTTGCAGTGTGATGTCTCCATGACGGCGGAAGCCGTCAACTTCCCAGATACCGGCAAGAGCAGTCTGTCGTTCAGGTGGAAGCAATTCGCATGAGTCCAACGCCTCTTGCGGAACTCGACCGTCATGCGCGAGTGGATAGCCAACAAAATGTCAGAGATTACCGAATCCGGTTTGCTGAACACTTCTGCACCCGAATAGCGAAGTACGACAAAGCCCGTGCGCCGCAGAAACTCGTCCCGTTCTTCATCATGCTTTTGCTGGTTCTGTTCAAAGTGTTGTTCACCGTCCACCTCGACAACGACCATGGCCCTGACGGAACAAAAGTCGGCGAAATAGGGGCCTATTGGATGCTGGCGACGGAAACGCACCTCGTCGCCCATCCCCTTCATGCGCAGCCAAAGGACCACCTCAGGGGGTGACATGTTCTTGCGCATCGTCCGTGCCAATTTGGGGCGCAGTGGCTTGTGGTCTTTCGAGTACTCGAGCGAGGAACAGGCGAGGACATGGCACCCGCTGTACACATGTGCGGTGCTGCGTGCGGTTTGCACTTGTATGAAATGACTTTCGGATTGGCTGACCTGTTGTATGTCGTGGAGGTCGTCGCCCAAGTCGGGGAACTGCATGCCGATCTTCAATTCATCGGCGCGACGCCATTCTGTCCGCGCGTACTCCATGCCTGTACTGGCAGCAAGTGGAAGAACCCCACCCCCGCCCCTCCCCTTGTCAAGGGGAGGGAGAAGAGAAGGCATGCCCTTTGTACGGATGGAGGGCATGGTTGGGCAGATGCCGACTGGCTCGTTCAAGACGGCATTCATTCTTTCCGGATACACGCACAGCACCCGTGTTTCTGGTGTGAGGTGAAATTCGTATGTTTCCCAGGCTTGCATTGTTCTTGGGCGTTGTTTGGCATATGTCCCGTTTTACTCGATGACCAGCACGTTGTGAATCTGCAGGCCGCCGATCTTTGCGGTCAGCAGGCCGTTGTTCCAGGACCATTCGAGGCCGGCCTCGTCGGGGGCCATGAAGCAGCGCTTGGGCTTTTCGGGCATGGGGATGGTGAAGGTGAAGGCGCCGGCATCGGGCACCTGCTCGACCATGTGCCGGCTGGGGGAGAGGTAGCCGCCGGTGGCGCGGTTGACGAACTGGATGAGCGTCTTGCCGGCCTTCTTGCGCGCGGCCATTTCGATCCACCAGGGGCCGTTCACGTGGACCAACGGGGTGTCGTCGAGCGCGCTGATCATGTCGCCAACGAAGCGGCGCGTGCCGGGGTAGTGGGATTCGAGATAGGACTCGAAGATGTCGCCGTGGATGGCGACCACCGTGCCGTTTCCCGTGCGGTTGCGGGTGGCGGCGGGGAAGTCGCGCTGGTTGAGCTGCGGGTCGCGCTCGTAAAGCATCGTGGCGAGCGTTTCGGCCGTGGTGGGCTTGGTGGGCTGGAACGCGCCGCAGGCGTTGACCGATTCGCCCTGCACGGGCAACCAGCCGCCCTGGGGCTCCTCGGGACGCTTTTCCACACCGGCGATGTCGCCATACTGTTCAGCGACGAAGGTGCCGCTCAGGATGAGTTTGCCGCCGTTGTTCACATATTCCCTAAGTTTGGCCTTCAGCGTGTCGGGCACATTTCTCGCCTCGGGCACGATTACGACCGGATACTCGGGCAGGCGGGCGGAGAGGGTTTCCTCGTTGAGGATGTCGGCGCTGAAGCCGTTCTCCAGAACGGCGTGCAGGGCGCCCTCCATGGCCTGGTTGGCGCGGCCGAAATTGAAGAGAGGGTCGTTGAACTGATAATAGGAACTTTCGCTGTGCAGTATGGCCACCTGCGGGATGGTCTGGGTCCTGTGGCAGTACTGCTGGCGCTTGCGGCAGAACTGGGCCACCTGGGCGAGGGTGTCCTGGTGCCATTCGGTGAGTGCGCCCGAGCGCCGCGGCGTGTCGTAGATGAATATTGACCCGCCCTGCGCGAGCACGGTGGACAGTTCCTGGCACATGTG
>CAIUWO010000977.1 GCA_903902895.1 Candidatus Hydrogenedentota bacterium | reverse complement strand
TTCGGGTCACAGACGCGGCCGAGGCCCCAGTGCCCTTTCAGATGCGCGTGGGTGTCAATCAGAAAGTCAGGATCTATACAAACGGCGGTTTCTACGCAAAAGCGCACGACCCATGGGTCGGAACGGGCATTCCAAAAGCAAACGGGTTGGTTGTTGTGGCTACACGACCAAAATCCTGCACGGCCACGCTTGCGATCGTCTGCGAAGGGGCCGAGCCGGTTATTGACGCGCTATCGTTCGTGCTGGGCGCCACAAAGCTCGGCGAAACATTCACGCTATATATTGCCCCCGGTTCCTCCTACGAGGACGGCGAGCCGGTCGAGGCGGCATGGAAGAAGGCTGAGGCGGCGCAGGCACGCGGGTATGAAGGACTGCGCGGGGACACGGCGCACTGGTGGAAGGAATTCTATGCCCACTCGGCGGTGAACCTGCCGGACCGTAATCTGGCCACTTGGTATGCGCGGTCCACGTACTATCACGGGGTGTACTTTGGCCGGACCGATGTTCCGCCGGGATGCAACGGCACCAGCCTCGAACTGTTTGCCGGGGCGATCTGTCCCGAGTACGACCTTGTGCTGAACCAGATGGCGCTCCTGTACGGAAATCATTTCGATGAGGCCCGGCGGGTCGTGGACTGGATTGGCCGGGCGCTCCCGCGCGCGGAGCGCTGTGCCGTGGACGGCCTCACCCTGCACAAGGTGTCGGTGAAATACAGCAGCGGCGCGAAGTTTGGGCCGCTCATGGGCTACGACGGTACTATCGTCACACCGCCGACCGAACCCGAGGGAATATGGGCCCATGAAGACTTCTCGGGAAACAACGCGGCGCTCATGGCGCTGAATTACGTCGACTGGAGTGGTGACAAACAGACAGAGGCATTGGCGAAACGCATCCTCAAAGAGACCACGCAGGTGTCGGTGGAGGACCTGCAATGGCGCGATGATTTTAATGCCTACCTGAACAGAAACATGCCGAACACGGTCCAGCAGGCTGGAACCGTGTATGCCTTGCGAGAATCGGTGCGCCGTGGTGTGGCGGAACCGGGCTGGGAGGACATGGCCGGCAAAGTCCTGCTGCCCACGGCCGATTACAGGGGAACGAAAGTGTTGATCGTGGGGCCGGGCGCAACGCCCGCCGAGAACTCCGGCGACGCCACCTGGCTGGTTCCGCTGTGGTGGTATGGAATCATCAAGAAGGATGATCCGCTCGTCGCCCCCAGCTACGCGCTCTTCCGCACCTCGAAAACCGGCAATTACACGTTCAACAACGGCTGGATGGGCGTGTTCGCGGCGAAACTCCGTGACGGCGAAGAGGCGTGCCGCTGGGCCAGGCGCTTTATCCAACCCGGCGTTACCCTGTTCGACGACACCTGCTTCGGCGAGACGGTCAGCGACGTTCAGGATTTCAAGAAGACCCCCGAGATTGCGGCGCACGGTTCGTTGCTCTGCAACATTAACCAGATGCTGCTGGACCCCGATGACGAAAGCACGATCACGGTGTTTCCCGCGATTCCCGCAGACTGGGAAGGGAAAGGCGTCGCGTTCAAGAACCTGGCCGCAAGAGGCAACATGCTGGTTTCGGGCGAGTTCAAGACGACTCAGGTTCGTGTGACGCTGGAGAATCGCTCCGAGATGAATTGTACAAGAACGCTGCGCGTGCGGCTGCCGAAAGGCACGACCAGCCTGCGCCTCCCCGAAGCGGGTGTGCGCGTGGAGAAGGGCTGGGCCGTGATTCCCGCGGTGCAGCTTTCCCCAGGAGAACAAACCACGTTTACGTTCGAGCCATAAATGAAGAGGAACTTGGCATGAGTAAAATAGAACACTGCATGGTCAGAAAGTCGCGTCACTTTGTGAACGCGGTTGTAATCCTCGGCGCGCTGCTTGTGGTGGGTGTCTCCGCCATGGCAGCGAACGACAGTGAAACCGTCCTGCCCGGCGGATTCAAGTACTTCGTCGGAATCGTCGGCAATCCCTCCGTTCCGGACATCAGCTGGAGCGACGAGGAACTGGAGCAGATCAAGGCCCTGGGCGTCAACACGGTGCAGCTCAGCATCGCCTGGGGCGGAAAGCCCGCCAACGAGGTGCTGAATCTGGAGGACTTGGACGCCGAACAGCGCGCCAAGTTTGCTTTCCGGATCGCCCAGGCCAGGAAGCACGGACTGAAGACCATCGCGCAGTTCGGCATTCCGCGGATGGTGAACTACAACCCGGTGCGGCCGGCCTGCATCATGGACCCGGCGGTGCAGCAGAAATACGAGGCGCTGCTTACGGACTTCATGACCTCCTTTCCTGAGGTCGATGATGTGCTGGTCTACACCTTTGACCAGCGGGCGTGGCTGTGCAGCGAGTTCGGTCCCTGTCCGCGCTGCAGCGGCCTGCCGCTGGACGAGCGCCTTCCGGCCTTCCTGAACCTGCTCAACGACACGATGCAGAAATGCCGGCCCAACACCACGCTATGGTGGAAGCCCTGGGAACTGTCCAAGGGCCAGGTCGTGGCCATTATGGACAAGGTAAAGCCGGCCCACTTCGGGCTGGTGCTCAACCCCTCAACCAGCAATGAGGTGTATCCATTCAATGACCGCTCCTTTAAGTCCGACCTCGGCGTCAAAAGGCTGGTGCGCATGGCCTTCGAGCGCAACATACCTGTGCTCGGCGAGTTCGACCATACCTTCTACAAGCCGCTGTACCAGGTCGAGGATTTCTTCCCGCGGCTTATCTACGAGCAGATGAACGGTTGGAAGGAGATGGAGGGCGTGACCGGCGTCAAAGAGTACTACGGGTTTTCTCCCACCACATTCTCCGTGAACGCCGCCATGCTCAAGGCCTGGATGAAAGCGCCCACAGCGACGCTGGAAACGCTGCTTCAGGAAGTGTCCGCGCCTTACGGCCCCGCCGCGCCCATCATGATTCAGGCATGGGAATATGTCGCGCAGTCCGTGGAGGCCTTCCCCTGGGACACGACCTATTTGATCGGACAGATGGGGCTGGACCGGGGCAGTGACGGATCGCATCTCTGGGAGCCCGTGTCCATATCCAACTCCACCTGGGACACGCCCATCTGGAAGGCCAACCGCCGTGGGAACTTCATGCTGACGCAGGATCACAAGGCCCATCCCTGGCTCTTTGAAGACGCCGGGTTGCGGCTCGAGGATTCGGCCGCGCTGAGCTACAAGGCGGTGGGATTCTATGACCAGGCCATTGCCGCCGGAGGCGAAAAGGTGGAAGACGTCCGCATGCAGCGGGATATCGTTTGGAGGACGGCGCGCTCGCTCCGTTCAAAATCCCTCCACTTCCTGGAAACGCTGGCCGCGCAGGATGCGCGGATGGTCCAGTACGATGAACAGCAGTTCACCGTCGTGGCGAAACGCCTGGAGGCGCTACTCAAGAAAGACGTGGAGAACCAGGCCGGTGCCGCCGCAGTCGCGCAGAAACTCTCGGAGTTCCAGCGCGACCCCAAGACGTGGTTGACCGTCAACCTCAATCCCCTGGACTATGAATCCAAGGCCACGATGGACTGGAGCAGGTGGATTCCGCGCCAGGATTGAGTGGATTCACGAGCATCACCCAAGAATGGCCGTCTGAAAGAAGAAAGGCAACGAAACACATGAGCCAGTCACGCCTCAACCGGCTGCTGCCCCCCCCAAAAAAAGTAGGAGTTTCGTCTCGTGTGACCCGAAGGGGCGGAAACTGAAACGACATTCGTGAGAAATGGAGAACCATGAAATTATGAAGAGACACATTCAAGCCACGATGACCAGCCTGGTAATTCTAGCCGCAGTGCCACTATGGGGCGTATCAGCGCACGGTGCGGATTCTGAAGGCGGACCTGTGATTGCTTATCCAGAAGCGTTGCAGGATGCCGGGGTTGCGGTGTCAAGAATGACGGACGGGCAAAGCGAAAGCCTCATCATTGGCAACGGTGATCTTTATGGAATTGTATGGGAGAAAGAGGGCGCCCTATGGCTTCGGATCACCAAGAACGACATCTGGGACGCGCGGGTGGACTCATCCAAAGACGGTCCGCTGCCCAAGGTGAATGTCCGAACCAGGGCGGTGACTGGGTCGACGGGTGCGCCCCCAAGTTACAATGAGCACACCTTTCCGGAACCAATATGTGCGACGGCGCTTCGTATTGGAGCTTCGCGAGGGTCCAAAGGAGCATTGGACCTGCAGCATGCGGTGGCCACCATCACTTCGGACAGGGGCGACAAAACCGATGTTCGCGTGCTGGCCGACAGGAACGTCCTCCTCATCACTACCAGGGAGTCGGTAGACATCGAGCCGGGTCGTGACGGACAAACCGGAAAGACCGACGGCGTTGCGTGGTTGCATGTGACCCTGCCGGGCGATCTGGATTACAAGGGGATGGAATACTGCGTGGCGGTGGCGGGTACCGCCGACACCAAGGTGGTTGCTCTGGTCACGACCTTTGATATTTCCGGGGGGAATGTGCGCGATGCAGCCATCGCGCTGGTCAACAAGACAGTGGCCGACGTGGAACGGTCGCAGGAACAGTTGATCGCCGGGCATGAGAAAACATGGCGCGATTTCTGGGCGCGCAGCGGCGTGGAACTGGGTGACCGCGACTTCCAGCGCTGGTGGTACCGGATGATGTATTTCGCGAGGACCGTCTCCCAGCCCGGTGGAAGATTCCCGGCGGCGTTAATGCCCCCGCTGGCCACGGACAAGACTCCTTGGCACGCGGATTTTCATTTCAATTATAATTCATGGCAGCCCTTCTGGTCGGTTATCTCCTCCAATCATCCCGAACTTGCCGACCCTTGGATCGCGTATGTCCACGGCTTGCTTCCCCGGGCGCAATGGCAGGCCAAAGAGGTCTTTGATTGCGAAGGCGTGTATTACTCGATCAGCCAGTTCCTGCACGAACCCGATCCCGCCGACTGCAAAAGTGTCAACAAGCGTTCGCTCCTCATGAATCCGTGGGGAATGACCATCGGAATGGTCGGAATGACCGCGCAGAATCTGTGGCACAAGCATCTGTGCGATCCGGATCGCGCTTATCTGGAGGCGAAGATCTATCCAACACTTCGCGAAGCGGCTCGGTTCTACCTTTCGTTCATGAAGCAGTGCAGTAGGGATGGCGACGGGAAGGTCCTGCTGGGGCCGTCGTACAGTCCCGAGCATGGCGCCATGGGTATCGACAATTGTCCTTTCGACATTGCCTATGTGCAGTACACCTTCGACGCCTTCGCAAAGGCGTCGAAGGAACTCGGAAAGGACGCAGACCTGGCCGGAGAGTGCCTGGCCATGAAACCCCTGCTTGCGGATTATCCCGTGGCGCTCGATGGGAACGGCCAGCCGGTCGTGGTGGACTGGGCCGGCTGCAAGTACCGGGAGGTCGTCGACCACAATCTTACCGTGCCCGCATCACCGGTGTTTCCCGCCGAACAGGTCACCTGGTTCTCCCCGGAACCGGTCAAGGAACTGTTCCGCCGTACCATCAAGGACACCAAGCACAACGGCAATAATTCCAATGTCATTTTCAATATTGCCAAGGCGCGACTGTCCATGCCGGAGGCCGTCGCCGACACCAAGGCATGGTTCAAGAGCCGGGAACTGCCCAACGGGCTGTTTGTCTGGCAGGGGCATATGCACGGCACGTTCATGCCGGAAAGCATAGGCGTGGCGGCTGTCGTTGCCGAATTCCTGATACAGAGCGTTGGCGATGTCATCCGGGTCTTTCCCTGCTGGCCGAAAGAGAAGGATGCCCAATTCACCAACCTGCGCGCGCAGGGCGGGTTCCTGGTTTCAGCGGAACAGAAAGACGGCAAGGTGACGAAACTGGAGATCACGTCGACCGTCGGCGGAACACTGCGGCTGTTGAGCCCGTGGTCAGGCCAGATTGTCGAGCGCGCGACGCAGCCGGGACAGCGACTGGCGTTCACCGGGCTTCCGTAACGCACCGTCTTGAGGCTATTTATTAAATGCCGCAACATCGCTCAGCGATGTCCGGTTATAGTGCCCATGCCGGGTGAAACGGAAGCGGTTCTTGCCGGCGAGCACCCCGCCGAGGGGTATCCCGGTACGGCTCATCAAGACGCTGGGTTCTGTCTCAGGACATGCGGGGCGTGGGAGCGGTCCTCTCACGCCCCGGTGACAATCCCGTCCATCGGATTGATAGATCGTCCATGCCTCAGAAAACGCAACCCGGACTATCGGAGCAGATACTCCCGTTCGTCGAAGATGTCGTCGTCGAGATAGAAGAGTAGCCGTTGCCGGGCCACATCCACGGTTGCCCGCACGTGTTCGTAAACGACCTCGGGCGGCATGGGGAACGCCTCCCCAAAAAGATTGAATGCTGCGTCGCTGCGGACAAATCGGACGACATGGTAGCATCCGGTTTTCGGCTTTGGCAGGGGCTGCTTCGGCGGACTTCACCATCGCTACGAACGCCGCGCTGCGTAATCCACACACGGCGCGTCTCTCGTTCATTTCGCGCTGCTCCCGCAGGCGGAAGGCGACCGGTCATGTGCGGACGGGCACTGGATCTCCCGAAGACTGAACCGATGGCTGAGTTCACGACTCAAAACACTGGGTTGAGCTCACGCCTGCAATGGGCCATGCTCTCATAACGTCCGACAATAGGTACGGGATGGATTTTCGGGAACCACAGGTCGAGGCAACGAGATTGCCGACGCGGGAACCGCTCAGACGATTGGGAAGGCATCTGTGCTGCCCCAGGACGCGCGAATGGTGGTCGGTGGTCGGGGGGGGGGCATGAATGCGCGGCGATCTCACAGCGCCACGTAGCGGCGCCAGCAACCGACCAAGAATCGGACGCAGTGAAGGTCCATCGCTCAAGATAAAATGGGGGACGGAACTTCGGTTCTCGTGCGGGGGTTCCCTCATGTATTTCAGAAGAGGTCCGAGAGTGGGTGACTGGGAATATCGCTTTAGCTAACATGACCGATTCTCCCGCCCCCCACCTAGCACGTTCTACCTTGGCCACGATTCACGGTTGGTCTCGCCCCCCTATAAAATGAGACAGAACACGACAAACTGTGACTGTTCAACGACAACGAGTCTCTAGTATCTGAACACAATAATTACGAAACATAATGTTGAGCCAGCTTCCTATCGGCATCTTGACGGGTGAAGGTCCATTCGATGCCCCGGCGTTGCGCGTTGCGGCGTTGTTGCCAAGCGGAGAC
>CAIUWO010000976.1 GCA_903902895.1 Candidatus Hydrogenedentota bacterium | reverse complement strand
GCTTTGAGGAGGTGTGGAACAACGAAAAGATGCAGTGCCTGCGCAAGTTTGTTCTGGACGCCCGCGCGCCCACGCCGGATTTTGACAACTGGTGCGCCACATGCCCTTTCCGAAGCTGCACCTTCGGAAAGGGGCGCGGCGGTTGAGAACGCGGCCTCGCCCCGGGCGAACCATCAAAGCGGGAACGTCATTGCTAAGTTCTTTTCATGCCCCTTATTCTTTTAACATAGGGGCAATCCTGATGTGACCATATCTAATACGAAGGAGAGGCGACATGAAGAACGAGTATTTCGGCGACGACAACGACTATCGAAAGTACGGATTACTTCGGTCTCTGCCAAGGACGAGCAACATGAAGTTGCTGGTTGCGTGGATGCTGACCGGTCTGGATGAGGAACAGTCAAACGATGGGCAATCCCGCAGTTACCTGGAAAAAGAAGACCGTTTCGGTGGTTGTGATCCTGAACTATACGATTGGTTGCGGGAAAAGAGAGGAGAAGGACGGAGCGTTTCCCACATTGAAAACAGCCAGTTGCTACATGGCGCGACGTTCTATTCGGAAGTGGTACAAGATGACCGCGCAGGCAGACAGCAGTGGGCCGAAGGGCTCTACCGAAAGGCCGAGAGCGCGGACGTTGTGTTCTTGGACCCAGACATTGGCATTGAAGTCGCGTCAAAGCCATGCGAGGGTGGGAGAAAAGGGTCGTCCAAATATGTTGCTTGGGCGGAATTGGAAAAGCTGTGGAACGCCGGGAAATCCCTTCTAATTTATCAGCACTTTGCACATGCCGAGCACGAGGCCTTCATCAGGTCCAAACTGCACGGGCTCAAGGAACACCTGCGCACACCAGTACCTTACCAACTGTCCGCGTTCATAACGCCAAAAGTGGTCTTTCTTCTTGCGCTTCAAAAGCAGGTGGACTTTGAGGTGGGCGAAGCCTGGATAAAGAGCAAGCAGCTCGAGCGATGGAGCGACCCCGCACAATAGCCGCATCGGTGTTGCGGTTATTCCTGTGTCGATGAGGGTTCGCTTCCTTCCGGGGCGGGCAGGCGCTTGCGCCAGTAGAAGTAGAAGGGAAATCCGGCGAGAATGAGCGCCATGCCGAGGCCGGCGTCGCGGGGGCGTTCGATGACGGTGACGACGACGAGCATGAGGCAGAAGAGCACAAAGATGGCTGGCAGGACCGGGTATCCGGTGACGCGGTAGGGACGGGGGGCGTCCTTCATGGTGCGCCGCAGCACGAACACACCGAAGGCACCCGCCCCGTAGAAGAGAAACCCCGCAAAGACGACCATGTCGGTCAACTGGTCGAAGGTGCCGCTCATGAGAAGCACTGAGGTCCATGCGGCCTGGATGATCAGCGCGGTCGAGGGGGTGTGGTGCTTGGGATGGCATGTCGCCGCGGACTTGAAGAACAGCCCGTCGCGGGCCATGGCGAAATACATGCGCGACGGCTGCATCAGCGAGCAGTTGGTCGCCCCGAAGGTGGAGAGCAGGATCAGCGCGGCGACGAAGCCGGCCGCCCCGTTTCCATAGGCCTTGCGCATCACCTCGACGCCGACAATGCCGTTTTCGCCCCCGGCGAGCCCGCGCATCTCATCGATGGACATCACGTGCAGAAAGGCGATGTTCACGAGCAGGTACAGGGTCATTGAGGCGGCCACGCCGATGCCAAGGGCGAGGGGGATGTTGCGGTGCGGACGGCGTATTTCGGCGCCCAGGAAGGCGAGGTTCACCCAGCCGTCGTAGGCCCAGAACGCGCCGAGCATGGCCGCGAACATGGCGCCGAAAAGCCCCAGCGGGGTCGCATAGTGCGCGGCCGGATTGGCAAGCACGGGGGCCAGGTTTCCGTACGAGCCCCCGCTCCAGGCCAGTCCCAGAACCGCAAGGAGGACAATGCCCATGATCTTCAGCGCCGACGAGGCGTTCGCAATCAGCCCGCCGAAGATCACGCCCGCATAGTTCGCCATGGTGATGAGCCACACTGTCAGGATGGTGAAAAGCTTCACGCCGAGATTGTCGAAGGGATAGAAGACGCCGAAGACGGACAGGGCCTCCCAGCTTGGGTCAAGCCGCGGGAAGGCGAGCAGTGAGTTGGCCGACTGGCCGAACACGTACGCGATGGAGCCGATGGAGGCGCACTGGATCACGACGAACCCCGTCCACCCGTACAGGAACGCGAAGGCCCGGCCGTACATCCGCTTGAAGTAGGAGTACTGTCCGCCGGAATCGGCGATCATGCCCGCCACCTCGGCGTTGGCAAGCGCGCCGAGCAGGGACATGATCCCCGCAATGATCCAGCAGGCGAGCAGGAGTCCGGGCGACTGCACCTCTTCGGCCATGGGCGCCGCCTTCTTGAACACGCCCGAACCGATCAGGTTGCCCATGACGATCATGATCGCGGTAAACAGGCCCAGGCGCGGCAGAAGCCCTGCCGGACGGGCCCCGCCGGCGGGGGGCGCATCGTGATTTTGGAATGTCTCTTTCCTGGCCAAGCCGTCCCTTTTCGGCAGCGCCCTTCCTGCGGCGCGCTGTGCTTCGCTAAATTCGCCGTGATAGTACGCGAAAAACGGGCGCATTGCCAGCGGGGGTGGTCGGGCCCGGGTTCACCAGTCTCTTGTGAGACATCTTGGCCATCGGAACTTGAGGCCGAATGACGGCCCCTTTTGGACTGCGGCGGCAACGACGCCGCTTTGGCTGGTTTCGCGTTCCAATCCAGCCAAAGCGGTGTCGCCGCTGCGCTCTGCCACCGCACTCCACACTGGAGGGCGCCGGCACTTCGATTCTGTCGGCCCTTGTCGCTGCGGTCCCTGCCGTTTCTCATGATGGGGACGGGCTTGCCCGTTTCGGGACTCGTGATTGGCCGTCTCTTCCGATGCCAATCAGGAGATTGGCGTGCCCAGGAAAGGCACATCCATCACGGGTGAAAAACAACCGGGCCGGAGCCCTCTTCAGGGGTCCGGCCCGGGATGACGCCGTGCGTTTTGAATTTGGCAGCCCGCGGTCTATTTTGCCGCCAGGCCCCTGTGTTTGGGGGTCTTCAGG
>CAIUWO010000975.1 GCA_903902895.1 Candidatus Hydrogenedentota bacterium | reverse complement strand
CTCGACGCAAAGCGTCTGCGAATCCATC
The DNA here is from genome assembly GCA_903902895.1 of Candidatus Hydrogenedentota bacterium. Classification (GTDB taxonomy): domain Bacteria; phylum Hydrogenedentota; class Hydrogenedentia; order Hydrogenedentales; family CAITNO01; genus CAITNO01. Next base: position 11,161 of record CAIUWO010000975.1, on the reverse strand, counting down.
GTGAACGAGTGGAATTCGGCGTCGTTGTCCAGCAGGTCCAGCAGTTCATCCATGAACTTGAGCAGCAGCAGCCGCGTTTCCTCGAAGGGATAGCCCCATTCCCGGTCCCAGTGCGAATTGGACACAACATGGATGGTCTTGCGTTCCTCAGTCATTTTAGTGCTCCCAATGCCGATAGGCGTCTTATTTGTAAGGGGCGAAAATCAAAGAAAATACGGGGCGCAATGTACACTGTGAGCGCCGCGGAATACAAGACGGAGGCGAAAAGACGGAGGCGGAAAGATCAATCCGTACCCAGGGAGCGCGGCAGGATGCCGCGCCTGCAATGCCCTCCGTGCGCGAAGTGGGGGAGGGGCAATGCCCCGTTGGGAACGGCCATGGCGCCAACTCTGGCTCAGGAACGGGCCACGCGCATCACGTCGGCGTCGAGTTGAAGCGGCGTGCCCCCCTCAACGCAGTTGTAGCGGTCGAAATCCTTATAGCCCACTTCACGCAGGAAGTCCTCGTCAATCAGCGCCCTGCCGTTGGACAGGTCCGGACGGTTAAGAATCTCCAGCACCGCATCGGCCAAGATATCGGCCTTGCGCCAGAATCGGGGTTCGCCAAGGCCGAAATTGATGGTGGCAAAGGACTCAATGACCGTCTTGGGCCACAGGGCGCTGGCGTGGATGCCATAGGGCCGCATCTCTTCGGCAAGTCCGAGGGCGATCATGGTCATGCCGAACTTGCTGATCGAATAGGCAATATGGCCGGGAACCACCGACAGGTCCACCGGGGGCGACATCATGATGACGTGTCCGCCGCGCTGGGCCTTCATGGCCGGCAGGAATGCCTCTGTCACGGCGTAGGCGCCCCGGGCATTGACCTCCATGACGAGGTCGAATCGCTTCATGGGCGTTTCGTCCATGGGCCGCCACCACAGGGCGCCCGCGTTGTTAATGACCGCATCCACACGGCCGAAGTGCTCCAGCACCGCCTGTGCGGCGGTCTGCACCGTGTCCACTTCGCGCACATTGCACTGCACGGGAAACACCCGCGTTCCGTAAACGGCTATCTCCTCCGCGGCACTGTGGATGGTGCCGGGAATGCGCGGGTTCTCCTCCACCGATTTCGCGGCCACCGCAATGTCCCAGCCCTCACGGGCCAGGCGCAGGGCACAGGCCTTTCCGATACCCCGCGATGCGCCCGTGATAAACGCCACTTTGCCCATGAATGTCGTCTCCTGCGTTGACCCAACCCTTATTGTCACAACATCCGCGCTGGATTTCATCTTCCTGACATTATAGGCTTCAACCCATTGCGTTGAAACGATTTCTTTGCAAGATTGTAGTTGACAGTGAAGTGTGAAAATCGGTATAATTGCGATGATGACTGAGTAAAATACGAATTCTGGGTATGGACCTACGGTGTTCTGGAAGTAGCTCCGGCGACCTTTCCCAGTTTATTCAGTTTTCACAAACCTCAGGAGGCTGAGCCGTGTCGGACAGAGAACAAAAGGCTTACACCACCTTCGAAGCCGCGAAGATTTGCCACGTTACCCACCACAGCATCAAGAACTGGATTAAGCAGGGCCTGATCAAGGCATCCCGCACGCCCGGAGGCCACTACCGGATTCTTGAGCGCGACCTTGACCGCTTCCGCGAGAAGTTCGACATGTTCCCGCGCGAGAAAGGTCCGCTGAGCAAGCGCATCATGGTGGTGGACGATGACGCCGACGCGCTCAAGCTCATGGAAAACATTCTGAGCGACGAGGGCTTCGAGCTCATACCGGTGTCCAACGCCACCGAAGTGGGCCTCAAGGCCACACAGATGATGCCCGACCTGATCCTGCTCGACTTCCTTATGCCTGAAATCAACGGGTTTGAGGTTTGCACGGCGCTTCGGGACAACGAACTGACGCGCAGTATTCCGATCATGGCCGTGACCTGCCTTGCCAAGGAGCGCGACATTGAGCGCATTTTTGAATGCGGCGCCGATGACTATCTGGCCAAACCGTTCAAGGTTGACGCGCTCCTGGAGAAGGTTCGGGAACTGATTGGGCGCGGACGCGTCACCGAATAGCCGCAAGGCCTCGGGGCCTCACCGCGCTTTCCGAACGCGCAGGACTGCATCATGACCAAGAAGCCATCGCGCGGCAGCATCGAACGGCGTTTTGTCGTGTCGATACTCTGGGTGGGCGTCATACCAATGGTGCTCGCCATGATTATCGGCTATCTGGCGGCGCGTGAGACGCAGCAGAAGGCGAACCTTCAGGACCTTTCCACGGCGGCGCGCAAGACAGCGGACGCCATTCGGCTGGCGCTGGAGGAGCGCGAACTCCAGACGGTGCGGGTCACCCAGTTCCCCGAGGTCATCGCGTATTTGACGCAGCGCCAGGCCAATGCCGACACTTCCACCGGCCCGCTTATGACGACACTTCGCCGCGAATCCCGCGCAAGCGGTGAACGCCAGTCCGTCTACACCCTCTACGACCCCGCCGGCACCCTGCTGCTGGGCACCAATGCCGCCGACCCGTTCACGCCGGCAAACCTGCAGGACGCGTCAGAAATCGACGGTCCAAGGTTCATCGATTTTCGCTACATACCCACGGAGGGAAGGTACGCGGCGGTGCTTGTGGCGCCGGTAAAGACGGAATCGGGGGAAACCGTCGGCTTCATCACCGAAACGCAGGGCGTGCGCGACCTGCTGGTGTTCATACTGGGCGACCGGCGAACGGACAGGAAATTTCCGGCCAGCAACGATTTCTACGAGATCATCATTTACAGCGACCTGGCAAAGTGGGCTGTTTACCCCGACGAATCGTCCAGCCAGGAACTGCCCCCGCCGCATTACGCGCCCATCGATTTGAAGATAGTATCCCGGCTCCAGCGCTATCCGGACCGCGAATCGGACGCGCTCTTTATATGGAACTATCTTTCGCGCGGCCAAAGAACCCCCGTCCTGATAGCCTACCACCGCCTCATGCCCGACTCGTCCATCTACATCGCCGTGCACCGCCGGACACCGCAGGTGTTCTCCAAAATCAACCTTGCCGCCCTGCTGACGCTGGGCATCAGCGGCATAATCATTGCTGTTTTCTGCGTGATCGCCTACCGCAACGTCAACAACACCATCATCCGGCCCCTGGCGCTGCTCAACGAGGGGGCGCAGATCATCCGGCAGGGCGACCTGGACCTAAAACTGCGCATCGGCACGGGAGACGAAATAGAGGAGCTGGCGGCCTCGTTCAACGAGATGGCGGCGGCGCTGCGCTCGAACCTGAAGCAGCTCCGCAACTCGGAGGAAAAACACCGCAGCCTTGTCACCTCCATGCGCGACGGCCTTTTCCAAACGGACGGAAACGGCCTAATCACCTTTATCAACCCTTCCGGGGGCGAAATACTGGGACATGCCGACTTCTCCGCCGTGCTGGGAAGAAGCATGCCGGACCTGTTCCTGCACAGGGGCGACTACGAACACATCACCCTGGGCACGCCGGACAACCCGATTATCGAGGGCACACGGGTCTGGCTGCTCCGCCCCGATGGGACGGCCATCTGCGTGGACCTGTCCGGCAACCGCCTTTACGATGACAAGGGCCGCCTCAGCGGCATTGACGGGACATTCCGCGACGTCACGCGCGGGGTGCGCCTTGAGCAGGAGGCGGCCGAGCGGGCCGAACGCATCAGCGTCATCAACCAGATCGCCAACGTTGTCAATTCGAGCCTTGAGGCCGGGCGCGTCTACGAAAACATCGGCGTCGAGCTGCGCAAGCTCATCGCCTTTGACTACGCCGCCGTGTCGCTGTGGCTGGAGGGGGTGGAGCATTTTGAAACGCGCCAGCTCTGGCCCGAGCCGCGCGAGGGACGCGAGCAGTTCCCCCGGCTGGACGGCTCGGGCAGCTGCGCCGCCTGGGTCGCGGCGGAGCAGCGCTGCCTGCTTGTGGAGGACCTGGGCGCCGCAAACTCCCTCTTTTCGTTCCAGTTCCCGGAGCGTGTGCGGGGCATCCTGTGCGTCCCCCTGTACGCCAGCGCGCGGATCATCGGAACGCTGAATCTGGGCGCCGAGCAGACCGGCTTTTTCACGCAGCATGACGCGGAGGTGCTCGAGCAGCTCGCGCCGCATCTGGCCGCGGCGCTGCGCAACGCGCAGCTTCTGGACAATTTGAAACTATCGCTGGAGGAGGTGACCCGCGCGCGGGAGAAACTGCACGCGGCGAACGAGGAGCTCAAGTCGCTGGACGAGATGAAGACCAACCTGCTTTCGAACGTGTCCCACGAGCTGCGCACGCCGCTGGTGGCGGTCATGGGCTACACCGACATGGTCATCAACGGCAAGGCGGGGCCCGTGACCGAAAAACAGCGCAATTACCTCGGCATCTCGCTGCGCAACGTGGAAAAACTGGTCACCCTCATCGAAAACCTTCTGGACTTCTCGCGCCTCTACCGCGGCGCGGAGGAGCTCGTTTTCACGCGCTTCGACCTTCTTGACTGCGTTCGCATGAGCGTCGAAAGCGTAAAGCCGGTCGCAGACAGCAAGGGCATTGCGCTGACGACAACGGCCAGGAACGAGCGGGGGGAACCCTACGACCCGCCGGTCCTGGTCGAGGGAGACAAGGGCAAGCTGGGCCAGGTGTTCAACAACCTGCTGTCCAACGCCGTCAAGTTCAACGAGCCCGGCGGGTCCGTTGCCGTGGCTGTCGACGTGCGCAACAACATCGCCCACATCTCCGTAACCGACACGGGCATCGGCATTCCCGAAGGCGAGCTCGACAAGGTATTCTCCCGGTTCTACCAGGTCGACTCGTCGTCCACCCGCAAGTACGGGGGCACCGGCATCGGCCTCGCCATCGCGCAGGACATTGTGCGGCTGCACGGCAGCCGCATCAGCGTCAGCAGCAGGCTCGGGGAGGGGGCCACCTTCCAGTTCAACCTGTCCCTCTCCGGCGCGGCGCGGCAGGTTCCCGGCGATGAGATTGATTTTCCGCCGCCCATTGAAACGCACCTGCTGGTGGAGGTGGTCACCCAGGACCGCTCCCTTGCCACGCAGCTGCGCAACCTCCTTCTGGCGGACGGCATGGACATCATCCACGCGGCAAGCGCCACCACGGCCATCGGGCTCGCCGCGCATCACAACCCCGACTGCATCGTCCTGGACACGGAGGCGGGGCCGCTGGGCAGCCTGGTGGTGGAGGAGATCGTGGACGCGCCCGGACTGTCGGCGCCGGTGGTCCTGCTGACCAATGACGATGAGCTGTACGAGCGGTTCCAGTCCCGGCTGGCCGGACGGATTCGGCGGAATTTCCGCAAGAGCACCCTGCTCAGCGGCCTTCACTCCGCCATGAACCGAAATCTCCCCAGCGGCCGACAGTTGGGCAACAGGGTGCTGTGCGTGGACGACGACCCCGAGATCGGCCAGTTCATCGTACGCTGTCTCGAGAATGACGGATTTGAGGCAAGCCTTTGCGATCGCGGCGAAGCTGCGCTGGAACTGGCCGCCACCGGCGACTACTGGATGGGGCTGCTGGACATCGCCATGCCGGGCATCGATGGCTGGGAAACCTGCCGACGGCTCAAGACCGACCCGGATCTGGCGGGCTTCCGCGTCCATATCGTCACGGCCAAGCCCATAGACACCCTTTCGGCCGAGTTCCGCAATTCCGGGGCGGACGGATACCTGCTCAAACCCTTCAAAGGCGAGGATTTGATCGCCGTGGTGCGCGCCTTCGACGCCCAGCGCCGCAGAGCTTGAAGACCGTGCCAAATGAAGCCTGACGCCCGCCAAAACGAGCCCCGCGAATCTTGGCCCCTCGCCTTGCCGGGAAAGCCTTTCCGCACGCTGCTCCGCTTCAACCGCCCCTATCTGCGCGCTTACCTGACGGGTTCGGCACTGGCAGTGGTCTTTGTGGTCATCAGTCTGGTCATGCCCCTGGTCATCCGCGCCACCGTGCAGGGGTTGAGTGCGGGGGACCTTGGAACAAACCGCCTTTGGGTCTTCTTCTGGATACTGCTGGGCACCTCAGTCGCGGCGGGCGTGGCGCGCTATTTCCAGCGCACGCTCATGATAGGCGCGTCCCGCGATTTTGAATACGACCTGCGCAATGCCTATTTTCGGCAGTTGCAGCGCCTGTCCGCCTCCTTCTTCCAGCGCATGCCCACGGGAGACCTGATGGCGCGGGCCACGAGCGACATCAACCAGGCGCGCGATTTCGTCGGCCCCGGCGTGATGGGGTCGGTGGACATGATTCGGCTTCCGTTCACGCTGGGAATGATGCTGTATCTGAGCGTACAGCTGACCCTCTACGCGCTGCTTCCGCTGCCCGCCCTGACCGTGCTGGTCTATTTTTTTGTGCGCTTCATGAACCGCCAGTCCAAAATTGTCCAGGAAATCTATGCCGAACTGTCCACGCGTGTCCAGGAAAATCTGGCCGGGGCGCGGGTGGTCAAGGCATTCGGCATCGAGGACCGCGAGACGGAACGCTTCCGGCTGAAGACCATGGAATACATGCGGGCCAACATCAAGCTGGCGGTGGTCACCTCGTTCGCGTGGCCGCTCATCGACCTGCTGGTGGGTGTCGCCGTGCTGCTGGTAATCTGGCAGGGCGGCAGGCTGGTCATTGAGGACCGCCTGACTCTGGGCGACCTCACGGCGTTCCTGATAACGATGATTATGCTTGCCTGGCCCCTGATTCAGTTTGGCTGGGTCCTGACCCTGTACCAGCGCGGCGCGGTAAGCATGAACCGCCTGAGCACGGTTCTGAACGAAACGCCGGAAATCATCGACGGCCCGCGCACCGTCCCGGACGCCCATGTGACCGCCGGGCGCATTCAGTTTGAGGGCGTTTCCTTCCGCTTCCCCGCACCGCCGGAGACGGCCGCCGACGCATCACGCCCACCCGCCCCTGACCGCCCCTGGGCTGTGGAGGAAGTGTCCTTGGAAGTGCCTGCCGGAACGACGCTGGCCATTGTGGGGCCGACCGGTTCGGGCAAGTCCACACTGCTTTCGCTGCTCTGCCGCGAGTTTGAGCCTCAGGCCGGCCGCATTCTTCTCGACGGACAACCGCTGGAGACGATCCCCATCCGCACGCTGCGGCGGGCCCTGGGCTGCGTGCCCCAAGACGTGTTCATTTTCTCCGAGAGCATTCGCGAAAACATCCGTCTGGGGCGTCCCGGGGCGACCGACGGGGAAATCCTGCGCGCCGTGCGGGTCGCCGGTTTCCTGGCCGACCTTCAGGAAATGCCGCAGGGGCTGGACACCCTGCTGGGCGAGCGCGGCGTCAACCTTTCCGGTGGCCAGAAACAGCGGCTGGCACTGTCCCGCGCGCTGGTGTGCGACCCGGCGATCCTGCTGCTCGATGACACCCTTTCCAGCGTGGACACGCGCACGGAAGAGCTTATTCTTCGGGAACTTCGCGGATACATGGCCGGGCGCACCAGCATCATCGTGTCGCACCGCATCTCGTCCATCCGTCACGCGCACAAGATTATTGTTCTTGCCGACGGACACATCGTGGAACGCGGCACCCATGATCAACTGGTTGCGCTGGACGGCCTTTACGCGCGCCTGCACCGGCGGCAACTGCTCGAAACGCACCTGGAAGAGGACCCGTGAGCGAAGGCTACCACATCGACGACGAGCTTCAGCAGCGCGCCTATGACGCCCATATCATGCGGCGCCTGCTCGGGTACGTCCGCCCCTACCGCGGCTGGATCATTCTGGCCACGGCCCTGCTGCTAATCCTGTCCGTGCTGGGCAACCTTGCCCCCGTGCTCCTGATGCATTCGGTGGACGCCTACATCAACGATGCCGTGCGCATGTCGGGCTCGGCCGGCATGGCCGAGGCGGCCGCGGAGCGGGACCTTGCCGGACTCTTCCGCATGGTGCTCATCATTGGGGCCCTCGTCACCGTGCAGGCGCTGCTGCGCTACGTGCAGGTGCTGGTCGTGTCGCTCGTGGGCCAGCGGACCATGTTTGAAATGCGGCTTGGCCTGTTTGACCATCTCCAGCGCCTCTCCCTCGGTTTTCTCGACCGCAATCCCGCGGGCAGGCTGCTGTCACGGGTCACCAACGACATTGAGAAGGTCCAGCAGACCATCGTGGAGGGGGTCGTGGCGGTCATCAGCGACCTGATGACGCTCGCCGTGGTGCTGGTCGTCATGTTCGCCGTCAACTGGAAGCTGGCCTGCATCGCGCTGGGCCCCCTGCCGCTGGTGGTGCTGACCAGTGTGCTTTTCCGCAAGTATGCCCAGCATTCCTTCCTGGAGGTGCGCCGCAAAATCGCGCGCATCAACGCCTGGATGCAGGAGAATGTCAGCGGCATGCGCGTGGTGCGGCTGTTCAACCGCGAGGACGCCAACTACGCGGAATACGAGGCGCGCAACGCCGACCATCGCGACGAATGGATTAGTCAGGTGCGCAATTTTGCCCTCTATTTCCCGGCGGTTGAGTTTCTCGGCTCACTGGCCACCGCGCTGGTCATCCTGTACTGCGGCATGGTCATGCTCAAAACCGGACAGGCGACCTCGGGACAGGGTTCGGTGGGCACCATATTCGCCTTCGTGTTCCTGGCCGAGCGCTTTTTCGGACCCATACGCGCGCTGGCCGACCGCTACAACCTGATCCTTGAGGCAATGGCCTCGTCGGAACGGGTTTTTCAGTTGCAGGACACGCCGCCCGATGTGTGCAACGGTCCCGAACCGGTTTCCTGTGCGCGATTGAAGGGCGCGGTGCAGCTCGACCATGTTTGGTTTGCCTATCCAAGCACAGCCAAAGAAGGCGTGGAACCCCGCTGGGTGCTCAAGGATATCTGTCTGGACATCACGCCGGGGGAGCGGGTGGCCATTGTGGGCCATACGGGCGCGGGCAAGAGCACGCTCATTCATCTGCTCAGCCGTTTCTACGACATCCAGCGCGGCCACCTGCGCATTGATGGTGTCGATGTGCGCGACTACGACCTCATACCCATGCGCCGCAACATCGGCGTCGTCCTGCAGGATGTGTTCCTGTTCTCGGGGACCATCGAGGAAAACATCCGTCTCGGCAATCCCGACATCTCACGGGAGCAGGTCGAGGCGTGCGCGCAACATGTCAACGCGGCGCGCTTCATCGAGCGCCTTCCGGGCCGCTACGACTACCTTGTGGGCGAGCGGGGCTGCAATCTCTCCACCGGACAGCGCCAGCTTGTCGCCTTCGCCCGAACACTGGCGCATGACCCGAGAATACTCGTGCTGGACGAGGCCACGGCAAACATCGACACTGAAACGGAGCAGTTGATTCAGGACGCCATCGCCAAGCTGCTTGAGGGGCGAACGAGTATCGTCATCGCGCACCGGCTGTCCACCGTGCAGCACGCGGACCGCATTGTGGTGTTCCACCACGGGGAGATTCGCGAGTCGGGAACGCACCAGGAGTTGCTCGCTCAGAACGGCCTGTACCGGACCCTGTACGAGTTGCAGTACAAAGACCAGACGACGGGGACCAAGGTTTAGGGCATGTTTCTCACCACGTCATTGCGAGGAGGACACAGTCCGACGAAGCAATCTCTTGAAACAGCGTTTCTAACAGGGCGAGTCTATCGCGAGCAAGAGATTGCTTCGCTCCGCTCGCAATGACTGTGTGTCCTGTGGTCCTGGGTTGCAGGCGCATCGATGGCAAAATCACGCGAAGGCATGGCGTGAGCTGATGAGATATGCGAGTTAGGACTTGATTTAAGGAGCGGGAGAGGGCGCGGGTGCGGGAACCGCTGGCACGGGAGCCGGCACGGGAGCCTCAGGTGTCGGCGCGGGCGCCGCGGGTGCGGGTACCGGTGTGGGTGTGGCGGCAGGCGCGGGGGGGGCTGGGACCGGAACCGGCACCGGAACTGGAACCGGGGTCGGCGTGGCGGCAGGCGCTGCGGTCTCCGGGGCGGGCGTGGACGCGGGAACTGCGGGTGTGGCTTCGGGGGCGGCGGTTGTCTCGACATTCAGTCCGGGATTTTGGCTCCATTCGGCCATGGACCCGTCATAAAGTGAGACATTTTCATTACCCAGCAGTCGGTATCCGAAATAGCCCAGGGCACCGCTGACACCAGAATTACAATAGGTGATTATCCACTTGGGAGGCTTGTCCCCGCCAACCTTGAGCGCTTCCGCTACGCGCTCGGGGGACACAAAGGTCAGCATGTCTCCCTCCAGCACACCATGGGACGGACGGTTTTCGGCACCCGGTATGTGCCCGGCCCGGGCCACATAAGGCGCCTTTTCCGTACCCGCAAAGAAGGGCTCCGGCCGAGAGTCCACCAGAACGCCTGCCTTGAAGCGGAGAAGATCAAGCACCTGGTCCGCGCTCGAAATGACCTCCGGGCGCACACGCACCTTGACCTGCTCGACAGGCACCGGCGCGGGCGCGCCCTGGCCCGTCTCGACGGGCCGGCTTTCAGCCGCCCACTTCTTCAACCCGCCGTCAAGCAGATGCACGCGGGGAAAAGACAGGTATTCCAGTATCCAGAACATGCGCGCCGCTTCAGCCACATCGTTGGCCAGCGCATTCTGGCCATAGATTACGACATTCTTCGCGGGAATGATTCCCCGGTCCGCCAGTAACGGCAGGATTTGATCGATGGGTTTGAGCAGGTTAACAACATGGTCACGCTCTTCCGAGAGCAGCTTGATGTGCAGATTCACCGCGCCGGGAATGTGACCCTGCAAAAACAGTTCAGACTCCCGCACATCAACGATGACCCCGTCCGTCACTTTGGTCAATTGTTCCGTGCTGACCAGCAGGCCCAACGGACCGGGCGCCTCAACGGGGGGCGTGGGCGTGGCTGCGGGGGCAGGCGTCTCTGGCGGGACCGGTGCTGCCGGGGCCGGAACAGGCTCCGCCGCTACCGGGACAGCTGGCTTTTCTGCCGGAATGGGAGCAGCCGGTGCAGGCTCGGCCGGGGCCGGGACCGCAGGCGTTTCCGCCGGAACGGGAGCCGCTGGAACGGGAGCAGCCGGTGTAGGCTCGGTCGGAGCCAGAACCGCAGGAGCCGCGACCTCAGCCGGAGCATTTGCCGGCGCGGGGGCCGCTGGCGGTGCGTCCTGCGCCATGGCAAATGTGCCCAGCACCAGCCATCCAAATGTCACCAACACCATGAATCTCATAAAATTAGCGTCTCCCGGCAGTAAACCGTATATATCATGCCATATTCCCGGGATTGGTT
>CAIUWO010000974.1 GCA_903902895.1 Candidatus Hydrogenedentota bacterium | reverse complement strand
GACCTTTATCAAAGGAAACAACGTTGGACGCCTGTTTCCCGTAGTTTCGACGGGGAATACCGGTGAGCGTATTCCTGGCGGAAACCATCTTCATGGATTCCTTAGTCCCGCTGTTCCGACTGTCCAGCCGTTTCCGGTTCATCGCAGCCAAGCGTGGCAATGGCCTTGACGAGTTCCGGCGGCAGGATTTCGAGCAGAAGGGCGACCTCAGCCGTGAAAACGGGGCGCGTGGCCGGGGAATCAATAGTGACTTGAAGGTTATTCATAAGGGTACTCCGCGCGAGCCAGTTTATTTTTTTGTGGTTAGTAGCCTGTGTTTGCCGTGGCAGCCGGCGGCAGGCTGACTCCATTTGCCTGCCACCGGCTGTTAAGGACGCTTCCCAATCAAAAGAACCCTCTATCCAGTTCATAATCCTCGTCGGACGCATCACATCCGATATGTTCCCCCAGCTTGCGGGCTGTCTCTTCACCCAACAGTAGGATGGCCTGGTCTTTCATGGTGAGGTCATCCGCAAGGGAACGGACAATGAGCGAATCCTCAGACTGGAATAGTTCTTCGCAATAAACCAAGAAGCGGCTTAAACGAATGGCGGCACTATCATTGATTTCGCGGCTTCTTTCGACGATGACCTCTGGGTCTTCAAGTTTGACATCATGGATGCTTGCCCAGGAAGCCGATTTTCCGCCGCGCCTTGGTTTGATTGAACCATCGGAGATTCCCACACAGCGCTCAATTTCTATGTACGACATCAGGTCTTTCGCCAGTTCGGCGCAAATCAGGAAGTTGCGCTTGAGCTTGGGGTCTGTGTGGACGTTTTCGTTGTATATTTGGAATATCATGTGCCGTTTGGGGTCACGTCTATCCACAACCTCACATCCACGAAGGTCGTAGAAGCCCTCCACGTGAAAAGGCAGGTCGTAGTCAGCCAGGTCGTTCACGGTTAACGTCCCTTCGAGAGGATGTTCCCAGCCTTCATCCATGGGACTCAGACCCCATTCTTTGATTCGGATTGGCAATTCGACCTCCGTCACGTTCAACATGATGCCTTGTGTCCGGAGGTGCGCTCCCAAGAGACGGGCTTCTTCCTCAGTTAGATATTGGTCCAGTGCCGTGCGCGTTGAACTGTTGCTGTCGCCCACATCGTCATGGTGGGGATGTTCCCAGATTACGATGCTGCGGAAATCGGAAATGTGAGGTTTGTCGCGCTTCACGACATACCAATCAACTTCCACATTCCGGCGTGAGCGAATTTCCGGCAGGGTTGAATGCGCCTCAAACAGGCGTATGTCAGTGCTGCCTTGTGAAGTACTTTGCGTCGTCATTGTTGTCATCTCCATCGTGTTTTTATTACGTCGGTTGTGGGGCCGCCAGCATGGGCCAGCGGCCCCGTTTGACCTTATTCGAGGTTCATCAAAGGGACGTATACAGGCATCTCGTCCCATATTCTTCCGTCAAGCACTTTCCCCGCTTTCCTCTTGCGGGTGCCGCCCCACTGTTTGAACAAAAACGGCACCTTGGCCGCGAGGCACTGGTCACGGATATCGCGTACCCACTCGGGGTCCATCGGTCGGGCTCCTGGTCCGGACTCGCCGCCCACGACGACCCAACCAATCCCGTTGAGGTCAAGGTTTGGAATTGGCCCCAGCAACGGCTCAATGGACAGGAACCGGACGGCGGCGGGCACGGTACGGAGCAAGTCAATGCGATGCACGTAGTCGGCATTCTCAACCGTCACGCCCATCCAAACGTTCTTGGGCCACGGCAGTCTGGGTGCCAGCGCGGCCATCCGCTCGGCGCGTTTTGTGAGCACCTGAAAGGTATGCTGTCTGGCTTCGGCCATAACGGCAAAGACCTCTTGGATAAAGCTCTCTGGCACCTCGTCATGGAGTAAGTCGGACATGCTGTTCGCGAAGATTAGTCGCGGCTTGCGCCATTTCAGCGGCACTGACAGCATCGCGGGGTGACAGGTGACTTGGAAACCGTTACGGTAGTTGGGTTGGCCCATCGCCTTTAGGCGTTTCGCCATCGGTGCCGCATAGCAGTTGTGGCAACCTGGAGACAGTTTTGTACAGCCTGTAGCGGGGTTCCAAGTTGCGTGGGTCCAGCAGATTTTCGAATTTTGTGACATGGTTAGTTATTCCTTTTTGGTTTGTGAATGGTGGGGCCGCCGACACCATGCCAGCGGCCCCGTCGCTTGCGGCTTACCTTTTCTGTTGCTGAAGGATGTCCAGCACCAGAACATCAATTATTGCCGGGCTCGCCGTGTACGGAGTTGAGGGACTGAAATCCCGATGACTGGCGATGCCCGCCTCGTCCAGACGGTCAAAAGCCTGCCGATACAAGCCGACGGTCTCGTTGAGAATTCTGGCAGCGGTAGCGTCTTGGGCGAGGCAGTAGGCGATTTCGTCAATCCGCGCACCGATGAACACGTCGCCGGGACGGGCCAGCATTTCGCGGAGCTCCCATGCGCGTTCGTGAATCCTGTCGATGATGGCGCGGTATTCCGGGGAAGTCGCGTAGAGGCGTTCGCTCGCCTTCTGTTGCCGCGCCTCCGATTGTCTTGTCGTGGCACCCTGTGATGCCGGACCCATTTTTCCTGAAGTACTCATTTTTGAACCTTTCTGTTGTTGGTGGCCGTATGGCGATGCGTGAACAGTTTTGTGGTTGGGGCCGCCAGCACCGGCTAGCGGCCCCGGTTGTGGCCTTCTAAGGCTCCCTGAGGGGCGACGCGCCCAAAATTCGGAACGTTACCAAGGGATTAGCACAGATATCCCCCGAGATTTCCCATTGGAGAAAGTCAGGCCTATTCATTCGGTATGCGGCGACCACTGAGCCAACCGGGACGCCTTGGAAATGTCTCGCGGCGATGTTAAAACCGGTCTCCATGCAGTCCTTTATCGGTTTAGCAGGTTCAAGTGTCCGGGAAATCACGGGGGCGTTTGGAGAAACCTCATGAATTTCGAGCTCCAAGTTGCCCTCTCGGATATAGAACTGCAATAACCCGTGACGGTCATTTTGATGGGTCCTAGACGCCCAAGACTTGACGAAGGCGTCAACTCTTGCTGCAAAGACGGGAGCTGTAAAATCCACCCCTGTCCGCGTTTCGATGGAACTTGTAGTCAGGTGCGGGACAAGCTTTTTCGGGTTCCGTACTGGAAGTCGAACGGTGGTGTCTGAATCACTGACAGCAACAAGGTCGTCGGTGGCGACGATGAGGATTTTGCCCCGTGAGTTTGCCAAACGGCCAAGTAATGCGGTCGTGGAGGGGTCCCATTGCAGTGACAGCGACAGGTCGCCAAGTACAATTCTGAAATTGACCTCCAGAACTATTTGTTTCTTGGCGTGGAAGCAACGGACGATGCCACGATGGACTTCCAGGAAACGGCCTCCCTCATTACGGCTGGTCAGAAAGCGCAGTCCAGCGAGGAAAGCACAGAACTCTAGGATAGTGAGCCACATAGCCTAGACCTCGACCAGTTCCGTGGCTTCTGCTTCACGTTCAGCGAGCTGGGCACGTAGGGTTGCCACTTCGTCTTCAAGGCGCACGCGGGCGTTTTCGGCATCAAGGGTGCGACGCTGAAATGTGAGGTTCGCAGACTCCAGTGTCTTCACTTTTGCCTTAAGTGTCCGGTTTTCCGCCTGGAGGCGCTTGACCTTCTGGTCAGGAGTCTCGTTGTCGGACTCGGCGGCGACCTTGTTGGCCTGCGGCATGCGCTCTCGGAGCATTCTGACGGTCAGTGCGGGGTCGGCCAGGTCGTAAACTTGGTCGGTCTCCACGCCGTCTGAATCCGTCGTGACGAGGGTGATGGAGATGCCGTCGGCGGTGAAAACGAGGTTCTTTACGCCCTTAGCGGCGCACTTCTCGGCACCCGCCTTGTGCAGGGGGATGACGAGGCTGAGTTTCGTCATCCCAGTACGGCAGAGGTAGGGACGCTCAACCGGTTGGATGTGCGTATAGAACTCAAAGACTACACGGTCGAAAATGGCCGAGCGGACGGGAATCCCGTACTTCTTCTCGACAACGCGGGTCCAGTAGGCCAAGCGTCCCTTCAAGCCTTCCGTCGCGAGAGGGTGATTCTGTAGCCAGCGCCATTCCTCGTAGTGCAGTTCGCCTTGCCGAAGTGCTATGTCGGTGCTGTTGCCATTCAGTTCAAGATGGGCTGCAACGCGCGAATTAAAGTACTCGTCGCGTGAAAGCGTCGGTCGCGGTGGCCTTGGAGCAGCCTCTCGCGGAGGCGTTTCCTCGAACAGGTTAAGGTTGTCGAGGTCGTCGGCGCGGAGGGCCGCGTCCTCAATCGCCTCCATGGGGCCTGCATCTTCGGGGTGGTTGGCACCGTTGTTATCGGTGCCGTTTTCGCCTGGGCTGGGCTCGATGTCGGCGGGCTGCGCAGGGGCTACTTGGGCAGCATTGTCAGCCTCGGCGGGGGGGGCGGGGGTGGATGTGTCCATTTTCTGCTTTGCGGAGGCTTCCGTTCGACCCTGGGTGCCAACGTCGGCGTTGGCCCCCTCGGATGCGTCACCGG
>CAIUWO010000973.1 GCA_903902895.1 Candidatus Hydrogenedentota bacterium | reverse complement strand
GGCGGACGGCAAGCCGCTGGCGGTATTCGTGAACTACACGGCGCACGGCACCTTTGTGGACGACACGGAAATGCTCGTCTCCAGTGAATGGGCCGGGAGCATGCAGCGGACGGTGGAGGACCTGATGGGCGAGGGGGTGACCTGCCTGTACGCCAACGGCGCGGAGGGCGACTGCGCGCCGACGGGCAAGCCCGCGGGCAGCCCCTATGAGCAGGCCTGGAACTACGGCCGCGAGGTGGGTGTCGCCGCGTGGCGGCTTGCCGACAAAATAGAGACGAAGCCCGTAACCAACTTCGCGGTCGCGTCGAAGTGGGTCATGCTGCCCGAGCGCAAGAGCGCGCCCGATTTCATCAAAATCGCCGGCGACGAGTACAAGGTGACCCAGGACCAGATTGACCTGCTGCTCAAGGTGATGTTCCCCGACCAGGCGCCCATATTCGCGTTTCGCCTGAACGACTTCCAGATGATGACCTTCCCCGGCGAGCCCATCTGCGAAATCGGCACGGCGGTCAAGGACGCACTGCGCAAGGACGGCGTCGCCCATCCGTGCGTGGCCTCGCTCACGACGGACCACATCGGCTACATCCTGACCGCCGAGGAGTACAACAAGAGCGGCTACGAGGTCACCGCGTCCTTCTACGGCGACGGGCTCGGCAAACTCCTGCAGGACGAGGAAATCGCGCTCGGCGCCGCCGTGGCGGCGGGGGGGAAGTGAGCGCACCCTTTCGAGAGCGCGTCCGGCGCTGGGCGTGCGAGCCGCGCGAATGCGACCGGCCGCTTCGTACCGTTCGACGGCTGGCATGGTTGGCGGCCGGTTTGGTCGCGCTGCTGCTGGCTGAGATTTTGTCCCATTTTCCCCGCTTCGTCGAGATCGTGTACACCGAACATGTGGGGCAGTGGATCGGCCGCACGCTGGCGGCGATCACGCGCTGGTATCCGTGGTCGGTGATGGAACTCATTGTCGGGGTGCTGCTGGTCTGGCTGCTGGCTTCCGCGGTGCGCGCGTTGTGCCACGTCGTGCGTGGACGGCGACGGTTGACCAACGCACTGGGATGCGGCCTGCTCCGGGCCGGGGCGCTGGTCGGGTTTATCCTGGTTTCCTTCTACACCATATGGGGGTTCAACTATGACCGCGCCGACCTGGTCACCCGGCTGGGTTGGCAGGAGTGGGCCAAGGCCCCCGATGCGGAGGCGGGCACGGACGAACTGGAAAAGATGTGCCGCGAACTTGTCGCCGTCACCAACCAGGAGTATGAACGGGCCTTTGGAAGCGGCGACCTTGGCCGGCCGAGCACGCCGCCCATGCCCATGTCCGAGATCGACCGCGACATAGACGCGGCCTACCGGCGCGTGGGCGAACGGCTGAAACTGCATCCCTCATTTTTCGCGTCGCGCGGCCCGGCCAAGCCGGTGCTTGCCTCGTTTGTCATGAGCGCGCAGCTTATCTCGGGCGAATACACGCCGTGGACGGGCGAGGCCAACTACAACCGCAACATTCCGTGCTGCAACATGCCCGAGGTGATCGCCCATGAAAAGGCGCACCAGCGCGGCGTGACCAGCGAGGACGAGGCCAATTTCTTCGGCTTTCTCGTGTGCGCGTCGAGCGACAACCCCTACGCGCGCTACTCGGCCTACTTCATGGCGCAGCGGCAACTGGTGGGGGAGTTGGGCAAGCGCGACATGGAACGCGCCAAGGCCGTGGCCAAGGAGCGTTGTCCCGGGGTCGCGCGCGACCGGGACGCGATGAACGCCTATTATGCGGCGCACAAGGGCCGCGTGAGCGACATGCAGAGCAAGGTCAACGACATGTATCTCAAGGCGAACCGCGTCAAGGGCGGCGTGCAGGCCTACGGCCGCAGCGCGGCGTTGATCATGGCTTTCGCGCGCAGCAACAGCGGGTCCTGCGTGGTGCCGCTTCCCTAGGATGGGTGACGCCTTGCGACAATCTACGGAAGACACTCCAACAATACCCCGCTGCGCGGGGCCATGCCCTTCAGT
>CAIUWO010000972.1 GCA_903902895.1 Candidatus Hydrogenedentota bacterium | reverse complement strand
GCGCAGAAGGCTCTTTACGGCCACCATCCAAAATGGTGCTGCGGAGACGGAGTCGGCTTTGGCCGAACTGCCGGTGGAGTTCCATGCCGTACCGGTCAGCAGGATCGTTGAAACCTTCCATCGCGAAGAGCTCGACGGCATTTATGCCAGGCTGCATGAATTCGACTGGGTCTTCTTCGCAAGCGCAAACGCCGCATCGATCTTTCTTGAACATCTGACCTCGTCCCCCGGTGAATTCGTGCCCCGCATCGCCTGTGTCGGCCCGAATACGGCCGACTTCGTGGCGCGGATGGGCTACGCCGTCAGCCTGGTTTCCGAAGTGCATACGGGCGCGGCGCTGGCCGAAGAGTTCATTGCCCGGCACGGGAAAGATCGCCCGGCCGTGCTGCTGCCGCGTCCCGAAAAAATGGGCAGCGGCCTTGTGGAGCGCCTGATAGGCGCGGGCATCCCCGTCACGCAGTTGGTGCTCTACCGGACCGACCCGCTTGACCCCGGCGCGGCCCGGACGCTAACGTTCCGTGATTCTGACCTGTTCGTCTTCATGAGCCCCTCGGGGGTAAAGCACTTCACACGACTCCACCCCATACCCGAAACGGCAACAGCCGTCGCCATCGGCCCGACCACAGCGGCGGCGCTCACCGCCGCGGGCCATGCAAACGTGGTGGTCGCCGAAAGGGCCTGCCGGGAAGGTCTGCTGGACACCGTGTTGTTTATTCTGAATAATTCACCTCAACCAGAGGGATACTGACATGCAAGAGTTTCCGACAATTCGCCCCAGACGCCTGCGGATGACG
Organism: Candidatus Hydrogenedentota bacterium; assembly: GCA_903902895.1. GTDB lineage: Bacteria > Hydrogenedentota > Hydrogenedentia > Hydrogenedentales > CAITNO01 > CAITNO01. The sequence continues at coordinate 2,162 of CAIUWO010000972.1, read as the reverse complement.
CCGATCCTGCGCGACTTGGTGGCCGAAACCGCCATCAAGAAGCAGAAACTCATCCAGCCCCATTTTGTCGTGGAGGGCACCGGACAGGTGCAGGAGATCAAAACCCTGCCCGGCATCTGCCGCAACTCCGTCGACGAACTGGTCAAACAGATCGGCCGCGACCTGGAACTGGGCATCCGCAACCACATCCTGTTTGGCCTTCCCGAGGCCAAAGACGAAAACGGCTCGGGCGTCAGCGGCGACAACGCGCTCGTCTGCCGCGCCCTCAGCGAGGTCAAGAAGGCCTTCGGCAAGGACGTCAACCTGATCCCAGACCTGTGCCTCTGCGCCTACACGAACAGCGGCCATTGCGGCCTGGTGTCGCCCGACGGCGAAATCCTCAACGACGAGACCAATGTCCTGCTCGCGCGGGCGGCGGTGGACTACGCCCGGGCCGGCGCGGACATGATCGCCCCCTCCGACATGATGGACGGGCGCGTGCGGGCGATTCTCCATGCGCTGGACGGGGCCGGCTTAACAAACACGCCCATCATGAGCTACGCAGTGAAATACGCCTCGGCCTTCTACGGCCCCTTCCGCGAGGCCGCGCACTCGGCCCCGTCTTCCGGCGACCGCAAGAGCCATCAGATGGACATGCGCAACGCCAGGGAGGCCATTCTGGAGGCCTGCCAGGATGCGGCGGAGGGCGCGGACATCATCATGGTCAAGCCGGCCATGCCCTATCTCGACATCATCGCCGAACTCAAGAACCGGGTTCATCAACCGTTGGCCGCCTACCAGGTCAGCGGCGAATACGCCTGCATCGCGTTCGCGGCCAAGGCCGGCGCGGCGGACCTGCAGGCGGTGGCGCTCGAATCACTGACCGCCATCACGCGGGCCGGGGCCGAGATTATCCTGAGTTACTTTACCCGCCAACTGCACGCGGAAAACTGGATATAAACGGGAGAAGACATGGAGACGAGACAGTCGGAGCAATATTTCAAGGAAGCCCTGGAGGTCATGCCCGGCGGCGTGAACTCGCCGGTGCGCGCCTTCAAGTCGGTCGGCGGCACGCCCATCACGTTCAAGCGCGGCGAGGGTGCCCATCTGGAGGACTGGGACGGAAACCGCTTCCTCGATTTTTGCTGTTCCTGGGGCCCGCTGGTGCTGGGCCATGCCCACCCCTACGTGCGGGAAAGCATCGAAAAGGTGCTGGTGGACGGCTGGACCTTCGGCGCCCCGCACCGTTCCGAAACGCTGCTCGCCCGAAAGGTTCTGGAACGGGTCGGCTTCGCCGAAAAGGTGCGCTTCGTCAATTCGGGCACCGAGGCCGTCATGACGGCCGTCCGGCTGGCCCGGGGCGTGACGAAACGGCCCTACGTCCTCAAGTTCGACGGCTGCTACCACGGCCACCTCGATTCCATGCTGGTCAACGCGGGCAGCGGACTGGTCACCTTCGGCCAGTCCAGTTCAGCCGGCGTGCCCGAGGAAATCGCGGCCACCACGCTGGTGGTGCCGCTCGACGATGAGGCCGCCGTGGAGGCCATGTTCAAGACGCACGGCGACAAGATCGCCGCCGTCGCCATGGAAACCATCCCGGCCAACAACGGCCTGCTCTACCAGCGTCCCGGGTTCGTCGCGTTCCTGCGTGAAATCACCCGCAAGTATGGCGCCCTGCTGCTGCTCGACGAGGTGCTCGTCGGCCTGCGCGTGCAGCCCGCCTTCGCATTCCAGCATTACGGCGTCGAGCCGGACATCGTCACGCTGGGCAAGGTTATCGGCGGTGGCTTCCCGGCGGCGGCGCTGGCCGCAAAGGCCGCAATCATGGACCACCTTGCGCCGGTCGGCCCGGTGTACCAGGCGGGCACGCTGTCGGGCAATCCCGTGGCCATGACCGCCGGTTTGTCCACGCTGGAGGCGCTCTTCGATCAGGGCGGATGGGAGCGGCTGCATGCGGTCGCGGAACGCTTCAAGATGGGCATTGAGGGCGGTCTCGCAACCGCCAGCCTTCCCGTCCAATACATCCAGACGGGCGCGCTGTTCTGGTTCAGCTTTGACAGCGAGGCGTTGCCCCGGACGGCGGCGGCCATCGGCAAGCCGGGTATTGCGCGGTATGCCACGCTCCACCGGAAACTGCTGGAGAAGGGCATTTACTTTGCGCCCTCCGGATACGAGGTGGGCTT
>CAIUWO010000971.1 GCA_903902895.1 Candidatus Hydrogenedentota bacterium | reverse complement strand
ATGTTTCCCGGTGGTCCTCTTTATACTTGGCCATGGCCGCGCGCCTCCTTGGCAAAACCGCCATTAAGCATGCTTATATTATAGTACAAATATCATCATAAGTCAATATATTCTCTGGGCCGCACCTTTTTGGAAGGTCCCGAAAGCGGGAATCCATCTTCCGCATGAACGCGGAAGGCCGATGGCTGCGGGCGTGGTCTCCGCACAAGACAAGCCAAAGCGGTGTCGCCGCCGCGCTCTGCCAACGCAGTCCAAATTGGAGAACCACTCGGTCATAGGATGGCTGGCGGATTGAAAGCGGTTTGGGGTGGGGCTACAATGGCGTGAGCGTCGGCGAAACCCGCCGATGGAACGATTTTGGAGATTCCGGCCCGGAGTCGATGGCCGCTTTCCGCGGGTCGGAAAGCCGGAGGCATGACATGCCCGTTGATGACAAGCGTTTTCGCGTGCTGGTGGTCGATGACACGCCTGAGAATGTGGATGTTCTCGCCGGGATTCTCACGGACCACTTCCGCGTCAGTGTCGCCCTCAACGGGGAGAAGGCGCTGAAAATCGTCCAGAGCGACACCCCGCCCGACCTGGTGCTGCTTGACGTCATGATGCCCGGAATGGACGGATACGAGGTGTGCCGCCGCATCAGGGAAGCCCCGGAAACGCGCGACATCCCGGTCATTTTTGTGACCGCGCGGGCGGAAATCGAGGACGAAACCAAGGGGTTTGAACTGGGCGCCGTCGACTACATCACCAAGCCCATCAGCCCGCCCGTGGTTCTTGCCCGCGTCAAAACCCACCTTTTACTGAAGGAGTCGCGCAGCCGGCTGGAGGAACTGCCGCGGAAGCTGGCCCGCTATCTCCCGCCCCAGGTGTACCGCTCGATCTTTGAGGGCACACAGGACGCGCGCATCGGGAGCAGCCGCAAAAAACTCACGGTCTTCATGTCCGATATCGTGGGCTTTTCCGGACTCACCGACCGCATGGAGGCCGAGGACCTCACCTCGCTCCTGAACAGCTATCTCAACCGCATGACGGGCATTGTCCTTGCGCACGGCGGGACCCTGGACAAATACATAGGCGACGCGATTCTCGTGTTTTTCGGCGACCCGGATTCAAGGGGGGTGGCGGAAGACGCCGCGGCCTGCGTCGCCATGGCCCTCGACATGCGCTCCGCCATCGACGAGCTGCACGCCGAATGGGGAAGGAAAGGCGTCTGCGACAGATTCGAGACCCGGATGGGAATCACCTCGGGGTACTGCACCGTCGGCAACTTCGGAAGCGAAGACCGGATGGACTACACGATTATCGGAAGCCAGGTGAACCTTGCCAACCGTCTTCAGACCGCCGCGGTTCCCGGCGAGATTCTTGTCGGGCCCGAGACTTTCGCCCTCGTCGGCGACCGCTTTCAATGCATCCGCAAGGAGCCGATTCATGTGAAGGGCTTTGACGACGCGGTCCAGCCCTATCAGGTGGTTGGGGCATCCTCGGCGCGTGCCGGTGTGGACAGGGTCGAAGACTCCCGAAAGGGGTTCACGCTTGCGCTCGATCCGGACGCCGTCGACCCGGAAGAGCGCAGGGCGGTTATCGAGCTGCTGCGCGCGGCAATTTCGAGACTGCGCTAGCGGCGAAGGAGGAAGTCGGCCAGAGGTTTCGCGATGTTCAGCCCGGTCTTCTGCTCGAACACGGCGAACATTGGGGAGGGGTTGCATTCGAGGACGGAGAAACCGGAGCGGCCGCGGATAAGGTCCACCCCGGTGAAGGGCATGGAGCACGCGCGCGCCGCGGCAACGACCGCGTCGCGCTCCTCCGCCCGCAGTGTTGTGGGAACGACAGACTCCTCGTTCCGACGGTAGTCGAGTTCGGGGGAGCAAATCTCGGCGGCGCCAACCACCCTGCGGCCGACGACGTAGGCCCGGACGGAAACGCCCCTGACCAGTTTCTGGAACAGCACGGGGGCAAGGGAGAGCGCCTCGAGCCGTTCGTCGCTAAGGTCTTCCGCGGTTATCTCATGCACGCTTGCGCCGCCGGAGAGCGGCTTGTACACCGTGCGTCCAACGCGCCGGACAAAGGTTCGGACGGCCTGCGGGTCGTTGGTTGCCAGCCAGCGGGGCACCGGCAACCCGGCTGACTGCAACAGGCCAAGCTGGTAGGGTTTTCGGCTGTGCTGTTCGTTGACCCCCACGGGGTTCACCACGCGAACGCCCCGTCCCTCAAACGCGAGCAGGACCGACTCCAGCAGCGCCCGGTTTTCGTCGCACTGCGCGATCAGTCCGCGGGGGCGGTCATGCAGGTCTTCATGAAAGCGGGGTGACAGGGGGTGGCAGGCCAGCCCGCGCACATAGACGGACTGCGTCACGGGGACAATTTTGCGGCCCAGCCGCAGTTCATCCCCCTCAAGTGAAAGCAGTTCCGACTCGGGAAAGGCGGTGGTGTCATAGTGCATCACGCTCCCGCCGGCCGCACACAACTCCTCCCGTACCCGCACCGCCTGCGGGTCCTGTTGTCCGCCCAGAATGAGAACGGTCATGGGGTGGTCAGCTTTTAAGCGACTCTTCTCCGATGGCGAGGGTTGTGACGCCGCCGCCGCCTTTCAGCGACTCTTCCCCCACCATCATTGTCGTGACGCTGGCCGCCAGCGCCGGCAGGGGCTTTTCAAGTTCTTTGATGAACAGCCGCTTCTTGGAGACCTTCCTGGTATGTTCTTCCATTTGGCACCACCTTTCGGGCGCGCTCACGCGCCGGCATCCATGCGAACCTGACGCGCGGCGAAAGACACCGCCACAGGCTCTCCCCATTCTACCACCCGGTGCGCCGCCCGTCACAAAGGCAGAAGGCCCCCTGAAACGGCGGCCATGACGCCCTCAACAAAGAGGGGGGGGCGGTTCTGCAATGGAAAGAACCGCCCGGTCCTTTAGCGCCCTCCTGATGGCCAGGCACAAGGCCTTGTCGGAGAACGGTTTCATCAGATATTCCGAGATGCCTATTGCGCGGGTCTGTTCGGAGGTTATCCCGTGGCCGAAGCCGCTGACCAGCACTATCGGAAGCCCGGGACATATTCCGAGAAGCGCGCGGGCCAAATCGGTGCCGACCATTTCGGGCATCACCTGGTCCGTGATGACGATGTCAAAGTCGTTTGGGTGGTCGCGGAAATGCGCCAGTGCTTTTGTGCTGCTGCTGAAGATCGTCACGGAATATCCAAGCTGTTCCAGCGAACAGCTGGCCATCTCGGCGATCTCTTCGTTGTCATCGACAAATAAAATGCGCTCGCGCCCCCCAACCAGCGGCTCCTGTGCGGGGGCCGCCTGCGGGACCGTCCCGTCCACTCCCGGCAGGTACACCTCGAAGACGGAGCCCCAACCGACCTCGCTTTGCACCACAACGCCGCCCCCAAAACCGTCCACGATGCCTGCGACCGTGGACAGGCCCAGTCCGGTGCCCTCTCCGGTCTTCTTTGTGGTGAAAAAAGGGTCGAATATGTGGGGCAATACGGAAGAATCAATGCCGTTGCCCGTGTCCCGAACGCGCAGCCGCACGTGGGGACCCGGTTGAATATGTCCCGCATCGGGCATGAAACCGGACCCGAGCTCCGTCATTTCCAACGTCACCTCCAGTTCCCCCCCGCGGTCCTGGAGCGCCTGGCAGGCGTTGGTGCAGAGATTCATGACCACCTGATGAATTTGGGTGGCGTCGGCCATGACCATGCCGCAATCGGCCACGGCGTCCCTGAGATGGACCGTCGACGGCAGCGAAGCCCGGAGCAAATCAAGCACTTCCCGGACCACGAGATGCATCGCAACCGGCCGGCTCTCCTGCTCCACCTGGCGGCTGAAGACCAGCATCTGTTTTATGAGCTTGGCCGCCCGATGGCCCGCTTTCTCAATGTGCTGGACATGCCCGCGCACGGGGTCCCCGTCGGGGAGCTGCCGCAGCGCCATTTCGCTGCGTCCGAGTATGAGGGTGAGTATGTTGTTGAAATCATGCGCGATTTGCCCAGCGAAAGTCCCGAGAACCTCCATTTTTTGCGCCTGACGGAGCCGCTTTTCGAGATTCATCTGGATCGTCACATCGTGTTCCGCCGCGACATAATTCACGATGGTCCCGCTGTCATCGCGCACACAGGAAATGACGGCGCTGACCTCGTACTGCGAGCCGTCCTTCTTCTTGTTCACGAAGTGACCCCGCCACGTGTCCCCCCGGGAGAGGGCATCCCAAAGCTCTTGGAAGTACTGTGCGTCGTGCCTGCCGCTTTCGAGAAGGGACGTTGTTTGTCCGGTAATCTCATCCCGCGAATAGCCGGTCAGCGTTTCAAAGGCGGGGTTTACATACTGGACCACGCCCTTGTTGTCGGTGATTATGACCGTCTCCGCCGACTGTTCGATCGCCGAAGTGAGGCGCACGCGCGCGTTGGTCTCGCGCCGAAGCTCCTCGTTCTGCAATTCCAGCCGCCACTGGGTCCGGTAGGCCTGCAGCGCGGACAGCGTGAAACTCAGCAGAATGAACACAATGCCGGCGGCGAACGAGACGTCGTGAAGCACCTTGTGAAAGTTGGAGGGGTGGCCCAACAGGAACGACCTGTCGAAGGGCTTCATGGCACCCGTGACATCGAGCAGGCCCGCAAACAGCAGGAACGCGGCGGCCCCCACCATGCAGCCGGTAACCCAGGGGTTTCTGACGTTCCTGTACACAAAGAGGAGAGAGGCCCACACAAAGCACATCATGGCAATCAGGCTGAGAGCCTCGTCCAGGGGGGAGTCTTTCTTGACCATGTGGCAGACCGCGCTGGCGGCAATCTCCAGAAGCAGGCCCAGACAGGAAAGAATGACGAAGCTGCGCCCGACGCGCGCGCGCGTTGCCCCCTCTGGAGAGGCGGCCTGTTCAGAAATGCTCAATGTCACAGATATTGCCCCCGGGCGGTTTCATGGGCGCCACCCTAAGCGCCCCGTTAATGCAACAGCCCCGTTCGCACCCTGCCTGGCCGAAAACACGGCTGCCCGCCCGAATCGGAAGCGTCTTCCGATGGGCAACCGTCCGCAGATATTAATGTGAAAGTTTGCCCACGTCAACTTCTGATCCGCCAAGACGCCATCGCCCGGCATGGACGCGGTCATGCCGGGCGCCGTTGAGCGGCGGAAAGTGGCCAAGACCGTTTTTCTTGCGGGGTTATTTCGCCGGCGTGAAGCGCATCGTAAAGCGCGTGGCAAGTGTGGCCGCCGCAGGTCGGGTCAGGGCGATGCGGGTGAGCAGGCCTTTCTTGTGGTTGGCCTTGCAGGCCTCGTCCAGGGGCTCGGCGGTAAAGACGCCCTGGTCGGCCGTGATTTCGAGTGCTCCGGTGTCGGTGCTGAGACGGGCCACGCTTCCGTTGACCTCCACCTTTTGCCACGTGACAAACGCCTCCTCCACTTCGAGCCCGGCACCGTCGAAGGCAAAGCCGTCTTCCAGCGTCAGCACGCCGTCCTTCAGGTCCGCGCGGCGGGAAGCCGCGCGGAGTTCGTCAATGTCGTAGGCCTTTTCGAAACGGATGGACACCGCCTTGTCGCCCGTGCGCTCAATGGT
>CAIUWO010000970.1 GCA_903902895.1 Candidatus Hydrogenedentota bacterium | reverse complement strand
TAGAAGTCGAACATGGCGGTTTGGGAGACGAAGGCGCGCGGATTCTGCGCGGGCCCGAAATTCTTGCCGCCCTGGGGCAGACCGCCGAACACGCCCACTTCGGTGTTCAGCATGAAGCTGTCGAGCAGGCCCTCCTCATGGGCCACCTGGGCAACGCCCATGGGAATGCCCACGCCCAGATTGACCTTGTCGCCCCGGCGCAGTTCAAGAAACGCGCGGCGCGAAATGACCTTTTCCAGGTTGAGCGGCATGGGCTTGAAGGAGGCTTCCAGGTCGGCCACGGCGGTGCCGGTGTAGCTCGGGTCATGCTCGACGAACAGGGTGTGCGGATGCGCCTGGCGCGACTGCGCCACCACGACATAGTCCACGAACAGGCCCGGAACCGCCACATCGTGCGGGTGGGCGGGCATGTCGGACAACCGCTCCACCTGGGCAATGACGAAACCGCCGCAGCGTTTCACCGCCATGGCGCCCTCGAGGACTTCCATGGAGATGGCCTCGTCCTCAACTGATATATTGCCGTCGGGGTCGGCGGTGGTGCCGCGAATAAGCGCCACATCACACTGGAAAGACTTGTAGAGGAGCAGTTCGCTGCCGTCGATTGTGACCACCTCGACCAGTTCCTCGCAGGCCCGCGTGCGCTCGTTGAGCTTGCCGCCCTCAATGCGCGGATCGACGAAGGTGTTCAAACCGACGCGCGTGAGAAGGCCGGGACGGCCCCCCGCAATCTCGCGGTACAACTGGCACATGACACCCTGCGGCAGGTTGTACGCCTCCACCTGGTTCGTGGCGATGAGTTTCACCACCTCATGGTTCAGGCCGACGTGCGCGGCGATGACCCGCTTCATCATGCCCGGATAGGCAAAATGGTTCATGCCCTTGCGCTCCGGGCTGAACGGACCCAGTCCCGCCGCCCACACAAAGGTCAGGTCCTTTGGGGAGCCGGTTGCCTCATAAACCCTGTGAAATGCCGGGTACACCTCTTCCGAGGGCATGGGCACCACGAGCACGGTGGCTCCATCGGGAATGCGGCCTACGGCCTCATCGGCGCTGACAATCTGGGCCATGGTTACTGCTCCATTTTGTGTGGAAAATAGACAAGCACAGCCACCACTGCGCTTTCTGCGAAAGTCTATACCAAAAGGGGTGCCGCCTGCTACTTCGCCAAGCCTGCCCCCGGAGGACTATTTGGATGCCGGTTCGGGAAGCTCCGCCATGACCGCTTCGATGAATTCCGGATCAATCTCTGCGGTGTCCACCACGCTGTAAAACAGTCCCGCCTCACCCTTGAAATACTTGAGCGTGGCCAGGGCCAGCCGCAGTTCCTCGCGGCTGGCATCGGGCACATCGTAGCGCAGCCCGCAGCGGCGGATGAGGTCGGTGGCCCATGCGGCGCGGTTGTCCTGGAGCATGGAAATGGCATGAATGCCGAACCCCACCAGGTCTCCATGAACGAAATGCCGCCGGGTCAGGTGCTCGATGTTGTAGGCAACGATGTGCTCGGCGCCCTCTTCGGGACGGCTCGAGCCGACCTCGGTGCAGAATTTCACCTCGCGGCGGTACAGTTCGACGATGGTGTCAATACCCTTTGGGGTGACCTTGAAGACTTCCTCCGCGTTTTGGTCCAGTTCGTTCAGGCAGTCTTCCGCCAGTTTCGCCACGGCGGCGTCATAG
>CAIUWO010000969.1 GCA_903902895.1 Candidatus Hydrogenedentota bacterium | reverse complement strand
CCGGCGTTGATGACAATGGTCCCCGTGGGCAGCGCCCGGTCCAGCCGGATGTAGTCGCTGTAGGTGGCCGAGCGGTTGTTGGCCACGTCGATAAACTGGACCCGCACCGTCCGGTGGCTGTCCGTGCCCGAGGGCAGCGAGTAGGATTTGGTCGCCCTCAGGCTCTCATAGGCCGACCAGGTGGAGCCGTCGTTGCTGAAGCGCATGCGGGCCACGCCCGAACCGCCCGTGTCCGCCCAGGCCAGCGACAGCGTGACATTGCGCGAGTTGGTGGCGCTGCGGTTGGCGTCGATGACTATCGAACCCGTCGGCGGCGTGGTGTCCGCCGTCGCGCGCGCGGCCGGCTGCGGGAGCGCCGCAAGGGCCAGAAGAACCGCTGCCAGAACATACTCCAAGGCCCAAGACACTCTGTTCACGGCGCGCACTCCCTCGTTCAGTCATGTGACAGCGGTGGATTGCGGCGGACAAACGCGCATGCGATTTCCAGCGGGAAAACAAACTCTCCCATCTGCCGACGGGAAGTATAGGCGGCGGCAAGACAGCGCGTCAATTTTCTTAATAATGGCGGTATAATCACCCATTTTTTAGGGTTACTCGGGAAATTATAGGGTGTAAGACTGATGCGTGCGGTGTTTTCGGGAAAGAGCGTATCGATTACTTTAGCTGGGTGGCGCGCTCGGTGCGGACATACCGCATGGGTTCTGTCGAGGGCGTGATGTGGTGCCAACCCCGCAGGCGATAAGAAGCGCCCCCCGGCGTTTGCCGGGGGGCGCTGTGTGTCAGTTAGTCTGTCGGCGGCGTTCAGCCGGCCATGGACTTGATCTTGGCGAGGATGCTGTCGGGGTCGATGCCCTGATGGAACATGTGCTCGCTGAGGCCGCCCTTGCCGGGCTTGGCCACGCCGAGGTGGGAGTACTTGGGCGCAAAGCCGCGCTCGAGCAGCCAGGTGCCGAACTTGGAGCCGAGGCCGGTCTTGATGTTCTGGCTCTCGACGACGAGCACGAAGGGGGCCACGCCGATCTTCTTGAGCATTTCCTCGTCGGCCACATTGAGCGTCGGCTTGTTGATGAGGCCGACGTCGAGGCCCGCCTCGCGGGCGCGCTCGACGGCGTCCAGCGCGCGGCACAGCATATCGCCGTAGGCGACCACGTAGCCGGCCGTGCCCTCACGGACGACCTCGTCTTTGCCGGGCACGAACTTGTAGTCGCCGCCGTAGAGCTTCTCGCCCTTGCTGTCGAGGATGAAGGGCACCACGCTGCGCAACGTAAATATGAAGCGCACGCCCGGGTCGTTCCAGATGGTCTCGACGGCGCTCTTGAGCTGGAGCGCGTCGCCGGGGAAGTAGAGCCGCGTGTGGTCGCCCTCGGCGATGCCGCAGTCGGCCAGCATGACGTTGATGCCGTAGTGGCAGGTGTTGTCCGCCATGTCGTCGATGCCGGCGTGCGAGAAGTGGCAGATGGCGTTGGCCTCGTTGAGCCGCGCCATGGTCAGCTCGGAGATGATCATTTCGAGGAAGGCCGAGAAGGTGCTGAAAATGCCCTGCTTGCCGTGCTTGAAGCCGAAGCCCGCCGCGGCGGAGAAATTGCCGCGCTCCTGCACGCCGCCGTTGATGCACACTTCCGGATGCTTCACGCGGATGCCCTTCAGGCCCGTCGAACCCTCCAGGTCGGAGTCGACCACGAGCAGGCTGCCAACGCGGTCGGCCTCGGACATGCCGTCCAGAATGCCGTTGACGATGTTGCCGAACTCGGTGCGGTTGCTGGCCGTCTCGGTCGTGCAGCCGCGGTAGGTGCCGCCGCTGGAAACCTTCTTCACACCCTCGAGATAGGCAACGGCTTCGGCGTGGCCCTTTTCGCGCAGGTAGGCCAGGGCCAGTTCCTTGTTGATCACGTCGTGGCCGGCATGGCTGCCTTCGAGGCCCGCGATACCCGGCGCCATCTTGCGCTTGTTGATCAGCGCCACCGGCCCGGCCGTGCGCACGGCCTCCAGCATGCGCCCGTAGAGCGCCTCGACGTTCTCGCCGTTGCCGCTGTCCACGTGCATGCCGTGGCCCTTCAGCGTCTGGCCGATGTCGTAGCCCGGCAGATAGCTCGAGGGATGGCCGGAGATTGTCACATCGTTGTCGTCCACGATCACCTTGACGTTGACCTTCTGCGCCACGGCGAAGCGCGCCGCCTCGGCGTCGTCGCCCTCCATCTGCGAGCCGTCGGAACCGAACATGAACACGACCTTGTCCGGGTTGGCCTTGGCCACGCCGTTCACGAAGGGCCACATGTGGCCCAGGCGGCCCGAGGCGAACTTGACACCCAGCGCGGCGTCCGGTTCGGGATGGCCGTAGAGGCCCTCGTTGGCCACGCGGTACTGGAGCAGTTTCTCAAAGGGCATCTCGCCGTTGAACGCCGACATGGCGTACTGGATGGCCACGCGGTGGCCGCCCTCGTCGAAATACACGGGATAAACCTTGTCGCTGCCCTTCATGAACGCGTCGGCGATCAGCACCTCGGGAACGATGCTGTACGCGCCGCCCGTGTGGCCGCCCAGTCCGCGCGCGCCGCCCACGGCCGTGAAAAAGACGATCGTGTCGCGCACCACCTGGATGTTGGTGAGCAGCTGCGCCCACTGTTCCGGCGTGACTTCGCCGCCGGCAAACGGGTCAATGGCCACAGGCTTGTACTTGCTGACGTCGAGCGGAAAACTCATGGAAGGCTCCCTTTCGATTGGACTGTCTGGTAAGTTGTTACGGACCGCCCCGCGGCGCTGGCGGGGAAACATACGGAGTCAGACGGGCGCGCCGCAACACCGCAAAGCGCGCCCCCCCGCAACCCGCGAAGTATAGCATGGCCCGCGCCGGTGTTGCCACGGGGGTATGAAGGCGGCAGTGACTGGGAGCGCCCGCCACGCCCGCGAAGGGGGCTTCCAATAATACGCAACGGTCCATAATTGCTTGTATTACGCGGAGAAAGCCCGTCGGCCCCGTCATTCCCGCGAAAGGGACCTTCCAAAAAGGTGCGGCCCAGAGAATATATTGACTTATGATGATATTTGTACTATAATATAAGCATGCTTAATGGCGGTTTTGCCAAGGAGGCGCGCGGCCATGGCCAAGTATAAAGAGGACCACCGGGAAACAT
>CAIUWO010000968.1 GCA_903902895.1 Candidatus Hydrogenedentota bacterium | reverse complement strand
GTCGGCCGAGATCGACGCCCGCGACGGTGTAGTCCGGCCTGGGTGAATAGCGGTAGCCCGAACCGCACGGTTCGGGCAGGGTGCTCTGCTTGCTCTTGCTCAATGTCGGGGACTCCTTTTCCTTTCGGATTTGGGGTTGCGGGGGCAGGACGGGGAGGTGCAGGTCAGCCCATCGCGTCGATGAGCCGGGTGAGGGACTCTGGGGCGAGCCAGGGGGCGTCGGGGACAACGATGGTGTAGCCGAACTCGTTGTTCATCAGCACGACGGCCACGAAACAGCCGTGCTCCAGGGTCGCCCCCTCGAACAGCGCAGCCGACAGGGCGCAACCCATGAGGTTGCGCCAGTCATCGTCGGTGTCGCCCTGATCGGCCAGCACGACAGGCCCCTCGGTGTCGGGGTCATAGGAGAACCCCGCGCCGGACAAGGCCGACGTGAGGTCGCCCATCACCCGCTCCAGGGCCAGCCGCCAGCCGAGCTCCAACCCATCGGCAGACCGCACCTCCTCCAGGGAACGAAACACGCGCATGGTTGCGGCTCCTCATGCGCCGGGCACCGCATGGAATCAATATGTGCCCGAGAGAAGAGATGTTGCGGGCGCGTGGTGGAGCGCAGGGAAAGCCACCGACGCCGTGGGTGCCGGACCACTGGGCAAGCTCCGCAAACACCCGGCCAACACCACCGGTGTGCCCCCGCTGAAAGTGGAAGGGGTGGAATGGAATGGGAGGAAGCACCCCAAACGCTGCAAACTCCGCAGGGCATTCGCGAGAACGGGGGCGAAGTTGCCAGCACAGGGCACAGAGACACGGCAAAGGCCGCGCCGGAATCTCACCCCAGTGCAGGACGGTTGTCGAAACCCGGCCACGCCGGGCGGGGTCGATTTTTCGCGTGCGCGCTCTTGCGTCGGCACGGACCCGTCACTATACTTGAATGGCAGGTGGCCGTCGGCCACCGCCTGAAACGAAGGAGGAAAGGAGAGAACGCAGTAAGCCGCCATCGCTGGCGGCCATCACATAGCGAATGCTTTGGCATTCGGTCTTGGGCGACGTCAACTCAAATTACCACATGACTACTTCTGCCTTTGCCCAGGTACCGGGTGCCCCCGATGGTTCGGGGGCACCGTCTGGTACCGTGTGGCAGGAGGGGTGTGGTAACCCCGAGTTGGCGCGCGGTGTCGGCGGTGTCCCCTCTGCTTTTGGGGACAGGGGTGCAGGGAGCCTCAAGGTGCCCCTCAGTTCATTCGCTTTCATTCCGGGTGATTCCACCCCCGCCCTCGGCCGCACGTGCACTGTTCAAGCGAGAATCCGATGGCGGCATGGGGCTGCCGCCGGTGGCAGAGGAAAGGGGAACTCCCGCCCTGAGTCGGGACGGCAGTTGCCACAAACCAGAATTTGAGAGAAAGGAAACGATACCGTGGTGTTACTCCTGATTGGTGCCTTCGTGTTCTTCATACTAGGACTCGTCAGCTCTTGGCCAAAATGGCTTTTCTGGGCGGCGTGCCTGCTGCTGGTAGGGTTCATCATTCCCGTGTTTTGGGGGTTACTTGGCCTACTTGTAATCATCAAGGGAATGGTCGCCCTGTGGCGAGCCGTCCAAGACTAAACTTAGCTGAACTACCACCAGATGCGTGTGCGATGCCGCGACGAAGCATAAGTCTACTCTGTCGTGGACAACGACTACATCAAACTGGTCGCCCCGTGACGGGAAAACCGGCCTGAGCCCAAGAGTGCCAACGCAACTCCCCCGGCGCAGAAACGCGCCGGGGGAGTTCTTTCAGTAGATGACCGACCGACAAACCCCCGCAAAACGTTCGCAAGCACCGCACAGTTGCCGCGGCCGGCATCACTCCCCTGTCGTTCCACGTCCAGGAACGGTCCTGTGCCATAATGCCAATCGGAAACAACGCGAAGGAGGCGCACCCATGGCGAGCAAGGCAGGAAAGAAGCTGGTTCCCCTTTCGGGGGACCTTGCGGCGATGTACGAGGCACACCGTAAGCGCTACAACGAGGGCTGGGGTCTGGCGTGGTATCTCGCATCTGAACTGTGCGACCGGTTCTACGTTTCCCACGGAATCACCTTCGAGACAATATTGCACGACGGACTCGGGTACTATGGCATCGGCATGCGCCCCCTGCCCTGCAAAGCAAACCGCCACAAGGACCTGCCCCAGCTCGGGCGCTTCACCATGGCGGGCAATGTGGAGAATTGGGTCACAGGCGGACCCGGTGATCATGGGCTGCCGCTGGTTGGACAGGCAATGGCGGACCACGAGCCCCCTGAAGCACTCGTCGCCGCAGCCATCCTCCACATGCGCCTGCCCACGCGGCCTGCCGAGCGCCACGACAACTGCCGCCACAAACGGCGCGGAGCGTCCTTCTGTCTCATGTTCAGAATAGCTGCCACGATTGCACTTCGCTACGATTTGGGGGAGGGGGTTGGGATCTGCAACGAACCGTGGGCTTTCGACCGCCTGCTGGGCGAGCACGACCCCAAGTTCGGCAAGAAGGAGTACCCAGGAGCCTTTCACTTCAGTCACGAGGACCGAGTGGTGCTCATCAGCGGCGACGGCCGCGTGCTGCTCTCCCCAGAGGCGTCCCCTTCGCTGTGGGAACGTTTCATGCTCGGCGAGTCGCAGGTGTCCCTTGCCCGCTGGGTGCTGGACCAGTTGGGGGCACCGTGAGGAGAACGGCTTCCGTGGCAACGCTGTCTCTTCCGGTCGAACCACCGGACAAACATCGCAAGCTTCGAGCGTGCTCCGTCGCCGCAATGCAGCTGAAAGTGCAAGATGCCCAACGGAATGGGAGCAAGCGCCCCAAACTCTGCAAACTTCGCGGGGTGGCTGTCGGGCGGGGCTCAGAAAAAGCCGTCCCTGGGTGGCCATTTCCCTCGCGACTGCGGGCACGTTGCATGGGGACCGCCGCACGGTCCAGAATGTGTCGGTAGGTTGGACTTTGCGACAGGGGAATCCTGCCGCGCCGCAAGGCCTCTGTCCGTGTGTGGACCGTTTCATCGGGGGGCTGCGGTGGGGGTGGAAGCGCCTGTCGAAACGATAAACACCGGTCGGGGATGCAGCGCACATGGACCAAGCCACGCACAATAAGATCGTGTCCTTCATCTGGGGCATCGCGGACGACGTGCTCCGCGACCTCTTCAAGCGGGGAAAGTATCCCGACGTCATCCTGCCCATGTGCGTGCTGCGGCGGCTCGACGCGGTGCTGGAACCGACCAAGCAGGCGGTGCTGGACACGCGGAAGATGCTCGACGAGGCCCGCATCACGGAGCAGCGCGCCGCGCTGGCGGCGGCGGCGGGGCAGGCGTTCTACAATACGTCCAAGTTCACCCTGCGCGATCTCAAGTCGCGCGGCAGCCAGCAGCAGCTCCTCGCGGATTTCGAGGACTACCTGAACGGCTACTCGCCGAACGTCCAGGACATCCTGGAGAACTTCAAGTTCCGCAACCAGCTGTCCACGCTGTCCAAGGCCGACGCGCTCGGCACGCTCATCAGCAAGTTCCTCGACCCCGAGATCGACCTATCCCCCTCCGGCATCGACAACCATGCCATGGGCACGGTCTTCGAGGAACTGGTACGCAAGTTCAACGAGGACAACAACGAGGAGGCCGGAGAGCACTGGACGCCGCGCGATGCCGTGCGCCTGATGGCCAACCTCGTTTTCCTGCCCATCGAGGACAAGCTCAAGTCGGGATCCTACCTGCTCTATGATTGTGCCTGCGGCACCGGTGGCATGCTCACCGTCGCCGAAGAGACGCTCAAGGGCATCGCGGCCCGGCGCGGGCTGGAAATCGACTGCCACCTCCACGGCCAGGAGATCAACCCCGAGACCTACGCCGTCTGCAAGGCCGATATGCTGCTCAAGGGCGAGGGCGACCATGCCGAGCACATCGTCGGTGGCGCGGAGTGGTCCACGCTCGCGCACGACGCCTTCCCCGCCCGCGACTTCGACTTCATGCTTGCCAATCCGCCCTACGGCAAGAGCTGGAAAAAGGACCTGGAGGCGATGGGCGGAAAGGACGGCATGCGCGACCCGCGATTCCGGGTCATGCACAACGGCGAGGAACTCTCCCTGGTCACGCGCTCCAGCGACGGGCAGATGCTCTTCCTCGCCAACATGCTCTCCAAGATGAACCACAGCTCCGCCCTCGGCAGCCGCATTGCCGAGGTGCACAACGGGTCATCGCTCTTCACCGGCGACGCGGGCCAGGGCGAGAGCAACATCCGACGCTGGATCATCGAGAACGACTGGCTGGAGGCCATCGTGGCCCTGCCGCTCAACCTTTTCTACAACACCGGCATCGCCACCTACGTCTGGGTGCTCAGCAACCGGAAACCGGCGCACCGCAAGGGCAAGGTCCAGCTCATCGACGCCACGCAGTGGTTCAAGCCCCTGCGCAAAAACCTCGGCAAGAAGAATTGCGAATTAGCGCCCGAAGACATCGGACGCATCAGCCAGACCTTCCTTGCGTTCGAGGAGACTCCCGAGTCGAAGATCTTCCCCAATGCCGCCTTCGGCTACTGGAAGGTCACCGTGGAGCGCCCGTTGCGCCTGCACAGCCAACTCACGCTCAGGGCCATCGAGGCGCTCCGCTTCGCGTCCGGCGACGAGGACATCCGAAGCGTCCTCTTCGAGGAGTTCGGCGACACTCTTTTCACAGACTTCGGCAAAGTCAGCGCAGCGCTGGAGAAGCGCCTCGCAGAATGGGGCGAGGACAGCGAAGAGGAGGACGATGAGGATGGCGGTGCCAAGAAGGGGCTGCCGGAAAAGAGACGGAAGAAGCTGCTCGACCCCGGCACATGGGAACGCGACGGCCGTCTGGCGGAGGTCGCCATCCTCCTGCGCGATGCCCTCGGCGACGGACTCTTCGAGGACCACAACCTCTTCCGCATTCGCGTCGGTGAGGTGCTCAAAGCTCAAGGTATCCGGCTGTCCGCTGCAGACCTCAAGACCATTCTGAAGGCCGTCAGTTGGACTGCGGAAGGCGCGCCGCCCGTGATCGCCAAGGCACATAAGCCCGGTAAGGTACAGGCCGATCCCCTGCACGGCCTCTTTGCCGCGAAGGTGGACGGCAAGCCCGCCATCGTCGAGTATGAGCCCGACTCCGACCTGCGCGACACCGAGCAGGTTCCCCTGCTGGAGGAGGGCGGCATCGAGGCGTTCATCCGCCGCGAGGTGCTGCCCTACACGGCCGACGCATGGGTCAAAGAGGACACCGCGAAGGTCGGCTACGAGATCAGCTTCACGCGCCACTTCTACAAGCCCCAGCCCCTGCGCACGCTGGAGGAAATCAGTGCTGACATCCTCGCCGTCGAAAAGGAGGCCGAGGGGTTGCTGGACAATCTACTTCGATCACGCGACCGTTCAATCAAAGCGGACCGATGACCAAGTCGGGAGAGAGTAAGTCATGGCACTAGAGGAATTAATCGTAGCCTGGAGCAAGGATCGCCCCGCATGGCAACGTGAGATCATGCGCCGAACATCTGCGGGCGACCGACTTTCTGACAGCGACTACGACCAGCTTGTAACTGACATCGTGAAAACGCCGAACGGTGGTCCGAAAGCCCTCTTTGGCCTGGAGCAACTTCCGAAGGCCGCAGCCGAGGATCCACCGGTGCGGCTCGTGTCGATCGCAAAGCCCAGACATGTAAACGCTCTTGCATCCGACCAGTCGCTTACCTTTGAGCCAAATGGCCTGACTATCGTCTACGGCGACAATGGTAGCGGCAAGTCCGGTTATGCTCGTCTGTTGAAGCGAATAATGAGGGCACGCCATCAGGAGGACATTCTTTCGGACGTCTTTCGCGACACGACGCTTGAGAAGCCCACCGCGGACCTCTCTATCCGCATCGGTGACAAGGAGGAGCCTGTTCGATGGCCTAACTCGACTCTGCCGGAACTTCAACGCATGCTCTTCTATGACAGCGCCTGCGGAAGCGCCTACATCACCACGGAATCCGATTTCCCCTATAGGCCTTCGGCACTCTTTGTCATGGACGGCCTCATCAACGCCTGTGTTGAGGTACGAACTCGGATCGACGCTAGATTGGAAGAAAACGCCAGAGCGGCAACGGCCCTCCCCGTTGTCACAGACGATGTAGCGAACACTGCTGCGGGTAGGTTTCTGAACCGCCTCTCCGGCAGCAGTTCCATCGATACCCTGAATGTGCTGGTCGCGAACGTTGATGAGTCAAGCGCGGCTATCGACAAGCTCAAGGACGAGGAAGCGCGACTGCGCAGCGCGGACACGAGCAAGGAGCGGCAGGCTCTCACACGGCAGGCCGAGAAGCTAGACGCTTTGCACAAGCACATTGAGAAGATCCACGCTGTGCTCGGGGACGACGGTTTGAAGGCACTCCAGGAGCAACGCAACCAACTCAAGGTTCTTGATGAGGCTGCGATGCTGCTGGCCCAATCTTTTGAGTCTGAGCCCTTGCCCGGTGTGGGCAGTTCCCCTTGGAAGGAACTTTGGGAGTCGGCCAAGCGCTTCTCGGAAGAACAAGCGTATCCCGAGAAGCCGTTTCCTGTCGTTGATGACGATGGCCGCTGCGTGCTGTGCCAACAGGCGCTTGACACTGAGAGCCGTGACCGGCTCTCAAGGTTCGACCGGTTCGTCCGGGACGACACCCAAGTACGGATTGATGAGGCGCGTAGAGTCTATAACGCACAAGTTGAGAGTCTCGATAAGTTGCCCATATCGCCCGACGTGGCCGTAAGCAACCAGAAGGATCTGGAAACCACCCATGCGGAGCTGATTGCGGAGACACGGGCGCTTCTTGAAAGGTATGAGAAAGCACGCGAGCAAACACGTGGCGCACTCGCTGGCGCCGGACAGCTATTGCCGTTCGGAATCGAACCAGCCACCACGCTAACCCGATTCCTTCAGGCCGGGACGATGGCGAGGAAGACAGCCGAAGGCCTTGCCGACCCGGTGGTCGTTCAACAGCGTCTTGCGACTGCTACTGCCAAGCGGCAAGAACTTGAGTTTCTTCAAAAGATCAAGAAGTCGCGTGAAGCGATTGCAAAAGAAATCGTGCGCCGGAAGGAGCGTGAAGCGCTCGAATCGGCAAAGACTGCTGCCGCGACTGGGCCAATCACAAAAAAGGTTCTGGAGTTCTCTGAGCAAAGCATCACCGAGGTGGTCCGTGATGCGTTCACTCGGGAAACGGATCGTCTGCGGCTCGAACGCGTGACAATCACCCGGACCCGCGCCGATAAAGGTACGTTGCTCCATCAGCCAAAACTGGTGGGCGCGCGCCAAGAGGTGAAACTGCCGCGCGTGTTCAGCGAAGGCGAGCGGACCGCACTAGGACTGGCGGCGTTCTTCACCGAAGTCCAATTGGACGAATCAAGGTCAGCAGTCATTCTGGATGACCCTGTGACTTCTCTCGACCACATTCGCCGTGGGCTTGTAGCGACACGTCTTGCGGCACTCGCTGAGAGTCGTCAAGTCGTTGTTTTCACGCACGATGTGGCTTTTGTGGCAGACCTCAAGCGTGAGACCAACGGCAGGGGCGTATCGGTCGCCGAGCGGTCGGTGACGCGAAGTCGTGCGGACGAACGAAAGCCCGGAGCCTGCTGCGCGGCGCACCCTTGGAAGGCAAAGGACGTCGCGGCACGTCTGGACGAACTTGGCAAGGAACTGGCACGCATAAAGAACGCCTCAAAGACATGGGATGATACCGCATACGAGGTCGCGGTGGCGCTGTGGGCAGGGAACCTCTCAGAGACTTGGGAGCGTATCTTTAGCCAGGAGATCGTCGGACCTGTGCTGGCGGAAGGCGGGCTAGAGGTGCGACCGATGATGGTGAAGGCCCTTGCGCGTTTCTCAGACACCGACCACAAGGAGTTTGAGGCCAGCTACAGCCGCGTCTCCCAGTGGGCGAAGCGTCACGAAAAGAGTGCCTTGGTGAACTACGTTCCCCCGGAGGTTGACACGCTCGAACAAGAACTTGGCTTGGTAGACGATTGGTTCAAACGAGTAAAGAGATATAAAGCATGATCGCCGACGCCGAGCAGTACAAGAGCGGCTTCACGCGCCACTTCTACAAGCCCCAGCCCCTGCGCACGCTGGAAGACATCGCCGCCGACATCCTCGCCGTCGAAAAGGAGGCCGAGGGTCTGCTCGACGGACTGCTGAAAGGAGCTACCCGATGACCACTCCCCGCAAGGTCTTTCTCGTTCGTGCCGGTGGCAACGGAGAGGATGAGGATTACGTTCTGGAGAACAACCTCGCCGTCATCGGGTTCCAACTGGTGAAGTCGGTGGAGAACGCGAAGGAGTACCCCGACATTTTCAAGGCCGTCCAGGCGTCGATGCCCAATGAGAAGCCCCGTGCCGTCGGCAACTACGCCGGGCAACTCTGGGCCTTCGCGCTCGCCATGAAGGAAGGCGACATTGTGGTGCTTCCCCGCAAGCGGACCTCCCAAATTGCCCTCGGCGTGGTGTCCGGCCCCTACAAATACCAGGAAGTGCGCGGGGAACTTCGCCACACCCGCCCGGTGAACTGGATGCGTCCCGAGCTGCCGCGCACCACCTTCGAACAGGACCTGCTCTTCTCTTTCGGCGCATTCATGACGGTCTGCACCATCGGCCGAAACGATGCCGAGCGGCGGGTGGCGGCGGTTCTCGAAGGCAAGTCTGATCCCGGCTTCGCCGGGGTCGCGATTCCCAAGCCGCCGGTGTCCGCCGAATCCGCGCCTCCCGTCGAGGAAGCCTCCACCGACATTGCACAGTTTGCCCAGGACCAGATCCAACGGCACATCCAGAGCCGCTTCTCCGGGCATGCGATGTCGCAGCTTGTCGAGGCGGTCCTCAAGGCCGAGGGATGGGTGACGCGGCTCTCGCCCCCAGGACCCGACGGCGGTGTTGACATCCTGGCCGGCCGCGGCCTGCTTGGCCTCGATCAACCACGGCTGTGCGTGCAGGTGAAGTCAGAACCAAAGCCCGTGGACGTGACGGTCTACCGCACCCTGCAGGGCTCCATGCAGACCTTCAAAGCCGATCAGGGGCTACTGGTGGCATGGGGCGGCTTCAACAAGGTGGTGCTCGCGGAGGCCAAGCAGAACTACTTCTCCGTGCAGCTCTGGGACAGCAGGGACCTAATCGAGGCCGTCTACCGCAACTACGAACGCCTGCCCGAAGAGGTCCAGGCAAATCTGCGACTCAAACGCGTCTGGATGTTGATCCCAGAGGACCAAGACGCATGATCGCCGAACTCAAGCCATACCCGGTATACCGGGAGTCGGGGTTGCCATGGGTCGGTAAAATGCCGAAACACTGGGACCTCAGGCGTGCGAAGTCGGCCGTCGCAAATATCGTCGAGCAGACCTCGCAAATGATTCTGGATGATGTCTATGTAGCTCTCGAACACATCGAAAGCTGGACGGGACGCGTCAGACCACAGCAAGGAGACCACCTCTTCAGCGGCCAAGTAAAGCGCTTTCGAAAAGATGACGTGCTTTTTGGGAAACTGAGGCCGTACTTAGCGAAGGTCACTCGGCTAGAATGTGGAGGTGTG
>CAIUWO010000967.1 GCA_903902895.1 Candidatus Hydrogenedentota bacterium | reverse complement strand
TCGAGCAGGGAGGTGTTGGTGTGGCTCAGTTCGGCGATGCGGTCGTTGGGCACGACGATCAGCGTGTCCACGTGCTTGCGCAGTTCCTCCAGCCCCTTGAGGGCGTTGTTCATGCGCTCCTCGCCCTCGAAGCTGAAGGGCAGGGTGACGATGGCGACGGTCAGCGCGCCGGAGGCGCCGGCCTCCTCGGCGACAATGGGGGCCGCGCCGGTGCCGGTGCCGCCGCCGAGTCCGGCGGTCAGAAAGACCAGGTCGGCGCCGCGAAGCACCTCGCGCACCTTGTCGCGGTCCTCCTCGCAGGCCTGGGCGCCGACCTCGGGCTTTGCCCCCGCGCCGAGCCCGCCGCTGAGGCTGGAGCCGATCTGGAGGCGGATTTCCGCCTTGGATTTTTTGAGCGCCTGGGCGTCCGTGTTGATGGCGATGAACTGCACGCCGGTCATTTGCGAGTCGATCATGCGGTCCACGGCGTTGCCGCCGCCGCCGCCGACGCCGCAGACCTTGAGCACGGCTTTCTGGTCAAAGGTGGAGAATACCTGGTCCGGTGCAACGGTCGGAATCATTTTTGATCTCCTTGGAACGGCCCGCGCGTCGCGCCCCGCGACGGCCCGTTCCGGCTCATGGTTTGCGGCTACTTGCAGACGATGTCGTTGTCAAAACGCATGTCGAGATATTCGATGCAGGGAATCTTTCCGCCCTTTTCGCGCCAGAGCATCTCGAAGCGGCGCACCTGGGTGCCGAAGTCGGAACGCCCCCAGCGGGTTTCGAACGGCAGTTCGTTGAAATACATGTACAGCATGCTTTCGGCCTCGGCCGAAATCTCGGAAAGAGTGAGGTCCCTGGCGAGCATGCCGGCGGAAAAGGCGTCCCAAAGCTGCAGCGCCTTTTCCAGCGCGGGATTCCTCAGCGTTTGACCGGGCGCCAGGGCGCCCAGATTGGGCAGATTTGTCACCAGCGGCCCGTTTGGCGGGGCGAGCGGCGGCACTTCGCGCAGGACCACGCCGTCGCGGTCAATCTCATACACGTGATTGTTGACCATGACGGCGGCAACGGGGACGCGCTCGACGACCCGGATGATGATGGAGGAGGGCACTGACGGCGAAACGGTGCATTCTTTCACAAAAGGAAGCGCCATGACCCGCTGACGCACCTCCTCCCGATTGACGGACCACACCCGATCCGCATCGGTAATGTGGGCGGCATCCCGTATCTGCGGGTCCGTGGCCTGGCTTCCGCCGTCTATGAGGATGTGCTTCACGCGCATGGTGTTGGGCTCAAGGATGTACTTGTACAGCCCGAAACCAATGATGCCCAGCGCAATCAGCGCGCAGGCCATCTCGCCCCAGTACCTCCACCGCGGTCGGTCGCGGTGGCCGGTGACCCGCCGGGCCGGGCCCTTTGTGTCCGCTGTGAGGCTCGGGGTCAGCATGACGGTGACGCCTCAAGCCGCGCCAGCAGCGGCGCCGCAATGCGGTTGATGTTGCCGGCACCCAGCACAAGCACCACATCGCCGGGCTCGAGCGACGGGGCAAGGTGCGCGGGCACCGCGTCCATGTCGCCCACCAGCTCCACATGGGCCGCGCCCGCGCGGCGCGCCGCATCGACGATGTTGCCCGAGTCCACGCCGGGCATGGGCGCCTCGCGGGAGGGATAAATGTCCGTCACAATCGCCCGGTCCATGCAGGCGAGGACCCGCGCGAAATCATCGCAGAAGAATTTGGTCCGGCTGAAAAGATGGGGCTGAAACACGCCGATGACGCGCCGGGGCTGTATCCAGCGAATCGCCTCCAGGGTGCTTGCAATCTCGGTGGGATGATGGGCGTAGTCCTCGATGACCAGCACCCCGCGCTGCTCGCCGCACACCTGCAGGCGGCGCCGCACGCCGTCGAACAGGCGCAGTCCGTCGGCAAGGCGGCTGAAGCGCATGCCCAGGCACAGCCCCACGGCGCAGGCGGCCAGCGCGTTGAGCACGTTGTGCGTGCCGACGGCGTTTATTTCGGCGGTGCCCAGCGTGCCCGACGCGTGCAGCCGGTCATCATGGCAGACGACCTCAAAACGGGTCCGCATCGAGGCCAGCTGCACCGCCTTGGAACCGCCCGAATAGCCGGGCACGATGCTGATGTTGCGGCCCTGGAGGGACACCCTCTCCCCCAGCCCGTAGGTGATGCAGACGCTTTCGATATCCTTCACAATGTCCCGCGTGTTGGGGTCGTCGCCGCAGACAATGCTGTATCCATAGAAGGGCACGCCGTTGCAGAAGTCGGTGAAGGCCCGCTTGATGCGGTCCACCGTGCCGTAATATTCGAGGTGCTCCGCGTCGATGTTGGTGACAACGGCAATGCTCGGGTGCAGGCGCAGGAAGGACCCGTCGTGCTCGTCGGCCTCGGCCACCAGGTAGTCGCCCGTGCCCCACCGCGCATTGGTGCCGCTGCGGTGCAGGATGCCGCCGACGATGCTCGTCGCGCCGATGTTTGCCACATCCATGATCGCGCTGCTCATCGATGTGGTCGTGGTCTTGCCGTGCGTGCCGCCCACCGCCACCGCGTGCGGCTTGAGCCGCATCAGGTCGGCCAGCAGGTCGCTGCGGTGGATGACGGGCGTGCCGCGCAGTTTGGCAGCCTCAATTTCGGGATTGTCCTGCGCAATGGCCGCGCTGACCACAAGGATGTCGGCCTCGCCGATGTTGGCGGCCTTATGCCCCTCAGCAAAACGCAGGCCGCAACTCTCCAAACGCTCCGTAATTTCCGATGCTTTTGCATCGGACCCGGAGACGTCATAGCCGAGATTGAGCAGTATTTCGGCAAGCCCACTCATGCCAATACCGCCCACGCCGACGAAATGCACCTTGCGTTTCAGCCCGTTCAAGACACACCTCCAAACGCTACATCTTGTGTATGGTCCAGAGTATAGCACAATCAGACCACAATAAAAAGTGGTGGATTGGGCGATTTTTAAAGAATTTGCCCGTTCCCCATTGCTCTCCAGTCCGACCAAGAAGCGAGCGTACAAGCGGTTTTCCTTGCGTATTGCAGTTATAGCGGGTATATTTTACGAAATGCATATCGATGGAGAATTCGTATGAACACGGTTACGGTATCACCAAAATTCCAAGTTGTCATCCCCAAGGAGATTCGGCTACTGGCCGGGATTCAGCCGGGACAGAAGCTGGAAGTGTTTCGTGTTGGGGGAGTCATTGAATTGGTGCCTGTGGATGACATCCGGTCAACGCGCGGCAGTTTGCCGGGCCTCATCACGGAAATCGCGCGCGACGAGGATGAACGTGTATGAATGTGGTGGACTCATGCGGCTGGCTGGAGTATTTTTCCGGAGGACCCAATGCCGATTTTTTTGCACCTGCCCTGGAAGGCGCGGATGGCATGCTGGTGGTTCCGACCCTTTGCCTTTATGAAGTGTTCAAAAGTGTCCTGAGCCAGGCCACACGCGAAGAGGCGCTGAGAAAGGTCGCGGTCATGCGGCAGGGAAAAGTCGTGGCGCTGGACGAGACCCTCGCGCTGGATGCGGCGGTGCTGAGCCGCGAACTGAAACTCCCCATGGCGGACAGCATAATTCTTGCCACGGCCCGCGGTTGCGGCGCGCTGCTTTGGACGCAGGACGCGCATTTCGAAGCTATTGACGGGGTGCGCTATTGCGCGAAGGGTGAGCAGTGAGTCTGGCAGTTCCCACTGTCTCCCGGCCCGGACGCCAGCCCGCGAAGCGCAGCTTCGAAGACAAGCGCATTCCGAAGTTTAGTTTGGGAACATGAGAAAAAATCGGCACTGAAAGTGAGCAACGGGTCCGCGCCGACACGCGTTGTTGCGCCCTTTCAGGGCAAGTTGCCTGTTTGCCTCCGTCTTCCCGGGGCGTTGCCCCGGGCTTTCATGTTATTGCCTTTCAGGCCTGCAAAAGGCGGATGAACCACCGATGCCCCATCCCGCCCGCCATTCCCCAGTGTGGCTTGAGAACGCGAGAATATGCATCACTTCACTGCGCTTCGTTCAGGATGACAACGGCCTGTGGCGCTCAGGTCTTGCGCAGCGCGAGGTGACTCCCCTCTTCGATGAGCTTTTCACCGGTGAGGGTCCAGTCCAGACCGTCAAGCACCCACTGCTCGACGCGCTGTACGAATTCCATGGGGAAGCCCATGAGCGAGGCAATGTCGATAATGGCCGACTCCTCGCCGATGGTGAAGACGCCGTCCAGGTTGGCCAGGCGGAAGACTTCCTGCAGGACGACCACGCGGCTGGCGGGGGACTGGAACTGGGGGACCAGTTCCTCGGGGGTGATATCGCTGTCGATTTCGGGAGGGTCGACCTCAAGCAGCTCGGCATACTCGCGAAGCACTTCCTGGTTGACTTCTGTGATTTTGCCATCGGTCTTGGCAAGGTATGCCAGCAGTTCCATCATGGCCATGCGTTCGTCGCGGTTGAGGCGGTCAATCATGTCCGTTTTTGCCTTTTCTTGAGTTGCTGCAAAGTCTGGGCAAGCGACTGCGCGCCCCGTTGGCCGCTGCGGCTGTTGAGCCGGCGCACCACGTGGGCACCGACGGCGATTGCCGTCATTCCCGCCGTGATTGCCGCCTTGATAAAGCGGCGCGACTGCGCGCTGTCTTTGCGGCCCGTCTTGCAGTAGGTGGTGAAATGTTCGCAGTTGTTGATGAGCGGATGGTAGCCGCGGGTGCCGATGAGGCTCTCGGCCATGCGCGCCGTTTCCCCGCCCGGCAGCACCGGTTCGCGGTGGTCCACCAGAATCAGCGGGTCACCCTGGAGAAACTCGTCCATGGAGACGCGGCACACAATGGCGTCCCTATGGTTAACCGGGTCACCGGAGAAATGCACGACGGTCCCGTCCCCCATGTCGATGCCATGGTGGGTATAGAGTCCGCCGGCGCGTCTCGTCTTTATGTGGTCGCCAAGTGCCATGTTTCGTCGTCATTCCTTCCGGTCTGCCGGACAGGATCATACCACTGCACGCGGGTGGGATGCATGCGCATGCGCCCCTTCCCCATGCGGACGGAGTGGACGGTGGAGCCGTCCATCTTCTGCTTGAGGGCGCGGCGGCACTAATGCGACAATAAAAACCGTATGGAATCCTCCTCAAATAGTTCCGCGCGGGTTGCGGAGCGGGTGCTGTTCTACGGCTGGGTGCCTGTGTTTGTGCTGGCGCTCTGGCCGTACACGGCCAATCCCTGCGAGCCGCCGAAACTGCTGGTCACAGCATTTCTGGCGCTCTGTTGCGCGATTTTGGCGTTTTTTAGAAGTGAAGCAAAGACAGCCGGCGGGGATGTTCCCGTTTTCGCGGGAATGACGGGCGCTCCCAGTGGGGCGGGATTGTGCGGGTTGCTTGCGCTCTGGCTCGGCTGGCAGTTTTTTTGCGGGCTTGCCTCGGGACTTCCGGCGAACAGCCTGTGGTCGCTTACGCTGCCCACCGCATGGGTGCTGGTCGCGCTGGCCGTGCGCCGGGCTTTCGCCGAACCGGATCGCGCATGGCGTCTGGTGGCGGTGGTGGTGGCGGCGCTGAGCGCCGCCAGTGTTTACGGTTTCATGC
>CAIUWO010000966.1 GCA_903902895.1 Candidatus Hydrogenedentota bacterium | reverse complement strand
CTCAAGTGAAGTCACGTGGGGTACTCTTTGCAGCAGGGCCTCCCATTCCAGGTATTTCGCCTTCAGTTCCGGAGTGTTTTCGGAAGCCTCCACCAAGTACTGGCGCAGTTCATCGCTGCCCGCATGAAACGAAGGGGCATCCACTGAGGGAACCGCCAGTGCGGCGCACAACAGAAATGCAGCTATCATTCTTTGCCCTCCGCGCTGTTCAGCACCACAGCGTGGTCTCACTTTCCGCTTTGCAGGCCCGCTGTTCCCATTTACTCGGCAGCCGCCGCGCCGGAGGAAGTCCCTTCAGCGGCCTTTGAGGTCGAAGGATTCAGCCGGGCCTCCGCATCCACAAGGAAAGAGCCCTGCGAGACTATCCGCTGGCCGGCGGCCAATCCATCGATAACAGGATAATACGCGCCGACCCGATTGTCCAGCGTTACCGCCCTGGCATCATACACGCCCGACTGCGTCTCCACATAAACGATCTTTCGAATCCCTGTGTCGATCACGGCCGATTCCGGAACGCTCAACACCCGCTCCACCTTCCATTTTTTCATGACCATGCCGCAGTTACACGTGCGGCAGACACCCGGAGTGTCGCTCAACTCGTCAGGATGCATGGGGCAGGCGTACCCCTCCGCCCATCGCTCCATCGTTCCAATTTCCGTGCCGGCAAACGCGGTCGACGCCTCTTTCTTTCTTTCCTCCAGCTTCATTCCCCCGCACAGTGGACATTCTCCAGGCCTGTCCGAAACCACCTCCGTGTGCATGGAGCATGTAAAATAGGCGGCACCCTCTCCAATGGACGACAGATATTTGTCGGCGTCCTCCTGCGTCTTTGTCGGCAGACTCGCATCGACAGGCGCTTGTTCGCCGCGTTTCTTCGCCACTAGGTTCATACCGCAGACCGGACATTTCCCGGCCGTGTCGGAAACCACCGGGGCGTCCATGGGACAGGCATAGTACTCTGTGCCGTCTTTGAGCGACGCCACGTACTCATCCGCGTCCGCCTGTTTGGTTGTCGGAAAACCGCCAGTAAAGGCCGCGACCACCTTGGGTGCCTCTGGTGCGCCCCCTTCTTCGTTGAATTGCCCTATGGGCGACCGAATGACCGCATTGGCATACATGCCCGGCTTCAACTTGCCGTCCGGATTCGCCACGGCAACCCGCACCTTGACCGTTCTGTTTGCCTCATCGAGTACAGGGGAAATGAACTCAACATTCCCGTAGAATATTTTTCCCGGCCACGCAACGGTGGTAATCTCCACGGGCATACCGATGCCGACGGCCCCCACATCGGCTTCGGGAACCTTGGCCTGCACCCACAGTTCGCCAAGGTCCGCTACGGTGAACAGAACCGTCCCTTCTTCAACCGTTTCCCCTAATAGCACCGATTTCTCAATGACGGTTCCCGCCTGGGGCGCATAAAGGGTTACCGTGTCGTTCACCTTGCCATTCTCTGCGATGGCGTCAAGCTGTGCTTCCGTGAATCCCGCCAGCGACAAACGATTCCGGGCGGCAATGACCATTTGCTGGCTCCGCCCCTTCTCAAGCGCCGCCATTTCCGGATTCGAGGGGAGCGCCTCCTTCGCATTCGATGTCAGCGCCCGCACATACTCCTGCGAGGCCGCAAGATATTTCGGACTGTATATTTT
>CAIUWO010000965.1 GCA_903902895.1 Candidatus Hydrogenedentota bacterium | reverse complement strand
ATTCTGGATTCTTGACAAAAACCGCGGGTTCCGTGGTATAGTATCAACGGTGCCATCGATTACCCAAATGGCCCGGTCGGGTTGCGCCGAGGTGAGGCGTCAGCACGGCAAGTGTGGGTAGAAAAAGGAATGCATACTATGAAGAAACGTGGATTTACCCTGATCGAACTGCTCGTGGTCATCGCGATCATCGGCATCCTGGCGGCCATCCTGCTGCCTGCCCTTGCCCGCGCCCGCGAAGCCGCGCGCCGCTCCTCCTGCCAGAACAATCTGAAGCAGTGGGGCATTGTTCTCAAAATGTACTCGAACGAGGCCAAGGGCAGCTTCCCCCCGATGCAGCTCGGCAATTACCCCAAGAGCCCTGCGGACGGCGGCGGCTATCGCTGGGTGCTTGATGTCGGCCCGAATGTGTTCACGCTGTACCCTGAATATCTGACGGATCCGATGCTCGCATATTGCCCGTCCAAGGCGGGGCTTAGCGAGGCAATGGGCAAGGCCAAGCGCAATGGCGAGTGGTGCTTTGGCTACTCCGCCAACGGTGGCGGTGACTGCGGCCGTTCCATAGACAACAGCTACGGCTACCTTGGCTGGGTCATTGACCGCGCCAGCATGAGCGCCGCGGACAGCGAGCCCGTTACCGGAGCCACCGCGATTGCCAAACTGGGTGCCTTGGGCGTGACGCTGCCTCCCGGTTTGCCGGCCAACGCGGTCATGCCGCGCCAGGTCAACGCCGTGCTTGACACTCTTCTCGACCTCAACACACTTCCCGCGTACGTTTCTGGCGCGGCCCAGGGCAATGCCCCGAGCGCGGACAAAGATGCGGACATGATGGCTAGTGGTGAGCCGGCCGGCAGCGGCAACGGCGGCGGAAACACCGTCTACCGCCTGCGTGAAGGCATCGAGCGCTTCCTCATCACCGATATCAACAATGCCGGCAGCGCCAATGTTGCCCAGAGTTCGGTCTGGATCTTCTTTGACCAGCTCTCCACCGCGCCCGCGGCGTACAATCATATTCCCGGCGGCGCGAACGTCCTGTACATGGACGGTCACGTTGAGTTCAAGAAGTACGACCGCAGTGGCGAAGCGCCCGCGAACGAAGCTATGGCGACGTTTGTCGGCGTGCTGACCATGGAGCAATAGTTCCTGCCTTGTGCATTTTTCCGGCGGGGCGCATTACGCGCCCCGCCGGTTCTTTTTGTAAAGACCTGAAGGGGAGCAGTACTGGGCGCTGGGCATGTGCGGGTGCGCGCATGTTGTTATCGCCTGTTGGGAGGCCCTTGCAGGGCAGCCAAGAAACCCATGCAATCCCCGGGGCACCCTTGCCCTTCGGGCGGCGGGTGGCCCTGGGCTGTGATTGGGTTGTCCCGTTGGGACAAGTGCGACGCCAAAGGCGTCACCCATTCTAGCCCCGGGCCGCATGCCGCCTGAAAGGCAAGTGCGCCCCGGGGTAAACCATGTCCACCCCGTCCTGCCCTGCAAGGGCATCCCAATCCTTCTTGGGTCAATCCCGTATCCGTGTCGCGGTCCGGCTTCCGCTTCTTCCGGTTTGTATCCGCGCCGTGTTGCGTATATTCTAAGGCTTTGCGGCGGGCACGAAGGCCCT
>CAIUWO010000964.1 GCA_903902895.1 Candidatus Hydrogenedentota bacterium | reverse complement strand
GTTCAGCCCGGCGTAGGCCGGCACAAAGGGCGTGGCCGCCATGCCCGGCGTTTCCATAAGGAACACGCCGTTGTATCCGGCGCCGTGTTCATTTTCCCACTTCTCGTTGTCGCCCACCACGCAGCGGAACCCCTCCACCCCAATGTCCGCCGCATGCAGCGCCGGGGCCTCTCCCGGTGCGCCGAAAGTTCCGCACAGAATCACCAAAGTCGCCGCGATCATGGCTGTTCTCCTCGTGACGTTGCCTGTCTCGGATAGGATACCCCGCGCCCGAATCAATCGCAAACGGTATTACGGCAAGGCTTCCGCCCGGTCGAATGAAGGCGCCCGTCCAGAGAGTGCCGAAATCATTGGACTGGCTTCCCTGGCGTTGGGAGATTTGGAGAAAGCAAGGCAGTGGCTGTCACAGTCGGCAGGCCGCCGTGATGGCGAACCGTGGAATTTCCGCATGACCATGCAGGTCACGGGAATGCTTTACAACACCGCGTGGCGCAGCGCCCTCCTTGCCTGTTTGGACCATCGGACCGATATCAAGGGGATTGACGGCATCCGGAGAAACCTGCTTTCGTGGAAGCAGCGCCAAGAAGAAGGAACAATACCGCCCCGCATATAACCGGGTAAGACGCCGGGCCCGTTGGTTCGGATACTCCAACGGGGTCATGGAGCAAGGGCCCGGAATTGGCGGGAGGCTGAGCGAAGTGAAGCCGAACGTCTACCCCGGGTAATAGGACATCTCCCCACTTGCCCTGCCTACCCTGAAAATCTTGAACAGGACGGGGTCGCGGAACAAAGCCCTTTCAGGCAAAGCGAAGAAGAGCGGAGACAGGCGCTTACTCCGGACAGCGTTTTCAATGATGCAAGCCAGCCTTTCAATATCCGTAAGAAACGTCTAGCAACTTGACCAGTTTCTTGTCCTTGTATTGGTAAAGGTCATAGAACTCGTTCTCAAAACCGTTTCTTCCGATAACCACTTCCGAAACCCCATCGCCGTCTACGTCTGCTGCACCCATGACGCAGGAAGTGTCATCCGCTTTCTCATGCCAATATGCCCAACCCAAAGACCACAATGGTTCAAGTCCATTTTCGCGGACAATTGTGTGCCAGTTGCTTGAGAAACAAAGGTCCCTCTGGTTCTTGGCGAAGGGCGTTTCATCAGGTTTGTTCACTGAGCATGGGTACCTCCTGCGCAGTGTTATAAACAGAACGGTCTCTCCGGGAGCAATTTCGAATTCCAGCGATTCTGTCATTTCCGGCGGCAGCAACCGCTCCGGATCGTAATCCACCTGGCCGCAGAAGTCACAGCAGTAGGCAAGTTCACAACAGTTGGGAATTCTTTTGCAGGCGTCGCGACATTCATTTTCCAGGGGCTGAAGTTCCCGCTTCATGCGTGCCGCAAGTTCTTCGACCGAGGGTGGGTTCTTGGCCGGACGTATTCTGGAGCACCATGCTGGCATTGAAACCATGGCGCCACGGATTTTATGAGGGTCCGTATTATTGTTGTCGGTGGGACAGTCGGCGTCCTTGAACGTAAATCCGCGATACGAACCGCTCAAAGACTCAGGTATTTCTTTGGAAGAAATGTGCTGGTGTTCAGGATCATCCATCTCGACAAAGAAGTGACTTTCATCGGATGAGACCAGGAATTCCTTTTCAGGCCGGTCATTCCATCTTCCGTTCTCATGGACAGCCAGCAGGGTCATGTATAGGCCATCCTTGGCACAGTCATAATCGTGCCAAGACGGCAGGTATGCAAACGTGCTAACCAACATTATCGGGGGTGTTTTATCACGCGCCTTGGGTGTAGCGGAAATTGTGTTTCGTATTGTTTTGGATGCAGTTGTCCCGACGGTAGGGGAAGGTTGTGCCCACGTATTCCGTAAGAAAGACGCCGTTATGAGAACGAAAAAGAGTATTAAGCTCCTGTTCATGAATTCGGCGTCCTTTTCAGGCGGAGTTAACTTCTTGAAACAGTATTGACTTATTCTTAAGACCTCAGCGAATGCCAGCAACCGTTTGCTGTCGGGCATAAAGTCGCCTTCCCTCCAGCAGGCCAGTGGCCACCACGTGGCCGCTTACCCGGCGCCAATGGTCCACTTCCGCGCGCGTGTACACAAGAATGTCCTTGGCCACCGGATAGGCTGACAGACTGCGGTACAGTT
>CAIUWO010000963.1 GCA_903902895.1 Candidatus Hydrogenedentota bacterium | reverse complement strand
GTCCCAAGAAACTGCGCTGCCTTAAGTCCCCCTTTGAAGGGGGCAGGCCCGAAGGGCCGGGGGATGTTATTCCCATTCAGTGCCACCCAAGGCCTTACATCCCCCGCCGCTTCGCGGCACCCCCTTCGAAGGGGGATTTAAGAGCGCCGTCACCTTGGGGTTGCTTTCTTATCCTGTACATCCTGTTCATCCATGTCAACAAGGTCTTATCTTCGTGTCTTCGTGGTTCATTTTGTGATCGGTTCTATCTCCGCCACCGCCGCAAAGTCGTCGTTGCCCTGGCCGGTCTTTGCGACGAAGCGCAGCCACTTGGCGCGGACCGGCTTGTCGAAACGGATCTCCTGCATGTCCTTTCCGGGCTTGAAGGTGCCGCGGGCCACCGGCTGGCCCCAGTCCTTGCCGTTCTTTCCCGCATAGACCTCGTAGTCGGCTATATACGCGTTCGCCACATCCTGACGGGGCACGTAGCGGAGCCCTTTCACTTCTATCGCGCCCGTGTATTGGATGCTCAGTTCATGCGGAAACTTGGTGACATCGCCCTGGAAAGGCGTGTGCCAGATCGTGTCCGGTTTACCGTCCACCGCGTTTTCGGCCGGAAAGCCCCGCTCCTCGCTGTCGGCCTTGACGGACACAATGTCACTGTTCTGTCGAACGAACAGTTCGCGCAGGGTGTTGACGTCCGCTTCGGCTTTTGGATTGAACTGATCACCGGCCATATAGGTCAGCAGCGAACGGCGCAGCGCCGCGGCCGCGGGACGGTTGTCCAGGTCTTTCTCTATGTCCAAGGTGCATATAAGAAGTTTGCCTTTGCCCGCGCGCAGTTCAAACACCGCGCCCAGCGGCCGGTTCGTGTTCCAGTCGTCGATGACGCGCACGATGGGCTCCATGCCCTGCGGTAGCGTGGACAGGTTGATGACACGGGACTTGTTGAGCAGTTCCCACCACTGCCAGTCGGTGTGGCCGTCGTTGGGGAACTGGGCCAGTGCGGGGTCCTTCGGGTCGCAGAGCACGCCCAACTGCCGCCGCTGTCCCGCGAACCACTGCATGTCCCAGAAGACCGGCTCAAAGGCGCTGGGCACGGACTGCGCCGGGGCGACGTAGTCGGGCACGAGTAGGACGGTTCCGCCCTTTTCGAGCTCTCTCTCCGCCTCCTTGTCAAAGGCGTCCATGACGAGAATGTCCCTTGCCTCAGCCTTGGGCGCATCGGCCGGGTAGACCCAGATGTCCCAGGCATTGGTGAAGTCCGTGCCTTCAACACGCAACGTTACTGTGAGCTTTTCGGCAGCCTTCAGGTTGACCAGCGGCGCTTCCAGGTCGCCGAGCATGGTGGCGTTGCCGAGGGGGATTTCGGGCGGGGTCCATGCGCCGGAGGCGATGGTGCCGGATTGCGCGCCGGTAATCGTCCAGGTCACGCGGCTGTCTTTGAGCGGGGCCGGGCCGAAGTGGGCTATCTGCCCCTTGGCGCGGAAGCTTTCGTTGTTTTGCCACACATACTTCTCAAAGCGCAGCAACGGTACCGTTTCGCCGTTGACGGCCTTGAACTCTTCGGGGCTGACGGCGCCCTTGTTGCCCCACAGCGCATTGGCCACGCCGACCAGTGCCGAGCCTTGGCCGGGGAAATCCTGAACGGAGAGCAGTTGGTAGCCTGCCATGCCGGGCGTGCGCAGCACGGCCTCCATGTCGGCCTTGTACATGAGCCACTGAAGCCTGCCTGACGCCTTTGCAAACTCCGTGTCGCGCCCCGCCATGCCGTTCTTCGCCAACTGTTCCTTGAAAGTCTCAAAATTCCACGCCCGCAGTACGCCGGTGTACTGGTCGATCTCGTCATAGCGCGGATAGACGCACCACTGGGCCAGTTCGTGCGCGATGACCGGCGCGGAGCACCCCTCCAATGCGGCGCTGTAATCAAAGTCCGTAGAGGGGCCCCAGAACTGCTTGTTGTTGTGCAGACGCAGGGGAATGCGCCTGCGCTCGGGGATCACATGGAAGTCGCTCACGTCCAGTTCGGGCCAGCCCGCGCAGGTGGTGTAGAGGTGGCGCGGGTCCTTCGCCTTCCAGCGCGCGATAATGTCGGTGAGGAAGGCGTTCATGTTCTTGCCCGACGGCTCGTTGCCCGTGGCCAGGAAGCAGAACGAGGGGTGGTTGCCGTAGGTGTCGAGGATGCGCATGCTCTCGGCACGGATGTACTCGTCCGTGTCGGCATGTGTGCCCAGTTCGGTCCACACCG
This sequence comes from Candidatus Hydrogenedentota bacterium, assembly GCA_903902895.1. Lineage (GTDB taxonomy): Bacteria > Hydrogenedentota > Hydrogenedentia > Hydrogenedentales > CAITNO01 > CAITNO01. The sequence continues at coordinate 2,236 of CAIUWO010000963.1, read as the reverse complement.
GCGTCTCGATCTGGAAGGTCATGCCCAGCAGGTCCGCGGCAAGGAACGCCGCCTCGGGCGGGCACCAGGAGTGGAAGCGGATGTGATTGACGCCATAGGCCTTCTCCTTGAGCAGCAGTTCGTGCCACGACTTGACGTCCATCGGCGGGTGGGCGGTCAGCGGAAAGATGCAGCATTCCAGGTTGCCGCGCACGAAGTAGGGCTTGCTGTTCAGCGTTAACTGGGTGCCGTTGCGGCCGATGTCGCGAAAGGCGAAAACCGTTCCGCCCGTGTCGGTCATGCTCCGGCCGCCGGCCTTCGCGGAAAGGTCCAATTCCAGCGGCTGCAGCCCGGAGTCCTCTTCTGAAGCCGGCACATTCTCCCCCCATGCCCGGGTGTCCGCGGGCAGCGTCAGGGCAAACTCCACCAGGGATGTTCCGCCCTTCGCGACGGAGAAGGACGCCTTCGCATGGGCAACGCGTTCCAGACCTTTGCCCGCGCGGGTCTTCTTGCCGCTGTTGTCGGCAGTCGGGTCGAAATCGCCGCAGCGCACCGCCAATTCACCTGCGGCGTCCTGCTCGGCGGCGTTTACCACGCGCACCTTGACCTTCACGGTCCTGTCCGCAAGATTCGGATAGGCCTGCACATCGTCGATGTAGACGGGATCGGTGGCGAGCAGCATCATGCGGCCGATCACGCCGTTCCAGTTGGTCTGGGTGTGCTCGGTGATCGAGTGGGCGTTCATGCCCACGTAGAATTTCACCCGGTTGTCGATGCACAGCGTGATGCGGTGCTTCCCAGGTTTGAGCGATACGGTCAAATCATGAATCTGCGGCGTGCAAAGGCTGTCCTGCGTGCCCAGGAACTTGCCGTCCACCCACACACGTGACTCCCAGTGTACCCGCTCCAGATAAAGCGTGACGCGTTTGCCGGCCCACTCGGGCGGAATGCTCACGTCGCGCTCGTACCATGCCGCGCCGACATATTCGTTGAGCCGGCTGAGATACTCGACGTGGCGTTTCTCGTTCGGGATGCCTTTGCCGTTCTCGTCCATCGAGCCCGGCAGGTTCACCGTGTCGCCCGAGATGCCGTCGGCCGGCCAGCCCTCGGTCAGACCCTTGTTGTCCGGGTCCATGCGGAAGCGCCATTCGCCTGCAACAGAGAGGGTGTCGTTGTCGCCGTCCGCCGCAGCGGCCCAAGCGGCCGCCAGGCACAGGGTTAGCAGGCAAAGCATTCGTTTCATCGCAAGGCCTCCTTGTTATTCGCAGTTTCTTCATCGGCGAACGCGCCGGTCTTCAATCCCCCCTTGAGGGGGGCAGTCCCGCCTCAGGCGGGACGGGGGATGTTGGGTTCCACGCAACCGAAAGGCGACATCCCCCGGTCGGCTTTCGCCGACCACCCCCTTCGAAGGGAGACCAAGACGGCGCGAACCGCGCTTTATCGATTAAACTCTGGTTCCTCGTGGGTCAAACAATGCACCGTGCCCAGGCCCCACACGAGATCGACAGCATGTACCCCCACCGCCACATGCCCGGGAAACGCTTCGGCGATGATCCCCAGCGCGATGCGGTCATTCGGATCGTTGAACGTGGGCACGATCACGCGGCCGTTGGTGATGAGGAAATTGGCATAGCTCGCGGGTAGGCGCATGCGGTCGAACACCACCGGCGCGGGCATGGGCAGTTCGATGACGTTCAGCTTCTCGCCCTGCAGGCGTTCGCGGTTCTCCTCCAGCGGGGTGTAATTAGCGTCGCCGGAATGCTTCTCACGGCAGAGCAGCACGGTGTTCTTGTTGACGAAACGGCACAGATCATCGACGTGTCCGTGCGTGTCGTCGCCCGCGATGCCCTTGCCCAGCCAGACGACGCGTTTGATGCCGAGGTACTGCGCGAACAGCCCCTCGTAGTCTTCCCGGGTGAAGCCCTGGTTGCGGATTTGCGTGTGCGGGTCGAGCAGGCACTCCTCGGTGGTGAGCAGTGTGCCCGCGCCGTTGCCGTCGATGGCGCCGCCCTCCAGCACCACCTGCCGTCCGCGCCATTCCGCCTTTTCCAGCGGCAGGCCCAGGTGCCGGGCACAGCGGGTTGGCCATTTGGCGTCGAGCTTGTGGTTGTCGTACTTGGCCCAGCCGGTGAAGCGGAACCCCACTGCTCGTCCCGTGCCGTCCGGCGCGGCGACGAACGCGGGGGAGATGTCGCGCATCCAGCCGCGGTCGATGGGGAACTCGATAATCTCGACGCGCTCCGAATCGAGCCCGGCG
>CAIUWO010000962.1 GCA_903902895.1 Candidatus Hydrogenedentota bacterium | reverse complement strand
TCCCGAGCACCCGCGTTCGGCAACGGAGGAGGCGCGGCGCGTTGAGTCTGGCCTGGTGTGGGCCACGCCGGGTCGGGACCCGTGGATCGTGGCGCTACTGAAGCACATGACTGGAACGGCCGTGTGGTCCGCCTGCATGGCCGGTCTGGCAGTGGCGGCTTGTACCTGTATTATATGGTGGCCAGGGTACAAGTCGGAGCCAAATTCTTCGCTCGGCCTCGCCGTTGCTGCGGCCCTTGTCAATATCAGTTTTGTCTGGATTCCCTGGAACGCCGAATTGCGGGCATGGCGAATGCTTCCGATGAGCCGCGCCCAGTTGGGCGCGGCAATTGTCGGGTTCATAGCTGTGTCGTGCCTAGTGCCATGGGTGTTGGTATTCACTGCGTTGGGTTCGTGGTGGGTAAGCCAAGAACTCATCACATTCAATATACTGTTTTCACTGCTTGGCATTTCCGTTTTGGTGCAGGGTGTGGCACTGACTCTCCTTCCCGTCACCCTTAAAGGCTCCGAAGTAGGGATAGTACGGTGGGTTATTTTGCTGCTGACAGCTATCTTCGTTCTGTCTTACGGATCGTTTCTGCTGGTTGTCTGCAAAGAAATGTTTCAGGCCGACGTGACCAGCCATGGGTGGATGTGGATGATCGCGGGGGGCATTGCCCTGTTCGCGGGAATACCCATTGCCGCCCGGCGCGCGGAGCGCGTGCTGCGCCGCGACGACTGTTATCAGAAGGCCACGGAATAGAGCGCACTGACACATGAAGAACCGTACATTCATAACCACAGAGGACACCGAGGTGCACGGACGCCAATTTGCGCGCCCCGAACGCTTTTCTTTGTGTTCTTCGCGCTCTTTGTGGTTGGAACAGATCCCTTCGTTCTCATGTCGTAGACCCATGGAAAGGTCGCAAGTGCGGCGTAAAGTAGACGCGGCATCCTGCCGCTTTCTTCCTGCGCCCCGGGTCGGGCCGGAAAAGAAGGAGGCTGGAAGCCTCCTCTACGTTGTGCAAGGCTGCGTTCCTTTCCCTGTTAGCATTCCTTCTTGGGCCCCCCCTTGTCCCCGAAACTGGGCTTCGCGCCGCCACCATAAATGTACCGCACCATCTCCGATGGCCGCCACGCGGGAGAATGCAACATGAACCACATACCCACAATCATGCCGACAAAGGCGCGGGTCGTGTCGGACGGGAAGATGGAAGCGATGAAGCGCCTGCTGGTGGGCGATGTTCCCACGAACCTTGCCGGCATGTCCATTTATGCGTTTGGTTTCCCGTTCTTTTTTGCTTTTGGCCCACCCCAGGGGGATGGCGCGGTTCTCCTGACCTCCTTGATGATGGCGGGACTGTGGACGGGTCTGATGCGCGGCGGCCCTATTCTTCCGAAGCTGATTGTCCCTGACTTGGCGGGGAATAAGCGCGTCTTTCGCATGCTGCCCGTGAGGGGTGACGATTGGGCGGATGCGGTGTGGGCACAGCGGGTGGTGATTCCATTCGGCATACTCGCAGTCCTGTCCGTGCCTTGTCTTCTGATAGCCGCGCTGCTGGGGAAACTGGACACCGCATTGTGGTGCAGAACGTTGAGCAACCTCGCGCTGGCCTGTGTGTTTCTCTGCGCGGGAAGGCAGCTTCTTGCCGCAACAATGCAGAAGAGACGCTCGACACTTGTTGCCGCGTTTGTCTGGCTGTTTGGCGTTTTCGCCATCCTTGCCGACCTGTCCATCATGGGGTATGTTTCGCTGTCTCTATTTTTGTCCCCGGTAGGGGCGTCTGCTGCTGTGGCTCTGGGATTGCTGACTTTCGGGCACTCCTTTCTTACCCGGCGGGAGATGTGCGCCGACCCGGTGCTGGAAGCCGCGCTGGCGGTGGCTGAGCGACCGTGCGAGATATCTGCGGGCTCGCCCCTGAAACGGTTCTTTAACGGCTGCCAGCCGTTTCTTGGGTTCGCCTCGATGATGCTCTTCCTCAATCTGTTGTAAGCGTCCGGTGAACGCCGTATAGCGCTTTTTCGCTGCGGCGGTTTCGTTGTGCGCTACGGACGGGGCGGGGAGTCGAGGGTCGGCAGGATGTCCTGCTTCCAGTGGTCGGGCAACAGCAGGTGGATATCCGTGCTGGGGTGGGTGGGGATGCGCAGGAATAGATCGCGCAGGTAGATGAAGGGGTCCAACTCGTGGCGCTTGGCGCTCCTGACGAGGCTGTAGAGGGTGGCTGCGGCGCGTCCGCCCCGGTCACTTCCAACGAATAGAAAATTCTTTCGCCCAATGGCGATGCCGCGCAGGGCGTTCTCCGCCGCATTGTTGTCTATGGCGAGGTCGCCGTCGTCAAGATAGCGCAGCAGTGCCTTCCACTGGTTTTGGGCATAGGTGACCGCCTCGCCGATGGGGCTCTTGGGCAGGACCCGCCCCTGCTGGGTGTCGAGCCATTGCTCCATCTTGTCGATGACCGGCTTGGACCGTTCCTGACGCAGTGCCCGGCGCTGTTGGGCGTCGAACCCCTTGGCATCGCGCTCGACGTCGTACAGCATGCGCACCCATGCGAGCACCTGATGGGCTCGGTTCACGTCGCTCTTGAGGGCATCGTAAAACTTGCGGCGTGCGTGCGCCCAGCACGCGACCTCAAGAATGCTGGTGCCTGCGGCATAAATGCCGTCGTAACCGCCAAACGCGTCGGCCTGCAGATAGCGCGGGTTTTCGTTTGTGCCGGCGAACCCGTCCAGGAATGCGGCCGGTCCGTCCCGTCGTCGGCTGGGTGTGAAGTCGTAGACGGTGTAGGGATGCCGGCCGTCGCCGACGTACACCCAGAACCGGCCCTGGTAGTTTCCGCCGGGGCCGCGCACGTCGACAGGCGTGTCGTCTGTGTGGATGACTTTGGAGGTTAGCGTTCGGGCCTTCATCAGTTCCACAACGGGTTCCAGGACTTTGGCCGAGGCCAGCACCCAGTCGCACATCGTCTTGCGGCTCAGTTCGACGCCGTGCCGCCCGAATATGTCCTCTTGGCGGTACAGCGGCAGGTGGTCGGCGTACTTGCTGACCACTACCTGCGCCAGCAGCCCCGGTCCCGGCAGACCCTTTCCGATGGGCTGCGCCGGTTTGGGCGCGACCGTCACGCCCTCCTGGCAGCACGGGCAGGCGAACACGGGCTGGATGTGGTCGATGACGAACAGCGAGGACGGGGCGTATTCGAGCTGCTCCGTGACCTTCTGGCCGATGCGTTTCTTTGCCGCGCCGCACTCGGCGCAAACCTTTTCGGATTCAGGCACGGGATATTCAATGGGGAGATGGGGCAGCTCGACCGGAGGCTTTTTGCGCCCGTGGCCCTTCTTCTTCGGTGCGGCTTCGGGCTCGGGCTCAACGGTTTCCGTCTGCGGCGCTTCCGCTTCAACGGCCGCCATCGCCTCCGCCGCAAACAGCAGCAGTTGCGCCGGGTCCACCTTCTCCGCACTGCGGCCGTACATCTGACGCAGCAGATGCTCCATCCGTGCAAGCAGCCGCGCCTTCTCCAACTCCTGCTGGCGCAGCGAGGCAAGAAGCTCGTCAATGAGCGCGTGGCACTGCGCCAGGTCATCGGGGAGCTTCGTGCTGTCGGTGTCTTTGCTCATTGCGGTCCGCGTCGGTTGGCTCACTTCGTGTGATACTATATAGACTGCTGATCATACAGAATGGTTTCGCTCATTTTTCCGGAAAACGAGAACCTTTTGTGCCGTTTCACCGAGCGCAGATCGATGCCCTCCAGAATGAGACCAAGGTCCGCCGCGGAAATCTCGGCGGACTGCGCAGGGTTCGTCGGAAACCGGAACACCCCCGCCTCCAGGCGCTTGTACCACAGCGCATACCCGTCCCGGTCCCAGTGCAGTATCTTGACGCGGTCGCCGCGACGCCCGCGAAACACAAACAGATGCCCGGACAGCGGATCCTCGCGCACCACCTGCTCCGCCATCGCCGCAAGGCCGTCGAACGAGCGGCGCATGTCCACAGGAATCTGACACAAAAAGATTCTCACCGACGGAGGAAGCCTCAGCATCACAACCCTTCCAGCACGCGCACCACCCGCGCCAGCGTCGCCGCGTCGAACCCATCGGCCACGCGCACCACCCGCCCGCCCGACAGCGCAATCTCAACGGGGGCACCCGGCAACGTTTCCTCCCGCCGAACCGCCCGCACCTCCGAAAACAGGGCCGGCACCGACACCGCCGCATCCCGGCGCGACAGCTTCCATTTCCACCGGTAATACTGCGACACCGATATCCCGGCCTCACGGCAGTAATGCGTGGCGGCAAGCCCCGACGCGGCGCACGCCGCAATCCGTTCCCGCCAACACGCCTCGCGCTCGACCCGGTTCATCCCGTCTGTATCCGCCATTGCCATATGCCTCCTGCAATGGCGATATCTTCGCACAGGTTCGGGGATTTGGGAAGATGCCGTTCACCGGACGCTTACAATCTGTTTGTGTCGGTCTTGGCCTTTCTTGTCTTTCTTTCCCCGACGCTCGCGACGATGGGCATAGGCGAACACGTCAAGTACGTCGCGGGGGGGCTTCTCGCAATTGCCGTGCTTCTTACCGTGCCAAACCCGGCGGTGTCGTTGCGGGTGCTGGGCACCCTTCCCCTGGGCAGACGCCGACTGGCAATGATTCTAAGCCTGTCCGCGCTGGTGCAGGCCTGCGCGAACCTTGCCTCATCCGCACTGGTGATGCTGTGCGGATTGGCGCTGCTTGGCCAAGGCCGGGACTTGGTGCATCCGGAGCTGCTCTATTTTATTCCGGCCTGCCTGGGCTTCGCCGTAGTCTGGTATTCTTTCAACCTGCGCACCGCCGAGAGGGTGGAAAGGTTGATGCTTAGCTTTCTTGTTGCTGGACTTTTCGTGCCGCTCGCCACTCTTATGGCGGGGGTGTGGGCGCTGTATGCCGGGCTTGTCTTCCTGCCGTTGGGCGTGCACCTGGGCTTTCGCATTGCCCTGCGCGCATTGCACCAGAGCGATGTGTACAAACAACCGGCATGGGAAATGTTTCCCCGTGAACTTCCCCGGTCATCGTGAGGAAAGAATTCAGCCGAATGACCGGCGGCGCTGGTGTTCTGTTATATGCGTTTGCGCGCGTTCATCGCCAACGACAGTAGGATGCGCCAGAAACATGCACCGCCGTCATTTTGACAGTAGATGTGAACCGTTGCTAACCCGCATAT
>CAIUWO010000961.1 GCA_903902895.1 Candidatus Hydrogenedentota bacterium | reverse complement strand
CCATCCGGATTCTTGCCGCTTTCATAGCGCACAAAGACCTTGGGGTTCGCCGGATCAGAGTTATCCTCCGTTATCCGGGGAGCGCCATAGTGGTTCCAGTCGTAGGTATAACTAATGTCCGTGCTGTGTATGCCATCGATTTCAATTTCAAAACCGTGGCATTCCGAACCCGTGTCGTTCACCGTGTCAAAGTTGTTAATGCTGCCATAGGCGATGCTCGCCTGGGCCGATGGCGTTAGAAGCAGGGCGCAAAGTGCCCCGGCTACCAAAAAAACGCCCAATACGCCACCACTGAGTTTATTGACCATGCTGACCTCCTTTTCGGCCTTCGGCCCGATAGCCGTTCCCAAGGCCGCCGTTTAGACTTCCGCGCCCTGAACGCCAACCGCCCGGTCGTCGACAAGACACGCCCTTCCAAGTTGTACCGAAAGCATAAACGGTGATACCTGGCCAAAAATTCCCGGGGAAGGCAGGGAACTAGAGAGGTAGCATGTTCCCCTTGTCCAGATGGCGGGTGATGGTGGCGTACGTGGAGGCTTTGGGGTCGTGGGTCACCATGATGATGGTCTTGCCGAAATCCTGGTTAAGCTTACGCAGGATATTCAGGGCTTCCTCGGCGGCATGGGCGTCCAGATCCCCGGTGGGCTCGTCAGCGAGCAGCATGTCCGGGTCCGTCACCAACGCGCGGGCAATGGCCACACGTTGCTCCTGACCGCCGGAAAGCTGGCGTGGCAGGTGCGTGACACGGTCGCCCAGACCCACGATGTCGAGCGCGGTCAGCACATGTTCCTCGCGTTCGCGCCTAGATAATCCGGTGAGTAGCAGAGGCATCTCCACATTTTCGAAGGCGGTCAGCACCGGGATCAGGTTAAACGACTGAAAGACAAACCCGATGTGTTCGTTGCGCCAACGGGAAAGCTCATCCTCGGAAAGCCCGCCGATATCGTGCCCAAGCACCATGCAGTCGCCCCCGGTGGCGCGATCGATGCCCGCGATAATGTGCAGCAGGGTCGATTTGCCCGAACCGGACGGCCCCATCAGCGAAAGAAATTCGCCGGAAAGGACATCCAGGTCAATATTATCCAGTGCCACGACATCGGCGCCGCCGTGTGCAAACACTTTGCGCAGGCCACGCACTTGGACGACGGGTTCTTCACTCATAAGGCCTCCCTCAGGGCGCAGCCACGGCGCGGTCGCCGTTGGTCAGTTGTTCCAGCGGACTGGTGATCAGCGTCTCGCTCCCGGTCAGACCCTTTACCACCTCAATGCCCCGTTCGGATTCGCCTCCCAAAGTCACAGGCCGCAGCACCGCCTGACCGTCCGTCAAGGTAAACACGGCCGTACTGTTTTCCCGGCGAATGATCGCGGAGGCAGGCAGCCAAAGCCGGGGCTGATCGGGCGCGGCGGTGACGGTCGATGCCTCACCAAGGAATGTCACCCGGGCGTTCAATTCTGTAAACACCAGCGCATCAGGCTTGAGAAAACGCACCTTGACCTGAACCGTCCCCTTTTGACGGTCGGCCTGCGGCGAAATCTCATCCACCACGCCT